>RFXC01000329.1 GCA_009921765.1 Betaproteobacteria bacterium | reverse complement strand
TGAAGGACAGGGGCATCGGGTGGCCGCTTGTTCAATGGCCAAGCGTGCCCGACGAATCTACTCCACAGTGACGGACTAGGTCGGGTAGTGAGTAGTTTGCCGGGGCAGCTTGAGGTTGAAAACTGGACTGTGCGGGCCGATGCAAATCTGAGCCACCGCGCCGACCCAATAGTGAGCCAGGGATGGAAGCCGGCAGCGGGTGCTTGCCGGCTGTGGATGAGTTTAGTTTGACTGCCTGATCGTTCCCCCGTTTTTGGTTTGAAGAGCCCGGCCTGCCGCACAGGGCGAAGCCCGAAGCGGCTGGCCGGGCTTGTCGTTTAGGCTGGGCCTTGTCCCTTTTGCGCAGACGCCCGTTGCTGCTCCCGGGCCCTCATGCGTGTCTTGGCTTGGGCGGTTGATCTCAAGTAGCGGATCGAGTCGTTGCCGGTCTCCACGATGTGGCAGTGGTGCGTAAGCCGGTCCAACAGCGCCGTGGTCATCTTGGCGTCGCCGAACACCGCGCTCCACTCGGCGAAGTCCAGGTTGGTGGTGATCATCACGCTGGTGTGCTCGTACAGCTTGGACAGCAGGTGGAAGAGCAAGGCACCGCCAGCCTGGCTGAACGGCAGGTAGCCCAGTTCATCCAGGATCAGCAAGTCCAGTCGCAGCAGGCTCGCGGCGATGCGTCCGGCCTTGCCCTCGGCCTTCTCCCTCTCCAGCGCATTGACCAAGTCCACCGTGCTGTAAAAGCGCACCCGTCGGCCGTGCTGCGCGATCCCCGCCACGCCGATGGCTGTGGCCAGGTGGGTCTTGCCGGTGCCAGGGCCGCCCACCAGCACCACGTTGTGTGCTGCCTCGGTGAACTCGCAGCGTACCAGTTTCGTCACCAGTTGTCGGTCCACGGCCGAGACCTCGAAGTCGAAGCCCGCCAGATCGCGATGGATGGGGAAGCGCGCCGCGTGCATCTGGTAGTTCACCGAGCGTAATGCCCGATCTACCCCTTCGGCCTGTAACAGATGCTCCATCAGCCATTGACCCTGCTGCAGTTGCTCGGCCCCGGCCTGCGTTTGCAGGTCCAACCAGGCTGCGGCCATACCGTGCAGCCGAAGCGCCTTGAGCTCGATCGTCACATCACGCATGGTCGGCCTCCTGTGCCCCGGTGCGCAGTCGGTCGTATCGCGCAGTGTCCGCAAGCGGCGGAGTTTGCGCCTTCAGGCTCGTGACTGCGCTGTGCGGCATCGCCGCACCGCTGAGTCGGCCCAGCACGTTGGCCACATGCTCCAGGCTCATACGACCGGAGGGGCTGACGCCCTCTAGAGCCAGATCGACGGCCACCAACACCGCTTCCAGACCGGCACTGGGCACCAGGGCCAGCACCTGGGCCATGACACGATCGCCACCAGCCTCGCGCAGCAGCACGCCACGAAGTCGTTGCAGCGGCTCGGGCAGGTCCTGGAAGGGCGCCCCATTCCTCAGGGCGCCGGGCTTACGCTGCACCAGGGGGATGTAGTGCTGCCAGTCGTATCGAGTCTCGCCCTTGTTGCTCAGCCGCTCATGGCGGGCCATCACGCCGTCGTCGCCCACGATCACCACCTGGCCCGGGTACAGCCGGGTGCTCACCATCTGACCGACCCACTCGCAAGGAACGGAGTAGCGGTTGCGCGCCACGCTCACCAAGCAGGTGCTGCTCACGCGCGCCATGCGCTCGACGTAACCATCGAACGGCTGCGCCACGGGCAGAAGATGGGCGCGCTCGTGCTCCAGCATCTCGGCAATACTGAAGGCGCTGTGCTCCGGGTGGCGCACCTCGGCCCACAGCGCCCGGCATCGCTCAGCAAGCCACGCGTTGAGCTCGGTGAAGCTTCCAAAGCGCTGCTTTGCCGCATCCAGCCAGACGCGCCGGCGGCTGTCTTGCACGTTCTTCTCGACCACCCCCTTCTCCCAACCCGAGGCCACGTTGCAGAAGTCCGGGTCGTAGAGGTAATGCGCGCACATGACACGGAAGCGAGCATTGACCTCGCGCCCCTTGCCCTTGCGAACGCGGTCCACGGCCGTCTTCATGTTGTCGTAGATACCGCGCCGGGCCACGCCACCCAGGGCTGCGAAGCAGCGGTTATGGGCGTCGAACAGCATCTCGTGACCCTGGCTGGGGTAGGCCACCAGCCAGAACGCACGACTGGCACACAGCTTCATGTGCGCCAACTGCACCCGGTAGTAGATGCCGCCGATCACCAGGCCTTCCTCGCTCCAGTCGAACTGGAAGGCCTCACCCCACTCAAAGGCCAGTGGAACGAAGGCCGCAGCCGCGGTCTGCCCCTCGCGCAGCCGCCAGGCGCGGATGAAGTCAGTCAAGCGGCTGTAGCCGCCGGCGTAGCCCGCGGCCTGAAGTTCGGCGAACAGCCTGCGGGCGGTACGTCGCTCGGCCTTGGGGCGACGCGCGTCAGCCCTCAGCGCCTCAATGAGTTGCTCCTCGAAGGCCGTGAGCTTGCCGCTCACCGCCGGACGTCGGTACTTGGGCTCCTGCGCCTGGCCTCGCAGCCACTTGGCCACCGTGTTGCGCGACAGCCCCGTGATGCGCGCAATCTCGCGCTCGCTCTTACCCTGGCGACCCTTGAGCCGCCGGATCAAGCCAATCTGGTCCATGGTGATCACTCCTGCACACCCCGCCCGCTGTGGATAACCCGGGCAGGGTAGGTTGAACACCTGGCTCAGTTTTAGATCGGCACAACCCTCATTAGTGGCTCAAATTTCGGTCGGCGCCAACACACTTCGCCTCTAAGCAGCTCCAGCGTGGCGTAGGTGTGCCTCAGTGAATACAAGGTCCTGTTCTGCCCATCTGCGGTCTTGAGCAAGCCCGAGTCGCGCATGAGTCGCCTGAAAGTTCCATTCAGACTTGGCGGCTGATAGCCCGTGCTGAATGCGAACAGCTTGTGTTTTACCCGCTGCGTGAGTGTTGCTTCCAAGGTCTCGGCCAGAAGTGCCCGCTGCCTGCTGTGTAGGCGCTCCAGGACTGTGACGGCACGATGCTTGGCAATCAGCCAACGCCCACCAGTCTTGCCATCAACCCAGAAGCGCAGGTAGCGCACGCCCGTGCGGTCCGTGTGCCACTCAATGTGCTGCCAGCAGATGCCCATGGCTTCGGTGCCATGGCGCATGCCCGTGTAGAGCAAGATCTCCACATAGTCCCTGAGCAGGGGTCGCATCTCGTGTTCGACGCTGGTGCGCCCACGGTGCTGCCAGGTCTCCATGTAGTCCAAGAGCTGGGTGACTTCTTCTTCAGTGAACCCAGGGCGGGCTCGTCCCTTTTCTCCACGGCTGGTCAGCTTGGGCACGGGCACACGCTCGCTGATGAAGCCACGCTCCACGGCAGTGGCGATCAAGCGATTCCACGCCGAGCTGAAGTTGTTGAGTGTGCTGGTCTTGGGTCTGCGCACCAACTGCCTGTCACGCCACAGCTCGAACTCGCGCACATCCGTGTGCGTGAGCTCTTCCAACTGCCGCTCACCAAAGTAGGGCACAAAGTACCGCTCGATCACGCTGACATAGTCGTTGAGCGAGGTTTTCTTGCCGCGCAGATCAATCTGCTGCCTGAGCTCAGCCACGCAGAGCTGGGCAATGTG
>RFXC01000328.1 GCA_009921765.1 Betaproteobacteria bacterium | reverse complement strand
GGACAGGATCGCCTTGTTCGCCTCGCGGATCTGCCGCACAAAAGGCGCAAGCGGCAGGTCGACCTCGCGGGTCGCGGAGGCAGCGGCTGAGGCGGTCTGTGCCGTGGCGACCGGGGCGACGCCCGCCAGGGCGAGCGCCAGGGCCGCGGTGACACGCGCAGCCAGACCTTTGCAACCTGCGCTCTCGCTGTTGTGGATGGAAGCTCTAGGATCCATTACCCATTCCCTTAGAAGCGTCGCCCGAAAGCGTCCGTTATCGCCATCGCGTGTATAGCGGATTTTCAAGCCTTTGTCTTTCCAGAGTGCCTGGCCCGTCCAACCGCGGAAAAACAGGGTCACGGCCTAGCCCTCCTGTCGGCTGCCCGGCGGGTCGCTGCGCGCAGCGACGACCGGGTCGGGCGACCCCATGTCTTCGGTCGAACCACTGTCCGCCGTGGCGTCGGATTCGGCGGCGGCCGGATGGGTCTCCCTGTCCTGGCGCTGATCAACCCCTGCGCTCGGATCGAGCCAGCGAGACAATTTGTCGGACAGACCCACGTAGACGCTGCCCAGCCGCGCACGCCATCCCGTCAGCAGACGCGGAACTTCTGCGTCGCCTGCAACATCGACCGGCTCCGCCTGCCGATGGTCGCTGCGCGGTCCATCCTGCGAGGGCGTGACTGGCTCGGGGCTGGCTGCCGGGTCGCCCGGCTGAGCCGGTTCAACCGGCTGCACCGGAGCGGGCGAGGCGCCTGCCGGCACCGGTGCGCCTGCGGGCGGCGCGGCAGGCGAGCCAGCGCCGTCGGCGGGCAGTGCCTGACTGCCGGCGGGCGGCGCTTCAGGCGCCTGGGCCGGCGCGACGGTTGCGCTCGGCACTGCAGCCGACCGCGATGATGGCGTACGGGCCGCGCTATCGGTTGTTTGAAGCGACAGCGAGGCGCTCGGGGTCTGTGACACCGGCACCAGGACGGTGGACGCAGGCCGCTCGGAGACCGTCTGCGGCGCCGATTCCGCGATCAGCCGGCCGCTGGCGGTGACCGGAGCCGCATTGCCACGCGTTGCCATCAACTGCGTGATCGGGATCGCACTGCCGCTACCGAGCAAGCCCTCGGTCGCCGCCTTGAGACCCGCGGAGAGAACGCTCGCGGTGCTTTCCAGAAGGATGGGGGCTGCAGCCCCGGAGGCCTTCGCCTCACCGAACGGGGACGCCGTCGTCTCGCTGGCCCCGCCGCTGGTCATCATCCCGACCAGCGCCACCGCTTCCTTCTGCGTGATCGCGGTCTTGCCGGTCAACATGACCGACCGGCCGCTGCGCGCCTCGATCTTGCCAGGCTCAACCCGCCCGCTGTCCGACAGAAGCACCACCCAGCCCTTGTCTGACCCGTTGACAACGCCGTCCGGCCCGAGTCGCAGCCCGTTGGCGCCGGCGATCACGACATCGCCGCTCGCCGCGTTCCGCGCCTCGACGGTGCCGACATCGGTCCGCAAGCTTCCGGGGCCGAATGCTCCGATACCGCCGACTGCGGACAATCGCAGCGCGCCGGATGAGTGGATGTTGATACCCGAGCCGTCGGTGGAGTCGTAAATTGCACCGCCACTGGTGATCCGGATCGCCCCTTTTGAAGCTTCGATCCGCCCGATACCGATGTCGCCCTGCGAATCCAGGGAAACATCGCCGGCCGAATCGATGTCCACACGCCCTGCGATATTGCTGTCGGTCAGTGTGACCTCGCCCGCAGCATCGCCCTCACGGTCGGTACGAATCGAGAGTCGGCTGTCGGCTCCGCTCGACTGCACCGTAGCGCGAAGCGCGCCGCCCACCGCTCTCACCGACGCGTCGCCGGTGACCTTCAGCGACAGGTCAAGCGCCCCCCGATCAACCAGCTGGGCCGTGGCGGCCTCCAGTCGAACTGCACCATCGAAACGGTTGTCTTCACGCGACAGGTTGACGTCCCGACCGGCCGCCCGGATCTCGGTTGCACCGCCCACCCGGAGCGCCGCCGTCTGGGCCACCGCGCCTTCGAGCAGCAGATCACCCTTGACCTGGGTCGCACCCAGACGGACAAGGCCCGCAGCACCAGACAGCGTCGCGTTTCCGTCCACCACCAGACTGCCGGCAGAGAGTTCGCCCGACTGGCTGCCCGCCGACAGCGTCGCCTGGTTACCGGCCACGCGTCCGCTGAGGGCGAGCGTACCCGCCGCCCGAAGCGTGGCCGAGGCTGCGCCAACCGACTGGTCACCGCTGAGATCAATCACCACCGTCAGCGCATTGCGATCGGCAATCGTGGCCGACCGACCGGTCACCGTGACCGTCGCACCGAAGTCGTTGCCGACACGGTCCAGGGTGATTGCACCGCCCGCTCCACCGCCGATTGCACTGGACCCGGCGACGCGCACATCACCCGTTTGGGTGATCGCACCCGCAGCCGCAAGCGTCATCGCGCCGCCCACCTGCAGCTCGCCAAGGCTCACACCGGCCGGGGTCCGAAGTTCAAGGTTGCCCGCCGCGCCGGCCAGTTGGCCGCCGACCGCGAGCGCACCGCCCGCCTCGAGCGACACCTTGCCGGTCGCATCGAGCGTCACGGACAGCGCGTCCTGATCAACCACGGTCGCAGCCGCACCACGAATCGTCACCTGCCCGGCAAACTGATTGCCCGCCTGAGTCAGCAGGGTGTCGCGCGCCGCCAGCGTTGCCGCGCCCGTGACCCGGACGCTCGTTTCCGCCGCCTGGGTGATCTGACCCAATGTCGCACCCAGCGTCAGGGTTCCGACATCAAGCGACACCTCGAGCTTCACATCGTCGATGTTGCTGACCGAAAGCGACTGGGCCGATACCGTCACCGCGCTGCCGGCGACTGCCGGAGCAATCTTGAGCTCGGCGCCTGCCTGACCGGCAAGCGCAAGCGATGTCAGCACACTCGCGCCCTGCTGAGACGGCGCGACGCCCACGTTGGCCGATCGGATACCGGTCAGCACGATGCGGTTGGCATCGCCCTGCAGGATGCCGCCAGCAAAGCGCACCTCGGTCTGATCGCCGGTTGCGGCGCTGATCGATACCGCATCGGCTTTCGCCTCGCCTGCGAATGAGAGCCCTTGCGCAAATTCCACCGAATCCGCGCCTTCGATGATGAGCCGTCCGCCCGCAGCGAGCGCCAGCGCCTGGCTGAAGACAACCTTGCCGCTCGCGCGCAGCGTGAGATCACCATCGAGCCGCACGTCGCGCTTGAAGGTCAGGTTGACAGCCTCGTTGACGGTGAGCGCCTCGAGTCGCCCGTCGGCCGAATCGCCGATTGGCTGCTCGAACACGATGGAGCCTCCAGCGGCCGACAGCGTGAGCGCGTCGTTTGCCGCCGTGCTTCCGCGCAGAGCTGACTGCACCCGGACCGCGTCGTTTTCAAGCGCAGCCGACGGCCCGGCCGACAGCGCGACCGCACCGCTGATCTGCAAGGCGCTGCCCGCGAAGCTTGCGCCGCCTGTGAGGGTTCCCGTGGTCTGGGTGATCTTGATGGCACCGTCGCGTGCATTGAAGGTGCTGTTGCCCGTCACGCGGACCACACCGCTCTGCGCGAGCTCACCCGCAGCAGTCACCTGCAGATCGCCGCCCACCGTGGTTGCACCCAGCGAGACCGACGCTGCGCCCTCAAGCTTGAGGGC
>RFXC01000327.1 GCA_009921765.1 Betaproteobacteria bacterium | reverse complement strand
ACCTTCAGTGAATTGACATTCCAGGTGGCGATTTGCATGGCGGTGTTCCGGACCTCAGACGGTTTCGACCATGCCGCTGTGGCGCAGCAGCGCCTCAGGGCTGGGCTCGCGGCCACGGAACGCCCGGAACGACTCGATTGCAGGGCGACTGCCACCCACCGCCAGGACTTCGCTCAGGAAACGTTGCCCCACGCCGCTGATCTTTTCCGGATCCGTGGCGACTTCTTCGAACGCGCCGTAGCAATCGGCCGAGAGCACCTCAGCCCATTTGTAGCTGTAGTAGCCCGCTGCATAGCCGCCAGCGAAGATATGCCCGAAGCTGTTTTGGAACCGGTTCCAGGCAGGTGGAATCAGGACCGCGACTTCCTCGCGAACCTGATCAAGCAGCGCCTGCACTGACGCGGCGTCGGGCACTGCGCGCGGCTGCGCGTGAAGCTGCATGTCGAACAGAGCGAACTCGATTTGCCGGAGCGTCTGCATGCCGGCCTGGAAGTTTCTCGCTGCCAGCATGCGGTCGAAAAGCTCGCGCGGAAGGGGTTCGCTGGTATCGGCATGGGCCGACATTTCGCGGACCACTTCCCACTCCCAGCAGAAGTTCTCCATGAACTGGCTGGGCAACTCCACCGCATCCCATTCAACGCCATTGATTCCCGAGACGCCCAGCTCATCGACGCGGGTGAGCAGATGATGCAGCCCGTGGCCGAACTCATGAAACAGGGTGATCACGTCATCATGAGCGAGCGTGGCTGGGCGATCACCCACCGGTGGCTGGAAGTTGCAGTTGAGGTAGGCAACCGGTGTTTGCAGCGTGTCGCCCACCCGCTTGCGGCCGCGCGCGTCGTCCATCCATGCGCCGCCTCGCTTGGTGGCCCGCGCGTAGAGATCGATGTAGAACTGGCCGATCAGCCGGCCGTTATGTTCGACGCGGTAAAAGCGGACATCGGGATGCCAGGTCTGCGTGGCTTCTTCGGAGATGCGCAGGTCGAACAGGCGCTCGACCAGCGCGAACATTCCCGATAGGACGCGCGGTGCCTGGAAGTATTGTTTGACCTGCTGCTCGGAAAACGAATAGCGCGCCTCCTTCAGAAGCTCGCTTGCCCAGGCGATGTCCCAGGCCTCTAGTGTCGGTAGCCCCAGCTTGTCGGCGGCAAAGCCCCGCAGCTCCGCGAGGTCGCGTTCCGCAAAGCGTCGTGCACGCCCCGCGAGGTCGCGCAGAAAGCCGATGACCTCCTCGGCGCTGCGAGCCATTTTGGGTTCGAGCGACACCTGTGCGTAATGCGCGTAGCCAAGAAGCTCTGCCTCTTCGTGACGCAGCGCGAGCGTTTCGGTGATGAGCGGCGCGTTGTCGAGAGCGGGCTGGCCCAGATCGGACGCGCGGGTGACGTAGGCGCGGTACATCTGCTCGCGAAAGGCCCGGTCTTCTGCATATTGCATGACGGGCAGATAAGAGGGCATCCGGAGCGTGAATTTCCAGCCGCTTTGGCCCTCGGCGTCGGCTTCGGCGCGTGCTGCGTCACGGACATCCTGCGGCAGCCCCGACAGCCGCGATTCGTCGTCGATGATCACTGCGAATGCGTTGGTGGCATCGAGCAGGTTTTCGGAAAATTTCTGAGATAGCGTTGCCTGCCGGTCCTGAATGTCTGCATAACGTTCCCGAGCCGGTGACACGAGCTCGGCTCCACCAAGGCGGAAATCGCGCAGGGCGTTGTCGATGATGCGCTGGCGGGCCGGTGACAGTGTGGCGAAGTCCGGCCCGGCCCGCAGCGCCTTGTAACGGCCTTGCAGTCGGGTGTCCTGCCCGAGTTCGGTCCAGAACTGGGTGACCCGCGGCAGTTGCGCGTTGTAGACCTCGCGCAATTCGGAGGAATCGGCTACCGCATTCAGATGACCAACGATTCCCCATGCCCGCGACAGACGCTCGGTGGCCGTTTCAAGCGGCACGACCACAGACGCCCAGCTGATGGGCGCGTCGTCGCTGCAAACCGACTCGAGCGCAGCGCGCGCGTCGGCGAGCAGCTTGTCGAGCGCGGGTTCGACCCAGGTCGGGCTGAAGTCCGCGAATCGGGGCAGGCCGGAGAAATCAAGCAGGGGGTTGTTACCTGGAGCGTCAGTCATTGTTGGCTACGGTTGCAGTGGGATGAAGGCAGTAAGGTACGCGAGGCGGATCTGTGATCAGTGCTTGCGCTCAGCCGCTTCGAGGGTATTGACCAGGAGCATGGCCCGGGTCATGGGACCCACGCCGCCGGGGACCGGGGTGATGGCGCTTGCCACCTCGCGTACGGAATCAAAATCGACATCGCCGCACAATTTGCCGGTTTCGTCGCGATTCATGCCGACGTCGATCACGATTGCGCCGGGCTTGACCATGTCACCGGTGATCATGCGGGCGCGCCCGGCGGCAGCGATCAGTACATCGGCACGGCGCGTGTGGGTTGCCAGGTCGCGACTGCGGCTATGGCAGATCGTGACCGTTGCATCGGCCTGCAGCAGGAGCAGCGCCTGGGGTTTGCCAACGATGTTGCTGCGACCGACCACCACCGCCTCGGCGCCCGCGAGCCGGGTGCCGACATGCTCGAGCAGCCTCATGACACCGTAGGGCGTGCAGGGCAGAAACCCAGGCTGTCCGGTCATCAGCGCGCCGGCGCTCGCCACATGAAAGCCGTCAACGTCCTTGTCGGGGGCAATGGTTTCAATCACCCGGCGAGTGTCGATGTGAGCCGGTAACGGCAGCTGAACCAGAATGCCGTGAATGGAAGGGTCAACGTTGAGTGCCTGGATGCGGGCCAGCAGGTCTGCTTCCGGGGTTGACTCGGGAAGGCGCTCAAGCACCGAGCGAATGCCGGACTCCTCGCAATCTTTCACCTTGTTCCGCACATAGACGGCAGATGCTGCATCGTTACCCACCAGAATGACCGCAAGCCCCGGGGGGCGGCCCCTCGCGGTCAATGCCGCGGCGCGCTCGGCAACCTGCGCGCGAAGGCTGCGCGCCAGGGCGGCACCATCGATCAGGGTGGCTGTCATGGATCGGATTCCCGGTGTTTGGACTGAATGCAATTTATCACGCACCCGTCAGAAACTTGCACGGGCTCGAACCTCAAGATAGAATCGAGGGCTTCGTTGGGGGTATAGCTCAGCTGGGAGAGCGCTTGCATGGCATGCAAGAGGTCAGCGGTTCGATCCCGCTTACCTCCACCAACAGCAGTTGCAGGTCCCGTTCGTCTAGAGGCCTAGGACACGACCCTTTCACGGTTGTAACAGGGGTTCGAATCCCCTACGGGACGCCACACCTTGTGGCGCGGATTCGGCGGTATGGTTCAAGCGGCGGGTGCCGACTCGCCGGGCCTTTTTGCCCTTTGTCTAGCGCCCCGACCGCCGCATTCTGGTGGCCACGTAAATGCCCGAGGCTGCAATCACGCCAATGCCTGCCATCGACCAGGCATCGGGAAAATCGCCAAAGACTACATACGCCACCAACGTTGCCCATACGATCTGGGTGTAGCTGAACGGGGCGAGCTTCGACGCCGGTGCGTATTCGAACGCGCGGATCAAGGTGAGATGGCTCGCGGCGTTCACCATGCCCCCCACGATCATGAGCGCCACATGCCACCAGGCGATTGGAGTGGTCCAGTTGAACGGGAGCGCGACACTGAACAGCGCAAGCCCGACCAGCCCTGGATAGAAAATCGAGG
>RFXC01000326.1 GCA_009921765.1 Betaproteobacteria bacterium | reverse complement strand
CGCGACCCGGCCTGGAACGGGGCGCGCTGCCGCCCGCTACTCGATGAAATCACCGCGCGCCTGATGCCTCACCTGCCGCTTCGTCCCGCGGGTATGCTGAAGGCGGCCTGAGTTTCTGCTTACCGCGTCCGGAGCCAAGCCATGTGCGGAATTCTCGGAGTGATTTCACGCTCACCCGTCAACCAGCTGCTCTACGATGGCCTGCTGCTGTTGCAGCATCGTGGGCAGGACGCAGCCGGCATCGCAACGGCGTCAAACAAAAAATTCAGCCTTCACAAGGCCAACGGACTGGTGCGAGACGTGTTCCGCACCCGCAACATGCGAGCGCTCCCGGGCACGTCGGGTATCGCGCATGTTCGCTATCCCACCGCGGGTTCGGCTTCTGACTCGGAAGAGGCGCAGCCCTTTTACGTGAACGCGCCGTTTGGCATCACGCTGGCGCACAACGGCAATCTCACCAACGCTGCGCAGCTCTCCGACGAGATGTTCCGCCGCGACCGGCGCCACATCAACACGGCCTCCGATTCCGAAGTGCTGCTCAATGTGCTGGCGCATGAGCTACAGGAAAAGGCACGCGGCATCACGCTCGACCCCGACGCCATCTTTGCCGCGGTCACGGGGTTGCAGTCGCGTGTGCGTGGTGCCTACGCTTGTGTGGCGGAGATCGCGGGCTACGGCATTCTTGCGTTTCGCGATCCGTTCGGCATTCGGCCGCTCTGCTACGGCGTGGCTGAAACCGATGCGGGCACCGAATATCTGGTCGCCTCTGAATCCGTGGCGCTCGAAGGCCTCGGCTTCCGGTTGGTACGCGACATTCAGCCCGGCGAAGCCGTGTTCATCGACCTCGATGGCAACTTTCATTCGCGGCAGTGCGCGCTGTCGGCATCGCTCAATCCGTGCATGTTCGAGTTCGTGTATTTCGCGAGACCCGACTCGCTGATCGACGGTGTCTCGGTGTATGCCGCCCGGCTTCGGATGGGGGAGTATCTGGCGCAGAGCGTCTCCAGCGCTCTCCATCGCGGCGACATCGATGTGGTCATGCCCATCCCCGATACATCCCGTCCGTCGGCGATGCAGCTTGCCAACCGGCTCGGACTCGACTACCGCGAGGGCTTTCTCAAGAATCGATACGTCGGGCGTACCTTCATCATGCCGGGCCAGGCGGTGCGCAGAAAAACGGTTCGCCAGAAGCTCAACGCGATGAGTGTCGAGTTCAGGGGAAAGAACGTGCTGCTGGTGGATGATTCGATTGTCCGCGGCACCACCTCGCGCGAAATCGTGCAGATGGCCCGTGACGCCGGTGCAAACAAGGTGTATTTCGCCTCCGCCTCGCCGCCGGTGCGCTTTCCAAACGTGTATGGCATCGACATGCCCACGCGCAGCGAACTCATCGCCCACGCGCGCAACGATGACGAAATCTGCAATGCCATCGGGGCCGATGCCCTGGTGTATCAGTCGGTTGAGTCAATGAAGCGTTCGGTGTCCGACCTCAATCCGTCGCTCACGCGTTTTGAGGCATCATGCTTTGACGGGCAGTACATCACCGGCGACATCTCTGCCGACTATCTCGATCAGCTCGAAGCCGGGCGCGTCACGATCGGCGCAGGTCCCGACGAAGAGCGTACGCTCAGCCAGATGAACCTTCAGTTTGCCGTGGCCGGTGACTGAGCTTCCAGGAAACCCAATGTCCGACTCTTTTTCCTTTGACACGCTTGCCGTCCGCGCCGGCATTGAACGTTCGCAATTCGGCGAGCACGCCGAGCCGATCTACCTCACCTCCAGCTTCGTGTTTGAAAACTCGGCGCAGGCCGCAGCGCGTTTCGCGGGTACAGACCGAGGGCCGGTTTATTCGCGCTTCTCGAACCCCACGGTGCAGATGTTCTGTGACCGGCTCGCCGCCCTGGAAGGTGCGCCGGCGTGTCTGGCCACCGCTTCCGGCATGTCGGCGATCATGGCGACGCTCATGAGCCTCACCCGTGCCGGCGATCACGTCGTGTCCTCCACCGGCGTGTTCGGGGCCACGATGCAGCTCTTCAACATGTTCGGCCGCTACGGAGTGGAAACGAGTTATGTGCCGCTCACCGACCCCGATGCCTGGCGGCGCGCGATGCGGCCCAACACCCGCATGCTTTATCTCGAATCGCCGTCGAATCCGCTCACCGAGGTGGGCGATATACGCGCGCTGGCCAAGGTCGCTTCGGATGCAGGCGCGGTGCTGGTGGTCGACAACTGTTTTTGTACACCCGCGCTTCAACGGCCGTTTGATCTTGGCGCGCATGTGGTGGTGCATTCGGCCACCAAATACATTGATGGCCAGGGGCGTGTGCTGGGTGGCGCGGTGCTGGGTAGTGAGCAATATGTCCGCGAGCAGCTCCTTCCGGTGCTGCGCACCGCCGGTCCATCGCTCTCGCCGTTCAATGCCTGGGTGCTGCTGAAAGGACTCGAGACGCTTTCGCTTCGCATGGAGCGGCAATCAGCCAATGCGCTCCAGGTGGCGCGCTGGCTTGAGGCGCATCCGCGCGTGGCGCGAGTGCATTACCCGGGCCTTGCGTCCCACGCGCAGCATGCGCTCGCCATGAGTCAGCAGACGACCGGTGGTGCCATCGTGTCGTTTGACGTCAAAGGCGATGACCCCGCCAATCTGCGGGCGCGCGCCTGGGCCACCATCGATCAATGCAAGATGCTTTCCATCACCGGTAACCTCGGTGACACCAAAACCACTATCACCCATCCGGCGAGCACCACGCATGGGCGCCTCACGCCGGAGGCGAGGTTGGCGGCGGGCGTAGGCGAAGGGCTCATTCGCGTTGCGGTGGGTGTCGAGTCGCCTTCCGACATCTGTGCCGATCTGGCCCGCGGGCTGGAGGCCTGAGCCCCCGGTTCAACCCAATCCTGTTCGGGAAATCTGATTGATGAATACTCCGGTTGCCTTTCGTGTGTTGCGTTCGCGCGGTGTTGAGCGGCTGGTTGCCGGCATGCCGACCCAGGACGGTGCGGGAGTGAAGCTCGTTCGTGTACTCACGCAAGACCTGCAGCGCAGGCTTGATCCGTTCCTCATGCTCGACAACTTCGGCTCCGAGAACCCAGGTGACTACATCGCCGGTTTTCCCGATCACCCGCACCGTGGGTTTGAAACCGTCACCTACATGCTCACGGGCTGCATGCGGCATCGTGACAGCGTGGGTAACGAAGGTCTGATCAATTCAGGCGGTGTGCAGTGGATGACCGCGGGGCGCGGCATCATCCACTCCGAGATGCCTGAACAGCAGGACGGCCTCATGGAGGGCTTTCAGCTGTGGGTGAACCTGCCTTCGAATCTGAAAATGACCCAGCCCGGCTGGCGGGACATTCCCGGCGGGGAGGTGCCCGAGTTTGTCAGCGCGGACGGCGTTCGCGTACGCGTCGTTGCCGGTCGTGCGCACGGCGTGGCGGGTGCGGTGCCCGAGGGCACGGTTGATCCGGTGTTCCTTGATCTGCATTTTGATGCGCCGGGGTCAATCGACATTGAACTGCCAGCGGGGCACAACGCGCTTGCCTATGTGTATCGCGGTGCGTTGACGGTGGGCGGCAGTCCAGTGCCACGCCAGCGCATGGCGGTGCTGGAAACCCGCCCCGATGCCGACGGTGTGCGCTTTGCCGCCGAGGCGCCCGCACGTGCGGTGCTGATTGCTGGCCGGCCGCTCAACGAACCCATCGCCCAGTATGGTCCGTTCGTGATGAA
>RFXC01000325.1 GCA_009921765.1 Betaproteobacteria bacterium | reverse complement strand
ACCGGCAGCAACGTTGATCGACGTGGCGCTATTGACCAGCGTAAGCCCTGATCGGAACGGTCCGCCGGCCCCCAGGTTGACCGCCCCTTCAACGACGATATCGCCAGAGAGCGTGAGCGAAGCGATGTTGGCCACATCCGGGTGAGTGGCGAGCGCCGCCAGCTGCCGGCCATTGAATACGACGACACTGGCATTTGCAGCAATGGGTGCGCCCGGTACATCGAACCCCGGCGCGAGCTGCGAACCCAGACGGATCTGCACTGCACTGCCCGACGGCGGGAGGATGATGCCGGCACCCGCAGCGCTGCTGTCCTTGACGGCGCTCAGCGTTGCGTTGGCGAAGCGGATTTCAGGCTTGATCGCGCCGCCCGGCTGGAACGAGGCGATCTTCCGCAGGTCGATCTCGCGATCAACCGCGCCTTCAACCGTGAGTACACCGTCACCCAGGAACTCAGACAGCCCTCCGGTATCGAGGAGTTGCTTCATCTGCTCGACCGATACCGTGAGGGCCGAGTTCACCACGACGCGGGAGAAGCCACCGAGATTGGCAAGGGGTACCCGGCTGATATCGAGAACACCGTTGTTCGACTCGAGCGTGTTGCTCTCGCCGTTGCCGATCTGGCCGAGCTTGATCACCGAGGCGGGATCCAGCCGGACCACCCGCGCCGTGCTGCCCTGACCGAAGCGGAACGACACGGTGTCGTTGCCGCCGACCGAATCGGTCACGTCGAGCAGCATGGTGGCGGTTGGCGTACCCGATGTGTCGGGGGTAAAGCCGAGCGCCGACACATCCACGATCAGCGTGTTGTTGGCTGCATTGCCACGCAATTTGGTGGCCTGCAGTTGCTGCGGCGTGACGACAAATCGCGACGAGCTCGACAGCGTGATCTCGGTGCCCGCGCCAGTGGTCGCGGCAAGGGCAGCGCTGGTCAGGTCGACCGTCTGGGTCGCAGCACCGGCGAGCGATGTGCTCGACGAAATCGGCCCGGTCAGCACCAGGGTGCCCGCCCCCTCCAGTCGTGCGCCGTTCAATTGCGCAGCGGAAAGCGCAAGGCTGCGCCCCGCAGGGATGGAAACGATGGCGGTTCCCAGGACCGTACCCGCCGCAAGCGTTGACACGCTCGCGCTCAGCGTGGCCTCCACACGGGTGGTCTGTATCGCAGACAGATTGGCCGCCACCGTGCCCAGATCCGAGATTCGGGTGGTGCCCGCACCGACCACGCGCCCGCCATCGGTTGCAATGCGGGTCGCCTGTGCGGCACTCAAAGCGAGGGTCTGACCCGCGCCGACCGACAGGACCATTGAGCTCAGCACGGTTCCCGCGTCCAGACGTACCAGCGACACGCCCGATGCGAGCGCGCCGCTTCGGGTTCCGCTGACCGAAACCTGGCTGAAGTCAAGGGTCCGGTCATCCACCCCGTTGATCTGAACACTACCCGCGCCGGTCACAGTCCGGCCGCTGGCTTGTCCAGCGCCGAGCGTGAGCGTGCGACCCGCGGCAATTTCGACCCCGAAGCTGCCCAGGTCAGTGGCCGCCGCGAGCGTCGTGTCATTGGCGATGACCAGTCGACGACTGAGCGCCGTGTTGCCAATCGCCTGAACCCGGGTGAGGTCGACCGCAGTGCCGTTGATTCCCGTGACCACCACCTCACCCGCCGCCCGGATCAATCGGCCGTTGGCAAGGCCCGAGGCAATGGTGAGCGACTGCGCAGCACCCGCTGCGCCGGCCGACTGGATCACAAAGCGCGGATTCAGGGTGGTTGCCGTGGTAAGCACCGCACCGGGAACCGCTTCGGCCAACAGCGTACCGGTCGAGATCACACCGGTGAGGTCAACCGCCGTGCCCCCCGCCCCTAGACCCGTGATGGTGACCGAACCCGTTCCGTTGATCGACTTGCCGCTTGCCTGCGCCGCGGACAGCGTAAGCGTCTGACCCGATGCAGTGCGCACCTTGAATTGACCGATGTTTGACCCGGCGTCCAGCGTGACCGAGGCCGGCACGGCCAGCGTGAGGGTGCTTCCAGCGATGTTCGACAGATTGAGCAGGACCGGCTGCGTGGTCTGCGATGCTGTGACCGTCGACAGCACCACACTGCCGGCACCCGCGATACGCAGGTTGCTGAATGCATCCGCCGCACCGGTGAGGACCTCGCCCGCGCGCAGGTTGAAGGTGACAGACTCGGGGTTGGCGATCTCGACAGTGCTGCCCTCTCGCGTGAGAATCAGCTTGCCATCGACCCGGCGGACGCTGACATCGCCCAGCGCCGGGCCGCCCAGCTCGAAGAGCCCGTTCGCTGGGTTCGCTGCGACCCGGAATGTTGACGGGACCTGGACGTCAAACGGCCGATCAGAGAAATTGACGCCGCCGAGACCGGAAGCCTTCAATTTTCCGTTCAGGACCAGAAGACCCTTGTCGCCGCCGCTCACCGGTCCGACGTCAAGATCGATCAGGTCGGCCACCACCGCGGTCTCGAACCTCACCGTGGTGCCGGTGACCTTGAGTCCGGTGGTTCGCAGCTCACCCCGATCATCAACCCGATTCGGGTTGTTCATCGCCGCCAGCGTGATGGCACGCGCGGGCTCGCGATTCGCAACGAATTCCAGCGTTCGCGCGTACTTCCGAAGGTTCGGAATATCCGCCGCCCCGTTGTCGTTGCCCACCTTGTTCGGATAGAGCCAGGACTCGTATTGAGCCTGTGACGCTACCGCGTATTCGATCGCAGCGAGCGAGTCGTTGTCACCGATGGCGCCAAACAGGAACTGGCCTGCATTGGTGCCATCAGAGAGCGTGGGACGGCTGGCAAACGCGTCGAGCAGCACCAGCTTGTTCTGCTGCGCGAGCGCCAACCAGGGTGCATCGAGCACCAGCCGGCGGGCATCGATATCAAGATCGGCGTCGACAAAGTTGCCCGACGACCCATCGTTGCCGTCAACGACGTAGCCCTGTCGCGTGGTGATTCTTACAGTATCGGCCCGGATCAGACCGGTATCGATGACAAGGTTGCCCTGCTCGACGTCGATACCCACGGTGGAAGGCGCACTGGTCGTGCTGCGGATGCCGTTCTGCGCGAGCGTGGGCTTCATCACGCTCGAGCCGTTGGCCTGCACCTCACGAACATCGACCCCCACCTGCACCACTCGCAACTCGCCCTTCGACTGCAGGTAGATGTCTCCACTTGCGGACTGCGCGCTGAGGCGCCCGCCCTCTACCCGCAGCGGCGACGCAGCCGTGCCGATGCTCCCGATTGTCGTAAGCAGGAGTTCGGATACGGTGGTCTGCGGTGCCCCGCCTTCGCCGACGGACGCCTTGCCCTTGGCAGCTTTGGCGGAGAAGCCCTCAGCGCTCACACTGCCGAGAGCAATATCCTGATCTGCCAGGATCAGGACGTCGCCCGGCGCCCCGACCGCGCTGGTGCCGCGCATCAGAACCGAACCCGCCCTGGATTCCATCAGCACTGTCGAAGCCGCAACGCCCTGAGCAGGCTGGCCGGTGACGATGTCCACGCCCGGAATCGCCTCGCTTCCCACCGAGAGCGAACCCTCGGACATGAGGGTGATGTCGCCGGAGCCCGAGCGAACATCGCCCTGGATACTCAATGTGGAACCCGTTCCATTGGCGCGGATCAGGATATTTCCAGACCCCGGGGTGCTGACCGCAGTGCCCGCATCGGTCACCGGGGTCGTCACATCGGGCAAGCGCCCTTCACGAAGCTCGATCGATCCTGCCTCGGTGGTTAGCACGATCGCACCAGTGCCAGCAGC
>RFXC01000324.1 GCA_009921765.1 Betaproteobacteria bacterium | reverse complement strand
CAGTTGCTGATCTGGTCTTCAGAGAGCTGTTTCAGGGGCATAGGAATTCGCTGAAGAAGAATCGTCCGGAACGCGAGAGTGTGATTGGGCCGTTTTCATTTAGGAATGACGGATCGTATATGGCTTTAAAATCATGCCTAGAAATAACTTAAGCGATATTCTTAGCCATTTTTCCCGCATGGTTTGGTTTCCGCGCAGGTATGAGTGGTGGCTTCGTGGGGCCACTCGGTAAGAGCCTAGCGCGAATCGATGGCATTTTTTGTAAATTTCTGTTGCCGACCGAGGTGTTGAGGCTTCTTCTTTCGAAATTCTAAGGTTGTTTCGACAAAGACTGTTTGTCGCTTCGTCCCCTAGAGCGCTCTAAACCACCAAGTAAAACGTCTCATTTCCCTATGAAAACTCGGTCCCTTATCGTAGCTGCCCTTGTGGCGCTTTCCTCGTCGTTCGCCGTCGCGCAGGACGCGGCGATTTCCGCTGAACTCGCGCAGCAGGTTCAGCAGGCTGCTGCTGCCGGTAACGTGCAAGCTGTCGCTCAGCTTGCTCAGCAAAACCCGGCGGCTGCCGCGACGATCGCCAAGGCCGCGGCTCAGGCCAATCCGAGCGTGGCCGCCACCGTGGCCGCTGCGGTTGCCGTAGCCGTCCCGACGGCGGCTCCCCAAGTTGCCGCTGCTGTAGCCGTCGCCGCCCCCTCGCAGGCTGCGGTTGTCGCTGCCGCGGTCACTTCCGCTGTCGTTCAGTCCAGCGGAAATACGGCCCAAGCCGCGCAGACAGTTGCCGCCGTCGCTGCGGCCGTCGTTCAGGCTGCCCCCTCCTCGGCTGGCGTTGTCACTGCGGCTGTTCAGTCCGCTGCCGGGACCTCCGGCGGTGGCATTGCTCAAGCCGTGGCCGCTGTGACCAACCAGTCGGTTGGTGCAGTTCAGCAGGCCGCGAATCAAGCCTCCGCCCAAGGTCAGGCCGCCGCCTCGCAGGGAACTGCAGCCGCGGCTTCGGCTCCTAAGGCGCCGGCCTCCTCAGTCGCTGCGGTTTCCACCCCCCCGGCCAATACGCCTCCTTCGATCCCGCCGGTTGATCCGACCGCGAACGTCAGCCCCTCGCGCTGATCTTCAGGATAGTTTGTCCGCTTTTAAGCGCCGGCCTTCGGGCCGGCGCTTTTCTTTTCTCACTCCAGAAAGGAAGCTTGTTTTGGAGTCTTGGCGCGCTTGCTGGCGGCGACTTCTTCCGGCGATGCGTTGAGGTGGCGCGGGGGACGGGTGGCCTTGCTGGCCACGGCGGTTTCCCTGTCTGTGACAATGCGCTCGCAGATTTGATGGATGTGCATCCGGAGCCACTGGAAGGTGCTTGAGCCGGCGCGATAGTCCGCGGGGCCGTAACCATGGATGCGGCCCGATTGCAGCAGTCGGTCGTTCTGTTCGAACTCGGCCGACTTCTCGGGATTGTAAACCGCGTAGGCCCGGCCGCCGCCGCTTTTCACGACGGAGAAGCTGGGTACATCGCTGGGACCATCGGCGACGTAGATCATGTTCTGCACCGGAATGCGCCGGTCCTCGGGCGCGAGCTTCGAGTTTACGTCGATGGCGGCGTTCTTGTTGGTGCCTTTGTTGATCTCAAAGATGGCGCGGGTCTTGGTCGTGTTGTCGATGACCATTCCGATCTGCGCGATCTCGGCGGTCGCCTCGATCGGCAATTCCTTCTGTCGCAGGAAACCAGGCTGCAGCGGATTCTCGATGAATTCGCAGGCCCAGACGCCATCGATTTTCCCGGCTATGGCGCTGCCGCGGATCATCGGGGCGATGCCGGTGCTCACGACGTAGTGCTCGAGCGTGATCTCGTGCTTCACGAACTCCGGACGCTCCCTCACGAATGCCCGCGCCTCGTCGAAAAACCCGGGCAGGCCCGGATAAAAGCGAATCTCCTTTCCGCAGTCCGCCAGGATTCGGTTGTTGAGGCCGGCAAGCTGCCCGCTGCGCACATAGGTCAGCAGGTGGTTGAGGTACGCGATCTCGGGAGAGAGCTGGTAACCGCGTTGCCGGTAGTGTTCGGCGAGCCGGTTGGTCTCCTGCCAGAACACCGCCTCGTCGACCCCGTAGCGCCGGAACAGCGGCGACTGCATGTACTCGGGGATTAGGGTCTTGTCGAAGTCCCAGATGAGGGCGATGGTGTTTTGAGTGAAAAGCGATGTGGGCATGAAGTTCCTTCCGCGCTAGGCAGTCCGTGCCTCGTGCGTCGACCGGGCATTTTAGATTCGGTCCGTCCGGGGCGCGCAAATAGCAAATCAAAGCCCACTCGTTTTCGCGCATGGAAGACCTGCCTGATATCCTGCCTTTTCGCCGCCGCCTGGAGGAACTCTCCGCCCAAATGGCGGAGCCTTCCTTCTACGCGAATCCGCGCCGCGCGGCCGAGGTGACCCGCGAACAGCAGCGGCTCGCGCAACTGGCCGCGGAGCACGAGCGCCATGCGCGCACGCTTCGAGAGATCGCCGAAGCGCGGGCGCTGCAGCGGGATCCGGGTGCCGACGCGGACCTCAAGGAATTGGCCGCGCAGGAACTGCCCGACCTTGAGCGGCGGGAGGCTGAGCTGCGGCGCACGGTGTTGCTGGCTATGATCCCGCCGGAGCCGACCGACTCGCGGAACACGGTGATGGAAATCCGAGCCGGCACCGGAGGGGACGAGGCTAGTCTCTTTGCGGCCGAGCTTTTCCGCCTGTACTCCCGGTTCGCCGACGGCCAGGGCTGGCGCGTGCAGCCGATGAGCAGCAGCGTCTCCGAGCGGGGCGGTTTCAAGGAGGTCATTTTCCTCATCACCGGAACCGATGTTTACCGGCAGCTGAAATTTGAGAGCGGCGTGCACCGGGTGCAGCGGGTGCCGGTGACCGAGGCCAACGGGCGTATCCACACCTCCACGGTCACGGTCGCGGTGCTCCCGGAGGCCGAGGAAGTCGACGTGGAGATCGACCCACAGGATCTGGAGATAACCGTTAGCCGTGCGAGCGGGCCGGGCGGGCAGGGGGTTAACACCACGGATTCGGCTGTGCAGATCCTGCACCGTCCCACGGGTCTGATCGTTTCGTGCGCGGATGAGCGCTCGCAGCTTAAGAACAAGGCCAAGGCTCTGACGGTCCTGCGCTCCCGGCTGCTGAAGCGGCGCGAGGAGGAGGAGCGGGCGAAGTACGCGGCGACGCGCCGGAGCCAGATCGGTTCCGGTGACCGGAGTGAACGCATCCGCACCTACAATTTTCCGCAAAACCGTCTCACCGACCATCGCATCGGGCTCACGTTGTACAGCCTGCCGCAGATCATGGAGGGCAACATCGGGCCGGTTGTTACGGCACTGCAGCAGGCGGACTTTGAGGAACGGATGGCTGCGCTGACCGGGGCGGCGCCGGTCACAGTCCGCAACAACGCGGATGACGAGTGAAATGCTGACCGTTCTCGAGATCATCCGGCGAACGACGGAGTTTCTCGCGTCGCGGGGGGTGGAGTCGCCGCGCTTGTCGGCGGAGCACCTCGTCGGGCATGCGTTGGGGCTTAACCGGATGCGGCTCTACCTGGAATTTGAGCGTCCGTTGACCGAACCGGAGCTGGTCCGTATCCGGCCGCTCGTGAAGCGTCGTTCCCAACGGGAGCCGCTGCAGCACATCCTCGGCGAGGTGGATTTCGCCGGGGTGCGGCTCAAGGTCGATCGCCGCGCCCTCATCCCGCGTCCGGAGACGGAGCTGCTGGTCGAGGTCGTGGCCTCTTGGGCGGTGGAAAACCCACCCGTCGCCAGGATCGCGGATCTGGGA
>RFXC01000323.1 GCA_009921765.1 Betaproteobacteria bacterium | reverse complement strand
GTGCCAAGCGGCCCTTCGAAACGCAGGATGTCGCGTTCCTTCATTTTCGAAAAAACATGCGTCGAGAACGGACCGCCGTAGTTGCGCATGTGCAGTTGCAGGACCGCGTCGTCGTGCGGCGCGTTGGCCATCGAAAAACTGCGGCGGCTGCCGTCCTTGAGCAGAATGTCGATGTACTGGCCGGCGAGAAACTGCAGGCGCTCGGAGGCCGGCAGCTTCAGTTCAACCAGCATGATGTCCGGGGCGAGCTTCTGCATTTTCTGCACGCGCGCCGGCAGCGTGCGGATCTGGATGTCGCGCGTCGCGCCGACCTCGCGGCATTCGATGACGACGTCGCCCAGCGGGCGCGCCTGGCAGAACAGCGCGAACCCCTGGCGCTTTTCGCTGTCCGACAGCGCGCTGGCCTGATGATTGCCGTAATCCACAGCGCCTGAAAGCACTTTGCCTTTGCAGGTGCCGCAGGCGCCGTTGCGGCAGCCATAGGAAATGACGAAGCCTTCGCGCAGCGCGGCGTCGAGTATGGTTTCTCCGGATTTGACCGTGAAGGCGTGATCGCTCGGTTTGAGGGTGACTTGGTTCGGTGTTTGCATGGGCGGCGGGGTTTCGGTGCTTTCGGTTACAATTTGCGGCTATGCGGCGACTACTGATTATCGGTTGCGGTGACGTTGCGCAGCGCGCGGTGCCGCTGCTGCGTTCGCGCTACCGCATCATTTACGCGCTGACCCACAGCCGGGCGCGGGTTGCGGCACTGCGCGCGCTCGGTCTGGTGCCGATCGTCGGCGATCTCGACGCGCCGGCCACCCTGCACGGCCTGGCCGGTATTGCACACGATGTTCTGCATTGCGCACCGCCGCCCGGCCGCGGCCCGCGCGACACGCGCACCGCGCATCTGATTGCGGCACTGGCCAGAACAAAAAGTCTACCACAGCACTTCGTCTACATCAGTACGACGGGCGTCTACGGCGACTGCGCCGGCGCATGGATTGACGAGACGCATCCGCTGCACCCGCAGACGGCGCGCGCGCAGCGCCGCGTCGATGCCGAACAGCGCCTGCGCGACTGGGGGCGGCGCAGCGGCGTGCGCATCAGCGTGCTGCGCGCGCCCGGCATTTATTCGGCCGAGCGCCTGCCGTTGCGGCGCCTGCGCGAGGGCACGCCGGCACTGCGGGCCGACGAAGATGCCTACACCAATCATGTGCATGCCGACGATCTGGCGCGCATGACGGTGGCGGCGCTTTCGTTCGGCGCGCCCGGGCGCCTCTACAACGCCACTGACGATAGCGTGCTCAAGATGGGCGATTACTTCGATCTCGTTGCCGACCGTTTCGGCCTGCCGCGGCCGCCGCGCGTTTCGCGTGCCGAAGCGGCGCAGCGCATCGCGCCGGCCCTGCTGTCTTTCATGGGCGAATCGCGGCGCCTGTCGAACCATCGCATCAAGCGCGAACTGCGGCTGAAGCTGCGGTATCCGACGGTCGGCGACGGCGTTGTGGCCGGCAGCGCCGGTGTGGCGAACCTTTAGCGATGGCCGTGCTGCTTGTCGTGACGAACACGCCCGACCGCGCGGTTGCGCAGACGATTGCCCATGCGCTGATCGAGCGGCAGCTCGCCGCCTGCGTCAACGTGCTGGCCGAATGCACCTCGGTCTACCGCTGGAAGGGCGCGGTTGAATCCGCCGCCGAAGTGCCGCTGCTGATCAAGACGCGCACCGAACAATACGCTGCCGTCGAAGCGGCAATCCGCGGCCTGCATCCGTACGAATTGCCCGAAATCATTGCCCTGCCCGTCGAGCGCGGTTTGCCCGCGTATCTCGATTGGGTCGAGGCGCAAACCGCTGTTGAGACAGGTTGATGATCCCATGTTCATACGCACTCTGCTGACCGTCGTCCTGTTGTTGCTGGCCCTTGTCGCGCGCGGCCAGGAACCCGATTTGCTCGAGCCGGAAAAGGCCTTCCGCTTTTCGGCGCGCCTGCTCGAACCGGGCAAGGTCGAGGTGCGTTATGAAATCGCGCCCGGCTATTACATGTACCGCGAAAAATTCAAATTCAGCGCCGATCCGGCCTCGGTCACGGTCGATGCCTCGCAACTGCCGGCGGGCCAGGTCAGGAAGGACGAGTTTTTCGGCAACGTGCAGATCTATCGCGGCAAGCAGGTGTTCGTGCTGCCGGTCGGCGGACCCGAGGCGGCAAACGGTTTCATGCTGAAGGCCGTGTCGCAGGGCTGCGCCGACATCGGCGTCTGTTATCCGCCGCAGGAATCTTATTTGCGATTAATTGGGCTTTGGGCTTGGCCACCTTGGGAACTTGGCTCATTGTGGCAATCTTTATGCGCTACTCATCCTTAGCTGCCTTGTGTGCGGCAGTCTTTGCACCAATTTATTTCACCTTTCTCTTTGGTGTGCAACCCATGGGATTAGCTATTGTCGTGATGAGTGCGCTCCTCATTTATCGCCATCGCAGTAATATCCGAAATCTTCTCAATGGCACGGAAACGCGCCTGAGTAAAAAATAACGAATCAAAATAACGGAATAAAGAACATCAATCATGACCATCGCCATCGTCTGCGTCATCCTCGCTGGTTTTTTACCCATCATTGCGGCGGGCATTGCCAAGTTTGGCCCAACGGAGAACGCCGCAAGTGCTCCCTATGACAACAACCAACCACGCGAGTGGCTAGCTAAACAAACGGGATTACGCGCACGTGCGAATGCGGCACAGGCTAATACCTTTGAGTCCTTACCTTTTTTCTATATTGCGATTGCGATCGCGATGCTTTTGCAAGCTCCGCAAGACCGTATTGATGTCTTGGCCATTACTTATCTTCTAGCTCGCGTGGCCTATATTACTTGCTATGTGATGGATTGGGCAAATCTGCGTACTCTCGTGTGGCTGATTGGATTTGCGTGTACAGTAGCTCTATTCTTTCAAATTTAGGTCAGCACCTAATAATTTAAGTCACCTCTCAAATCATTCATGCCCCGCACCACAAAATTAACGCCATCCAAAGTGAGTACTAAACCAACTCCTCGTAATAGTCGCAAAAGTGAAGAGGGCGTACCACTGTCGCAAGTGATCCGTAGGCGCATTCAAGCGAAAAAAGCACGCTTTCATGCGAATGACAATATTGCGCAGTTCATTGAACCGGGTGAGATTGATGGCTTGATTGATGAAGTGGCAGATAAGCTCCAAGGGGTGCTTGAGAGTTTGGTGATTGATACCGAGAGTGATCACAATACGCGTGGCACCGCCTATCGCGTCGCTAAGATGTATGTAAACGAAGTGTTTACGGGGCGCTATACACCGCAGCCGAGCCTTACACGTTTTCCGAATGTCAGTCGCTTAAATGAACTCATGATTATTGGACCGATTGCGGTGAAGAGCGCGTGCTCGCATCATCTGTGTCCGATCATGGGGCGCGTGTGGATTGGGGTGTTGCCTGATAAGCAAACGGCTCTGATTGGTTTATCCAAGTACGCCCGCATTACCGAGTGGATCATGTGCCGGCCACAGATTCAGGAGGAGGCCGTGGTGGAGCTTGCCAATATCCTCGAAGAAAAAATGAAGCCCACGGGACTCGCGCTGGTGATGGAAGCCGATCACTTTTGCATGCAATGGCGCGGCGTGAAGGATCTCAATTCCAAGATGGTCAATAGCGTGATGCGTGGCTCATTCCTAAAAGACGCCAATTTGAGGCGCGAGTTCTTGGCGCTTATGGGCAAGCAGCAAGGTAGGCAATAGCCACCGACCTTAGATGATTTGAGAATCATTCTCAGTTAAAAAATCAAT
>RFXC01000322.1 GCA_009921765.1 Betaproteobacteria bacterium | reverse complement strand
CTCGGTGAAATCGACATGCACAACCTTGTTCTCGGTGCCATCGAAAAAGGTGGCCTCGCGCCCGCTCGTGTAATCGATGAGCTGGTCTGGCACCACCAGTACGCCCGGAGAGCAGTCGTGCGCAATACCGCCCACAGCGGCAACGGCAACGATCTGGCTGGCGCCGGCTTCGCGCAGTGCCCAGATATTCGCGCGATAGTTGATACGATGGGGCGGAACGCGATGGTCTTGCGCATGACGCGCAATGAAGAGCACCTCTCGCGCCCCCCAGAACCCACGCGTCAGCGTGTCAGACGGGGCCCCCCACGGGGTCTCAAGGGTCAGCCGGGTCGGCTGGCGCAGATCGTCGATCTGGTACAGACCGCTACCGCCTATGATTGCGAGCATGCTCTCGCCCCGCTAGTTGAATACCCGAAGCGCGGTTGCCGACCCCGGAGCAAGCCCGGCAGCAGCGAGCGCTGCGCAACGCTCATCAAGCTGAGTCATGATGGCCTCGATGCCTCGGTCTGTCAGCGGTTTGCCGCCGTCATCAATGATTCGACCTGGCAGCCTGCGGGCGCTGATGCGAACACATTCGATCATGGCGGCAAAGGGCCGCGCCTCAGGCGCGACCCGGGGCACATCCAGCAGAAAGCTGAGTCGGTTGGATTGTTCACCCAGCGCAACCGAAAAAATCGTCTCACCCCGGGGCCCCAGGCGCGCGTAACGGTTGTTGCCACGCTCGACGACAGCAAGCGGGCCCGCTAGCGACGCAAGCTGGGCGGGGCCCAGGGTTTCGGCCGCATCGACATTGATGCACACCTGGGCGTCGAGACGGGCACTCTCGGAATCCAGCGTACGGGCACGCGCCAGCACATTTGCCATGTCGCTGATTTCAACGCCCACTCCAAGCGACGCGGCAAGCTCGCGAATACGCTGGGCAAAATCGGTGTACTCAAGCGCATTGAGCGGACCGGCGCGGTTGGCAAGGAGCAAACCGAATCGTGCGGCGCTGCAGGACTCTCCTGCTCGCGGTAGATGCCATCCGTCGAGCAAAGCCGATAACCCCAGCACCTCGAGCATGACAGGCTTGCTGCCAGAGCGCCTGAATGACTGCCCCAGTGATACCAGCTTCTCGGCGGGAACCGGCTGAACAAACCGAAGCAAGGCGATGCAATCGGTACGGTCGGACAATATCCCGCTGGCCACCTCAGGCTGGCTGGCCGCGCTGGCAGCCGTCGCGCCTAGGCGGCTGGCCGCCGGAACGGCTGCAGCAGGGAGGGGATCGCGTGGCGACTCAGCGTGCTGCCCCCGCGGGACGGGCAGCGCCACACGCGTACCCGACGACGTTTGCTCCACCCGCAGGGGCTCATCAGACGACCCGATCCCCGCATGCGAGCTTGTTCCGGCTCGCGGCTGCGCAGTCAACACCGGCCGGGAGTCGACATATTCGAAAGGAGACGCCGCCGTTACCGGGCTCCCGGGGGCGGCGACGCGCTCCGTGGCGGCAGATGCTTCGCGTAGCGACGCAGCAGACATTGGCAAAGCATCAGCGCCGGACTGACGGTGCAGAGCCGCCTCGCCCGTCAGGGGGGAGGACGCGTCCAACAAGCCCAGCTGCGGTTCGGCACGAACCGGGGCATCGGGCTGCACATCGGTCATGCCCAGGCTGGGCTCGCCGCGTCCAGAGGACGGCCCCAGACTGGGTTCTCCCCGGGTGGATGCGGCACCCGAAGGAGGGGGCACGTCCGCTGCTACACCATGTTCGGGCCGATTCGCCTCTGCCCTGGCTGGCCGCCTCGCCTCGACGGGCGCCTCGTCGCGCACCGCCAGCCTGCGCAGCCGCCATGCACGCCAGGCATCGAAGGCCACAACCGCACCGATGGCCAGGGCGACAAAGAGCAGGATGCTGACGGTCAGACTGTCGATCATGCTGCGTTGGCGAAGCCTGCCGCCGCCTCGAGGTCGACCGCCACGAGGCGTGACACGCCCTTTTCCTGCATGGTGACGCCAATCAGTTGCTCGGCGAATTCCATGGCGATTTTGTTGTGAGTGATGAACAGGAATTGGGTCTGGGCCGACATTGCACGAACCATTTCTGCGTAACGCTCGGTGTTGGAATCGTCAAGCGGCGCATCCACCTCGTCAAGCAGGCAGAACGGCGCCGGATTGATCTGAAAAAGCGAAAATACCAGAGCAATGGCGGTGAGCGCCTTTTCGCCACCCGAAAGCAAGTGAATCGAGGTGTTGCGCTTGCCTGGCGGCTGCGCCATCACCTGAATGCCCGCATCAAGGATTTCCTCCCCGGTGAGGATGAGTCGCGCCTCGCCCCCACCAAAGAGCCGCGGGAACAACTCGCCAAAATGTCCGTTCACTGTGTCGTAGGTTTCGCGCAGCAGGGTGCGGGTCTCGCGATCGATTTTCCGGATGGCATCTTCAAGGGTGGTAATCGCTTCATTGAGGTCGGCAAGCTGCGCCCGAAGGAAACCTTGGCGCTCGCTTGCCTGGCTAAGCTCGTCAAGTGCGGCCAGATTGACTGGCCCCAGCGCTGAAATGGCGTTCGACAAACGAGTGACCTCGCCCTGCAGCCAGCTCGGCTTGGGGCTTGCATCGGAAAAACGCTCGCGCAGGCTCGCCTCGGCTGCCTCGTCGACCTGGGCCTCAACAAGTTGAGTCGCGAACTGCTCGGCGTTGATACGGGCCGCCTGCTCGTCCAGCTGGAGCGCGTGCAGACGCTCTCGAAGGGGCTCCTGCGCGCGTTCGGCGGTCAGCCTTGCCTCGTCGCCCGCGCGCAATCTCTGGCTGATGTCGTCGAGTCGCTGACGGGCTGCACCCAGCGCGGCCTCGGCCTGAACCCGGTTTGCGAGCGATGACTGCAGCGCGTCACGCGCCTCGGTGTCGGAAATGTCGCCCAGCCTCGCTTCAAGCAGTGCACGTTCATCACCCGCCGACTGAAGCTGAGCGCGCGCTGTGTCTGCCGATGCATTCAGGCGCTCGATGAGGGCTTCGGTGGAACGCACAGCAAAGTCGGCCTCACGCGCATCGGCTTCGGCCTGTCGAACCTGTTCGCGCTGTCGGTCGAGCGCGGACTCGGCCTCTTCGAGCATGAATTGCTGTTCTTCGGCACGCTGCTGGGTTTCGCCCAGCTGCGCGTCGAGCGAATCAAATTCACCAGCGAGCGCCTCAAGCGTGTTTTCAAAATCAGTTGACTGGCGGGCGATGTCGTCGAGTTCGCTGGAGATACGCTCGCGACTGCCTGCCAATCGAGCGGACTCCTGTTCGAGTCGCTGGGCATTCAGCCGGAGCGTGGACAGTTCGCGAAGGGCACGGGCATGATCTTCCCGCAACACGGCAAGCTGGCGCTGTGCATCGGCAGCACCCGCCTCGGTGCGGCGCTTCGAGGCCCTCCGCCTCGGTGTCAGCCGCATGGAGCGAAGCGGAAAATCGGCCAACCTGATGACCTTCCCGAACCACAAATTGCCCACCTGCCGGCAATGAGCTTCGCCGAGAAAACGCCTCCTCGAGCGACTCGGCAACAAAGCAATGGGCGAGCATGTCGTGGAGCATCGCCTGAACGCCGGCATCGGGACAGTTGGCAAGCGATGAAAGCGGCTTGAGTTCAGCGGATCGGGCAGCCGGCGGGGGCGCGACATGATCGCCGGCAAAGAACGCGACTTTTGCCGGCGGCGGATCGGAGGCAAGCGCCGCAAGCATGGAAATACCGGTGAGCTCCAGCGCGTGGACGCGCTCTCGGAGCGTTGCCTCAAACGCAGCCTCCCAGCCCGGCTCGATGCGAAGCCGCGGATGCAGCCGCGTGAGGCGCTCATTGA
>RFXC01000321.1 GCA_009921765.1 Betaproteobacteria bacterium | reverse complement strand
ATAACCGGACCGGTCGACCCGCGTGGAAATACGAAGCGAATGCATGAAGGGTGCCTCCTTGTGTCTATGCGTTGTCGTCATCCAAGGCGATTCTGCCACGCGCGCGGCTCGGCATTCGATGCGCGCTCAGTCTGCGCTTACCCGCCCGCACCGGCTCGCAAGGTCCACGGCTTGTGGTTCTGCGTTCGCCTTTGCGCCACAGGCGAGAAACCGGTACGAGACCAGTCCGCATTCGCTGGTGCGAGGATTGACAGTTCTCTCCTCCTGTTGGGAGTATCGGCCCTGATCATTAAAAACATCATCGGCCAGACAAAGCCGCAGGGGGAGACCATCATGTCGAAGTTGCCTCGTCGTTTCGTGTCTGCAGCCATCTCGGCGCTCGCGCTCGGGCTGGCGCTCGCGCCCGCTCAGGAGGTTCGCGCGCAGACGTCGCTTAAATTCGCCGACGGCTTGCCAAAGAGCTTTGCCTACTACGGTGCGATGGAGGCCTTCAAGAAAGAGGCCGAATCGCGCAATACCTCGCTCAACATCCAGCTTTTCGGTGACGGTGTGCTGGGTGACCAAAAAGCAATCATGGAAGCGACCAAAGTGGGCGCCATCGACATGTCGGTGGTGGCGTCACAAGTGGCGCAACAACTGGTCCCCGAGTTCGGCATGTTTGGCCTGCCGTTCGTGTGGGTCAAGTACGACGACTGGATCCGTTTTCTGCAGGGTCCCGTGGTCGCTGAATTGGCCAAAAAGATGGAAGCGCACGGCATGAAAGTGCTGGTTGTCGCCGATGGCGGCGCGCTGGCCGTGCTTAACAGCAAGCGCCCCGTTCGTACGCCCGATGACATGAAAGGCCTGAAACTGCGCGTCATGCAAGACCCCATGCAGGTGGACATGATCAAGGCGATGGGCGGAATTCCGGTGCCCATGGGAACGCCCGAGGTCTACACCGCAATCCAGCAGGGGCAGATCGATGGCAACGCAACCGGTCCGCAACTGCTCTGGGCACTCAAGAACCATGAGGTCGCCCGTCATCTCACTTTCACCAATCATGGCCGAGCCGCCGGAATCGCGGTGATGAATCTTCGCAAATGGAATGCGCTGTCGGCCGAACAAAAGGCCGCGCTCGAAGCGGGCTCGCAAGCGTTCTTCAAGGCCGACATGGAATTCTTCACCTCAAGTCCCAAGACGGCGAACGACAAGGTGGTCGGCTTCATGGCAAGTGCCGGCGTCACTGTCACCGATCCGGACATTGCTGCGTTTCGCAAGGCAACGCTCCCGGTCGTGAAGGCTTTCCAGGCCAAGGTGAAGTCGCCGCTGGTTGACCGCGCGCTGAAAGAGGCTGGTATCGAATAAGGCTCGCGGCGCCCGTGCGCATGTTGCGATCTGTCGAACGAGTGCTCACCGCCGTTGTTGCCGCCGGCGTAGTACTGATCGTCCTGCTGGTGTCGTTGCAGGTGGTCTATCGCTACGCTGTTCGGCAACCTCTGGTCTGGTCGGAGGAGCTCACAACGCTCAGCTACCAGTGGCTGTCGTTTCTGGGGGCGGCGCTGGCGGTCCGGCATCGCGCCCACTTCGGTGTCGATTTCCTAGTGCGCCGCCTGGGGCCAGCCTGGGCCAGCGGGCTCGCATGGCTGGGGCATGCAGTGGTGTGGGCCATGGGGATCTTCATGATCTTCTACGGCCTTCGTATCGTCGAAAGTTCAGCCTTGCAGATGTATCCCACTCTGCCGTTCAGCGTGGGCACGGGTTACAGCATCGTGCCCATCTCGGGAGTCCTGTTTCTTCTCATGGACTGCATGGTCTTCGCAGACCGGCGAGCTGGTCGATTACGCGATGCGTCCCATCACTAGCCCAGTCGCCATCCGCTCCCGCCACGACTGAACTGAAGGCATCCCATGGCTGTCCTGATCATCGCTTTCCTGGTTCTGCTGGCCTTCGGTGTGCCCGTGGCATTCAGCATGGGGCTCGCCACCATCGCCAGCTTCTTAAGCCTTGAGATTCCCCTCGAGACCGTCGCCCAGAAAATGATGGCCGGAATCGAGCCCTTCCCGTTCGTGGCGATCCCGCTCTTCATCCTGGCGGGAGGACTCATGGAGACGGGCGGAATCTCGCGCCGGCTGGTGGCCCTCGCCACCGCGTTGGTGGGGCATATTCGCGGTGGGCTGGGCGTGGTCGTGGTGGCATCGGAGGTGCTTTTTTCGGGAATCTCCGGGTCCTCCGTGGCAGACGCCTCGGCAATCGGCTCAGTCCTTATTCCATCGCTCGTGCGAGCGGGCTACCCCCCCGAGCGAGCTGCCGCGATCGTGGCCGCTGCATCAGGCATGGGCATTCTGATTCCACCGTGTCTTGTGATGGTCATCCTTGGCGCAATGTCGGGCCTGTCGATTTCGGCACTGTTTCTTGCGGGATTCCTGCCTGGGCTGCTGATGGCCATCGCGCTTGCGGTCACCATTCACGTGCAGGCGAGACGGGGGGTACTGCCCAGCTCGCAGGGTTCATTTTCATGGCCCACCCTGCGCAAGGCATTTCGCGAAGCCATCCTGCCCCTGGGCATGCCGGTGGTGCTGTTTGGCGGCATTCTCGGCGGAGTCACTACAGCCACGGAATCAGCCGTGCTCGCAGTGATTTATGCCTATGCGCTCGACCTGTTCGTCTATCGCGAAATGACCCGCGCCGACCTGACAAAGATCCTTGTACAAACCGGGATCACGACCGGAGCGGTGTCATTGCTCGCTGGCGTGGCCACCAGCATGGCCTGGGTCTTTGCAACCATGGCGGTGCCGCAGATGGTGGCCGATACCTTGTTGAGCATCACCACCTCGCCCTGGCTGTTGCTCACGCTGGTCATGCTCGTGATGATCGTGTTCGCGAGCCTGCTGGACGGGCTACCCGCATTGATCATCTTTTACCCAATCCTGGCAACTACGGTTGCCAAGTTCGGAATCGACCCGCTTCACTTCGGCCTGCTGTCGGTGGCGGCACTGGGAATCGGGTTGATCCTGCCGCCGATCGGATTGCTTCTGGTGGTGGTCTGCCAGATCGGCAACGTGAGTCTGTCCTCGGTCAGCCGCCCCATGGTGCCGTACATCCTGATTCTGGTGGCTTCGCTTCTCGCAATTGCTTACGTGCCTGCCGTCACGCTGATCTTGCCGAGGCTGCTGCTTTAGGCAGGACACGCGTCGAACTCGCAGCGCCAACGCAATAATACGCTGCGGCCCTTCCCCAACTCGTTCAGCCCCAAGACGATGGCGTCAGGCGTGACAGCGCCTGTGCAGTAAGACGCCCTTCCGCGTCGCTCGCCACGATATCGACCTTCAGACGCGGAAGAACGGCCGGTACGGCGAGCAGGCGATCTGAGTGACGATCACGGTCGTTTCAACCGAATCCTTCCGGCAACTCTTGTAGCCCGCTTTTTGCTGCGCTCAAGAAACAGGACCACAGAGTTCCCTTTGAGTCGTGCGTCTCTTGCTGGAAGCACACATACCGCCACGATAGGTGCTGCATTTTTTGCAGCACATCGTCCTAAAAATAACGCTATCAGTACATCTAGGGCGGTCGATAGACTCGCAAGAAAATGACCCGAAAACATGCGCGGGCGATCAGCTTTGATTCCTTGGGAGATTGCGAGCGTGGTGAGCGTTTCTGGGGAGGGGGTCGCGTCTCGGTCGGTTTGCCCAGAGGCATTTTGGCCGACTGGCGCTTGCTTCGCGCACGACCGTAGATCAAGGGCGGCATGAGCACCAGACGCCGATCCGCTCGCCCATCGCGCAAGAACCGATTCGTCCTCGAGACGCTGGAACCCCGCGTATTGCTGTCGGCGGATCCGCTGACAGGATCAATCGCCGCCCTGATCGCACCGGCCGTGCCCGGAGCGGCTG
>RFXC01000033.1 GCA_009921765.1 Betaproteobacteria bacterium | reverse complement strand
GAGGAAGAGGCCGAGGTTGCAGAGGATCCGGTGGCCGAAGTAGCGCCGGCGTCGGCCGCCGGCGCTACTTCGGCCACCGGATCCTCTGCAACCTCGGCCTCTTCCTCGGACAGCGTTTCACAGACGCCGGTGAGCGAGGCATTGATCTGTGCGAGTTCGACCGCGATGACCGAGACATCGCCGCCGGCATCGATGATCATCCGGTCGATGCCGGCATCGACGTCGCCCCGGACATCATTGCGTGCGGCAACACCGCCCAGCGCAGCCCCGCCTCCACTGGTTGCGACCAGGCTCACTTCGGAGTCGATCACTGCTGAATCATTGGCCACCACCTCGAGCGAGCCGCCGATGATGGCGGTGAGCCGGTCGGAGATGGCGCGCTTGCTCGCATCGGCCTCGGCAGGTCCCGAGAGGATGGGACTGAGCCAGGCGAGGCTGCTGGTGCTCACCTTGTTGCTGGCGAGCACGAAACTTGCGGCTGCGCCATCAGAATTGGACGTCGCTTCGTTGCTCACCACCGCCTGGATATGCGCGCCCTGGTCGGCGCCGGGCTCCTCATCGAGTGCGCCCGCCTGCACCTTGACGTCGCCTGCGGCCTCAATCCCGGTATTGACGATTCGCGCGCTGATCGATGCCGGCTGCTCGTCACCGATGCTCGTGCCCAACAGCGCATCGAGGCTGTTGAAGAGCACGTTTTGCGCTTCCCAGCCGATGGTGTTGAAGGCGAGCGTCACGCCGACGGCGGTACCGTCCGAGCTCATCGAGGCGAGGTTGTTCGCCTCGATCGAGGACACGTTGTCGGCGGCAACCGTGAGATCGCCCTCAACCAGCACATCGCTGTTCGAGATGACCGCGTTGGCGCGGCTCAGCACCATGTTGGTGGCAATCAGCGCATTGACCGCGAGGCTGGGCGAGGCGGGTGCCTCGGGCGCGGCTGTCAGGTCGGTGCCGGTGCTAGTGCCCGAGTCGCTGCCGGCAGTAGCCTCGCCCGCCGCGGCATCCGCAGGCGCTTCCTCGGCGGGCGCCTCTGCAGGCGGCGTTGCCTCCGCCGCCGGCGCCGCTTCCGGTTCGGCGGCCGTGCTGGTTTCACCGCTCAGGCACGCCTCGATCGACGCGCCCTCGAGCGCCATCACGGTGAGCTCGCCGCCCGAGACCGCATCCACCCGATCGACGATGGCATCGACGCTGCTGCGCAGATCGTTGCGCGCAACCAAGCCGCCCACCGCTACGGCGCCACCGCTTTGGGTGACCATGCAGACCTGCGCCTGAATGGATGCGCTGTCGGCAGCGTTGACCTCGATACCTTCTCCGGCCACCAGTTGTACGCGGGGCGATGCGGCGCTGTTGGGGCTGATTTTTGTGATCGCCTCGGAGGCGATCATGTTGCTCGCAAGCACAAAGCCTGCTGCGGTGCTCGCGCCGCTCGAGGCGGTGGTGCGCTCGATGTTGGCCGAGACGCTTTCCTCGGTTTCCGCCGAGATGCTGATCGCGCCCTCGGCCGAGAGATCGGTGCCGCGAACGGTGGTGGTGACGCCCGCCGGCTGCTCGTCACCGATGTCGGTTCCGAGCAGCGCATCGATGGTGGCGAACAGAACGTTTTGCGCCTCCCAGCCGATGGTGTTGAAGGCGAGCGTGACGCCGATGGCGGTGCCGCCGGCCTCGGCGGCTGCAGCATTTTCGGCCTCGATCGAGGAGGCGTTGGTGCCCGACACCTCGAGATCGCCCGCCGCGGTCACCGTTGAATCGAGGACCGAGACATTGACCTCGCCCAGGATCAGGTTGGTGGCGATGATGCCGTTGAAGGCAAAGCTCGCATCCTCCTTGTCTTCGACGCCGGCGGTGCCGCCGCCTTGCGGCTGATTGGCGGGCGTGTCTTGCCCGTCAGAGGTCGTTCCGCCATCGCCGGTCGTCGCGTCCCCTTCAGGCTGGTCCTCGAGCGGCTGATCGGTGATCAGCGCCGTGACGGTGCTTGAGCCCTCGCCGGTAATCGCCACATCGCCATCGATCTCGAGATCGGCCGATTCGACCAGGGTGGTGACGATACTTCGCAAGTCGTTGCGGGCAGCCATTCCGCCGAGCGACGCGCCCCCTGCCGCGTCAGCCGACAGGCTGATGCGAGAGGCGACGCCCGCGGTGTCGCTTGCCTCCACCGTGAGGCTGCCCGCCGTATGCGCGTCGATGCCGGGCAGATCGGTGAGCAGCGCCGATGCTCGCGAGCTCAGCATGTTGCTCGCGAGCACAAAGCTCGCCGATGCGCCGCCTTCGGAGGCGACCGAATTTTCGATGTCGGCGGTGATCTGCGGCTCGGACACCGCGCTCACCGTCATGTCTTCGCCCACCTCGAACGAGGTGCGGGCGACCTCGGCGCGCACCTCGGCCGGATCCTCATCACCGATGCTGGTGCCGAGCAGCGCATCGATGGCGGCAAAGAGGATGTTCTGCGCCTCCCAGCCGATGGTGTTGAAGGCGAGCGTGACGCCAGCGGCAGTGCCGCCCGTGCTCTCGGTGGTGGCGCTGTTGCTCGCCTCGATCGTGGAGATGTTTTCGGCCTCGACGCCAAAGCTCCCCAATACCGTGAGCTCGCTGTCGAGCACCTCGGCTTCGGCTGTGTTGAGCACCAGATTGTTGGCGATCAGCGCATTGACGGACAGCGAGCCGGAAGCGGCCGGGGCGCCGGTATCGGTTCCGGCATCGGCGCCAGCGTCTGCACCGGCATCGGCGCCCGCGTCGGCACCGGCATCGGCTTCAGCCGAATCACCGAATTCGGATTCGCTGCTGGCACTGACCTCGCCACTCAGCGTGGCAGTGATCGAGGCATCCGAGGTGGCCGTGACCGACAGGTCGCCATCGGCCTCGACGGCCGCATCGGTCACCGACGACAGCACGCCCGCCCGCATGTCGTTGCGTACGATGATGCCGCCAACCGCCACGGCCGATCCGCTCGAGGAGGCCGATGCGGTCATGGTGACCTCGGCCTCGATCGCCGACTCATCCTCGGCTTCGACGGTGACCGCACCGCCCGCGACGATGCTTACCAGCGGCGCATCGTCATCATCATGGCCCCGGATCAGCGCACGGGTTTCGGACCGCACCCGGTTGCTCGCCAGAATGCCCGAGGCGCCCACCGCAGATCCGGTGGATGCCCCGGCATCGGTCTCGGATTCGTTGCTGATTTCGGCGGTGAGCGAGATTGAGTCGATCGCACGCACCGTGATGTCGCCGCCCGCGGCAAGGTCGGTGCCGCTCACGATGGCTTCGGTGCGAAGCGGAATCTCGTCGGTGAGCAGATCGGTGCCGAGCAGCGCATTGAGCCCGGCAAGCGCGATGTTGCCCATGTCCCAGCCGACGGCGTTGAATGCAAGCGTGATGCCGCCCGCGGCACCCGGCGCGTTGGTCACTGTGCTGCCCGCCGACGTGGTGGTCTCGAGCTCGCTCGCGTTGAGCGCATCGACCACGATGTTGCCTTCGTCGCCAACGGTAACGGTGCTGTTTTCAACCAGCGCTTCAACCGCACCGGTCAGCTGCGTCCAGGCCACGGTTCCGCCCATCGACAGCGAAAATGTGGACGAGGCCTCTTCCGCATCGCCGGTCACGGCCATCGACTCGGTGAGCGCACTGAGGCGCCCTTCGTTGCTCGCGATGACCGCAAAGTCACCCGCATCAACCTCGGCCTCGGACACCTGCGCGCGCACCACGCGATCGACTGTGGCACTCGCTGCCGCAATCGCGATCTGAATGCTTTTCACCAGCGGAAGTTCGGCCGAGAAGCCGGCACTTTCTGCCGCATACACCGACTCATCGCGCGCAACCATCGCAACTGCCCCAGGCGCGCTCACCACTGCCTCGGACAGGCGGACCTCGGTGGTGCCCGAAGCGTTGATCTTGGCGACCTTGGCGCGCGAGCTCACGGTGCTGCCGCTCAGCGCATAAATGCTGAGCGCCGACGCATCGATGTCGGCACCGGCCACGATCGCCATGACGTTGTCGACCACATCGACCGTCTGGACACCCACGAGATTGGATTCGACCGATCCGTCGATGCCGGCGCCGGGCTCCTCTTCGGACTCATCGGGCTCGGCATCAACCGAGGCTGCCGACACCTGGATGGAGGGCGCGTTGCCGTTCTTGGGCGCACCCACCGAGACCTCGAGTCCGCCATCGCCCAACAGGGCCTGGGTGTTGCGCACGATCTCGATCTGGCTGATGCCCAGATCGAAGCCCCCGGTAAAGGCCGAGACCAGGCTGCCCGCGGTATCGAGCGCAGCCGCATACCGGCTGGTGTCGACCGCTTCGATGAGGATGTCGATGCCCTCGCTGTCCTCCTCGGCGTCGATCACGAGCTTCGCGCCCCCGGCAACCACCGCTGAGGTGGTTTGCGAGGCCGTGATGTTGACCAGGCCGAAGCCGCCTTCGCCCTGGGCCGAGAGCCGGTTGTCGGTGATGGCAACAACCTCGAGCGCCTGCGCCTGGATCAGCGCGGTTGCGCCAATCCGCGAAATGGCCGACGTGCTGGCTTCGAGATCGAGATTGGCCAGGACGCCGGTGCTGTCAAGGGCGATATTGGCCGAGACCAGTGACTGCAGCACCACCGAGCCACCCGAGCGGATGGTGCCGTCAATCACGACAGACGCCTTCAGCTCTGCGGGATCATCGAGCTCGTCGGCCTCCAGCCGGTCCTCGGCCCGCAGCTGGACATTGCCGCCAACGGTGAGCGATTTCCCGCCCGCAAGCGAGATGGATTCGCCCTCGACCATGAGCGATGCGGTATCGAGCGAGAGGCTGTCGAGCGTGACCTTGTCGACGCCGTCCAGGCCGCGAATGGCGAGGACCGACGTGGGCTTGGCAAAGACGAGTTCGTAGAGGTCGGATCCCCCGGACAGTTTCAGGCGGCCATCGGACTGCTGCGAGAGTTGAACCTGATCGTCGCCCGCACCCAGGTCGATGATGAGGCTGGCGAGCGGGTTGTTGAGTTCCAGCAGCTTTCCGCCGCCGCTCGCAAGTTGCGCGTTTTGTGTCGCCCCGCGCGTGAGGTCGATTCGGGTTGCGCCGGCAGAGAAGTCATCGATCGTGGGCAGGTCGGACTGCCGTGCACCAATTTCGAGCGTGACATTGGCCGCTTCGATCGACTCTTCGAGCTCCGGCCGAGACTGCTGCACCATGGGCTCGGCTGACAGCAGCACCCGGTCTTCGAGCCGCTCGACGTTGGCACGATTGCGCGCCCACGCGAGCCGTCGCCCCTTGGGAGACCACCGTTTGAATCGTTTGCTCTGGCTCATTTGAGGCATTCCTTTGCCGCGCGCGGGCTGGCCGCTACAGGGCCTGCATCCACCGGGCGCACTTGCGCGGCGGGCACATCAGACTCGATCGGGAAAACCGGTGCAAACTTCATGGCGACAACTCGTGTGTAAACGTCGACAGCAACTGAAACGCGCAGACCCTTGGCAATCGACCCGGCAGCCATGCTTTTTAGAAAGCACGGAAACGGCATGGGCCATGACGCCGATGCCGTGCTCCAAATCGACAGTGCAGACGGTGTCTGCCCGCTCGAAAAACCTTCAGGCGAAGTCGAACTCCCAGAGATAAATCACGGAAAAGATTGCATTCGTTAATTTTGCCTTTTTTGCCTCGATTCGTCTGCCCCTCAATTTCGACAAATTTCGACCAATTCGCATCGGAATCGGATGGCGAATCACGTTACGGTAGGTGTGCCGCGCGAGCCCGGGTAGACTCCAGCGCCGTGCGTGTTCGAAATCTCCAATCCTGTTGGGCGGGGCCGCTCCGAGGCCGGATCACGGGCACGATCAGGGGCCTGATCGCGAGCGTTGCGGCAGGCCTCGCCGCGTGTCTGGCGTGCGTGGCGGCCGTGGCCGCCGCAGCGCCCGAGCGAACGCTCGCGCTGCCCAGCGAAAACCTGGCCAACGCGGTCTGGTTGCTCGAGGACCCCGATGGTGCGCTCACGCTGGAGCAGGTTCTGGCGCCCTCGGCGCAGTCGCGGTTTGTCCCCTGGGACGCATCCCGCGGCGACGTCAATCTCGGCTTCAGTGCCTCGGCCTGGTGGATTCGGGTGCGCCTGCAGCGCAGCGCCGCCGCCCCGTCGGCATGGGTGCTCGATATTCCCTACGCCTACAACAGGCTGATCGATTTTCATGCGCCGGGTCGGCCGGTCGTGCAAACCGGACATGGGCGCCCGCTTGAAAACCGGCCGGTGCTCAGCCAGCACTTCGCGTTTCCGGTCGCGGTATCGGATAGCCCGCAAGACTTCTACTTCCGGGTGGCCTCGAACTATGCGGTGAGTGTTCCGCTGCGCGCCTGGCACCAGCCAGCGTATGCCCGAAATGCGCTCCACGAGCGACTGCTTCAGGCGCTCTACCACGGCGCGCTGCTCGCCATGATTCTTCACGCCTGCTTCATCGGCGTGTCGCTTCGCGATGCGCGCTTCGGTCTGTACGCGCTCTACGGAACGATGCTGAGCCTGGGGATGCTCACCGGCAACGGCTGGGGCAGCATCCTCTTTTGGCCGGGACAGACCGAATTCGATGGCGTATCGCCCGGCATTTTCCTGTCGCTGTCGGTCACCACGCTGTTGCTGTTTGTCCGAACCATTTTGAAGACCCGGCACACCCTGCCGCGCTGGGGCGACCGAATCATCGTCGGTACCGCGGTACTCGCCGCAATCTGCGCGGGCCTGATGTTTTTGAGCGCCGGCCGCGGCGACTGGACTGCAGCCCTGTTCCAGTGCCTGTTTGCGCTCGGCCTGCTGGGTGTGACGCTGGTGAGCATCGCCGCCTGGAAGGTTCGGACGCTCGCCCTGCCCGGCACGGGTTTCTTCATGCTGAGCTGGTCGGTGCTCGGCGTGGGCGTGCTGGTTGCCACCCTTCGCGTCGTCGGCTGGGTCCCCAGCACGACGCTCACCCATTACGCGGTTCAGATCGCCACCGCAATCGAGATGCTGCTCCTTGCCTTCATGCTCGCGAGCATCGTTCGGCAGGAGCGGCGCGTTCGCCTTGCCTTGCAACAGACCATGATCGAAGACCTGCGGTCGCAAGAGCAGCGCCTCGAACAATCGGTCGAGGCGCGGACCCGGGCGCTCGCCGACGCGGCGGATCGCGAGCGACGGACGCTCGCCGAATACCTCAGGTTCGCGGCGCTGGTATCGCACGAGTTCAGAAACGGGCTCAATGTGATCTCGGCCCAGTCCGACGTGCTCCACAAACAGGCAATCGACCCCCGCATCGCCGAGCGTACCCAGGTGATCCGCAGCCACGTGGCGCGGCTCGCGCAGCTCACCAATACCTGGCTGAAGTCCGATCAGCTGCTCAATACGCCCGCACCGCCCGAGCGTGAGCCGATCGACTGCGCGGCCTGGTTCGCGCAGTTCATCAGCAAGCAGCCCGACGGCTTTGACGGGCACGAGATTCGCTGGAACATTGCCCCCGACGCGACTACGATCTGGGCTGATCCGAATCTGCTCGAAGTGGTTCTCATGAACCTGCTCACCAATGCCTGCAAATACTCCCCGGCCCACACCTCGATCGAGGTCGGAACCTGCTCGAAAACAGGGTCCGGCGGCACCCGGATGGTCGGCCTGCGGGTCAGTGACCAGGGTGTGGGCATCGAGCCGGCCTTGCAGCCGCGTGTGTTTGATCGATACTTCCGCATCCAGCCCGAAGGCCCGGTCAGCGGCATCGGCCTGGGCCTGAGCCTGGTCCGCTTCATTGCCGAGCAGCATCAGGGTGAGGTCGAGCTGGTGAGCGAGCCGGGCCTCGGCAGCATCTTTACCGTCTGGTTCCCCGATACCGCCAGCGCCTCGAGCCCATGAACCCGGCCACAACCCATCCCACGCCGCTGAGCCCCGATCGGCCTGCGCGCGTGCTGATCGTTGAAGATGAGCCCGATCTGCGGGAGGCAATCGTCGCCTATCTGTCGCTGGACGCGGTCGCGATCAGCGGCGTCGGCAGCCTGGCACAGGCACAGTCCTGGTGCGAGGCCAACGACTTCGACGTCCTGATCCTCGATCTGGGGTTGCCCGACGGAGACGCGCTCGCGTGGCTACAGGAATCCGGCGTGCTCGGCGATCGTGGCGTGCTGATTCTCACCGCGCGCGGCGCGCCGGCGCAGCGACTCGAGGGGCTGCGCGCCGGTGCCGATGCCTATCTCGTCAAGCCGGTTCCGCTGGAAGAGCTCGCGCTTCATGTGAAGCGGCTGTTTGCCAGAGTCGGCGCGCCCTCGGCGAGCCGCGCCGAGAGGCAACCGAACGCCGCGCTTGCCGCCAGGCAGCCCGCCTGGCAGCTCAACACCCAAACCTGGATGCTCACCGCGCCCAACGGGCAGGGGCTTCTTCTCAAGCACGCCGAGCGGTTGCTGCTGCAGGCCCTGATGCAGCCCGCCGGTGAGGTGCTGACCAAGGAGCGCCTGGTTGAAAGCCAGGGTGCCCAGCCGGAAAATTTCGACTATCGACGCATCGAAACGCTGATCCGGCGGCTACGCATCCGGTGCCGCGATTCGCTTGGCACCGAGCTGCCGATTCAAACCGTCTACGTAACCGCCTCACCGCCTCGGCATATCCGCCTCCGAATACCCCAGGCTCACCACCGCATCGGGCGGAATGGGCGGGACACTCTTCTCCCACTGCTCCCAGGTCTCACGCATCGCGGCAAGCCGGTCGGGATCGCGCTTGCCCAGGTTGGCGCGCTCGCGCTCGTCGCGCGAGAGGTCGAACAGGTAGTCATGCCCATCCACCCGCAAATATTTCCAGGGGCCCTGACGCAGCGCGCGTTGCCCGCGATGATTCATGCGCCAGAACAGGTCGCGCGGCATCGTGCGCGAGGGGTCGCGCAAGACAGCGCCAAGCGATACGCCGTCCAGCACGTGCCCGGCCGGTGGCCGCGCCTGGGCAAGCTCGAGCATGGTCGCCGACCAGTCCATGGTCATGCACAGTTGCTCGCAGACCCCGCCTGGCGCGATGCCCGCCGGCCAGTGCGCGATCCAGGGAACCCGGATGCCGCCTTCGGTCAGGTCCATCTTGCCGCCCACCAGCGGCCAGTTGTCGCTGAAGCGCTCGCCTCCGTTGTCGCTCGTAAAGACGATGAGCGTGTTGTCGAGCTGCCCGGTCTCGCGCAAGGCCTGCACCACCCAGCCGATGCCCTCGTCCATGTGGTGGATCATGCGGCGGTAGGTTTGAATGTTGCCGCCGTCCAGATGAAAGAGGTTGGATCGAACCGACGCCGAGAGCGCGGCGTCGTCCCGGGTCTCCCAGGGCCAGTGCGGCGCGGTGTAGTGCAGGCTCAGGAAAAACGGCTGGTCGCTCGCCGCGTGAGCGGCGCGCTCGCGCACCCACTGCACTGCGCGGCGCGACAGCAGGTCGGTCAGATAGCCCGGCTCATGGCGCTCGGTTTCGCCCTCGAACAGGTCGTGGCTGCCGGCATTGCTGCAATGCGTGAAGTAGTCGACCCCGCCCGACATCGGGCCAAAGAATTGCTCATAGCCCGAGCGGAGCGGCCCGAAATGGGGCGGATAGCCCAGATGCCATTTGCCGATCAGCGCCGTGCGGTAGCCCGCCGCACGCAGCATCGACGGCAGCGTGGGCACCTCGGGCGGCAAGCCCAGGACCGCACTGCCCTTGCTGCGGCTGTTGATCGGCTCATCGGCACCCCCGCGCAGACGGTACTGATAGCGGGCGGTCATGAGCGCAAATCGGGTCGGCGAACACACCGGCGAATTGCTGTAGCCCTGGGTAAAACGCAACCCCCCTGCCGCCAGGCTGTCGAGCACCGGCGACACCGGTCCGAAGTCGGCGGGCCGGCCGCCATAGCAGCCGAGATCGGCATAACCCAGATCGTCGGCCACCATGAAAATGAAGTTGGGTCGGCGCACGCGCGCACTCCTGTCTCGCCTGGGTCACCCCGGAAGCGGAGTGCTCGCCCAGCCTCGCGCCCGCATTATCGCGACGGCAGGCGGCCGAGTCGAGCAACGCAGCGTTCGCGCCGGCTCACCACAGGATGGAGGCGGCAAACAGCCACCCTTGCCGCCCGGCGCCAGAGATACCCAGCCGATACTGCATGATCCATTCAAACCGCCCCCGGTCGGCGCTGTGGGGCGTGCCGCCAAACGCACGCCGAAGCGCAAGACCCAAGCCCGCCTCGGCCCAGGACTCTGCGCCCGGGTCCGGCCGCACTTCGCGCGCGGCCACCACCGCATGCGGGGTCAACATCCAGCCGTCGCCCAGTGTCGTCGCAAGGCCGAAGCGACCCTCGCCATACATCGCCGTGCTGCCGCCATTCTCAAAGAACCGTCCGGCCTCGATGTAAAGCTGCCCGGCAGGCCAGTAGCGCCGGCCGGGCGCGGGCTGATCGCCCACCATCGCGCCCCACGCCACACGGAGCAGCCAGTCATTGCGTGCGTCCTCGCCAATCGCGATCAGACGCTCTGCGGTGACCCGCCAGGCCGAACCGATCACCGGCTGCCAGCGCACGCCCGCACCGCCCTGGACGCTTCGATCGTTGATTTCGAGCGAGTCGCCGCGCTGCGACCACAATGCCCGGGCAAACACATCGGCCTGCCGGGCGCCTGTTTCGCTTCGCATCTCGGGCAGGCGAAGTGCAAGCTCCGCACCGCCTTGCGCCGCGATCAGGCCGTCGCGCTGCAAACCCACAGTGCCCGCGCCCGCGCCGGGCCCCGACCCGCGCGGTCGCCAGGCCTGGAAGGCCGACAGCGTCCACACCCGTCGCGCCTCAAGCACCTCGCGTCGCAGCCGCTCGCGAAGCGGCAACTCATCCCCGGGGTCTGCCGAGACCGCGCGGTCGGAGGTCACCGTCTCGGGCAGCCGGTCGATGGCATCCACAAACCGGTCTGCCGCCAGCGCACGATCACCGGCTGCGAGCCGGGCATAGCCCGCCTCGGCAAGGAGCCGCACCCGATCGCGGTCCAGCTCATAGGCGCGTTCAAAGGCAAGCGCCGCACGTCGCGCCTCGCCCGCGCGGCGCAACCGATAACCCTGCGACTCGTGAAGATTGGCGAGCTCGGCGAACGCATCGCGGCGATCGCGCTCCGGCAAGCCCGATACGGTTGCCATCAGGCGCTCGCCCTCGGCAATCGCCTGCTCGAAGCGCTGCGCCTGCGCAAACGAGCGCATGGCGGCCAGGCGATCGCCCGGATCACCCGTCTCGCGCGCGAGTTCGCTGAAGCTTTCGGCGGCCGCCGTCCAGTCCGATTGCAGCGCTCGCGTATGCGCGCGGGCGCGCCGCTCGGCCCAGCGCTCGCGGCTGGATTCCGCCGACATCGCGGCCTGCGCAGACTCCACCCGATTCGAGGGTGGGGCCTGCGCAAGCACGTGCGACGCTGACAACGCCGAAGCCAGCACGGTCGTCGCCCACACGCTGGGCCGCTGAACTGCGCGGCGTCCCGACTGTTTGCTCATCCGGGTCGGCCTCACAGTGCAGTCGGGTCGGCAAACCGGAAGCCTAGCCGGCCGATCACGGTCAGCAACCGTCGGAGGTCCCCCAGCGCATCGATCGGGTAGACGCTGCCATCGGGCCGCGTGAAGGTTCCGAGCCAGAACGGATGGAAGAAAAAGGATGCTGTACCGTCACGCACCACCGCCTGCAGCACCTCGGCATTGCGCGCGAGTTCTTCCCAGCCATAGTTCAGATTCGAGCTGGGGTCGATCTCGGAGATGTCGTACTCGATGTTGCCCAGGTTCTCCGGCAGCACCTTGCGCCCGTACCAGTCGCGTTGAATCGGGTAGGGAAAGAACTGGCCGACCGCGAAATCGCGCACGCTCGAATTCGGATCCAGCACCGGTGACTCCGAGGTGTAGTAATGCGCGCGCTCGTAAGCCACCCGGAAGCGTTCGGCCACGGCCCGGTAGGCGCGGGGCGATGCCCGGTAGTGCGGCGGCTCGAAGGCAAACGCCGTGTAGCCTGCGCCGGTGAGTTCCTTGATGCCGGCATCGATGTAGCTGCGCCAGTCGCGCAGCGAATCCTTCGGCAGCGGCCGGTTGTTCACGATGTCCCAGAACTCGAAATCATCGCCGCTCACGGCAGACCAGGGATTGCGAACATTCGAGTACTGATGCGTCCAGCCGTGCATCACCAGGCGCCCACCGCGCGCGAGTGCATCGTTGAGCGCGGGCTTTAACGCCCGGGCATTGCGCAGCCTGATGTCCTGTGCGACGCCACCGTTGTAGATGCCAAGCGGATCGCGGTAGCGCGGGATGAGCGCGATCGAAAACGGGATCGGCGTTGCGCTTCCGGTATCCGGGTTCTGCCACTGCTGCATCAGCGCAGCCAGCGTCGCGAGATGAGCCGGGTCGGTGAGCGCACTCACATCCTCAAGCCGGATGAGCGCTTGCCGCGGCGCGCTCGGCGCGGGAGCACCGGGTGTCATCACCTCATGCAGAAGGTCCGCAACCGCCAGATAGCGGTCACGCGGACCGATGTACGAAAACGGCATGTCGGCGACGTACCAGAAGTTTCCCGCCTGCAAGGCATACGGGGCGCGCGCGCCGTTGGCCCGGTTTTCGATGTCTGCGTGAACCCGTACCCGAGCCGGATCGACGACTTCGGTGAGGCCGATATCGGGATCGGCAAACACCCGATTGCCCACCGCATCGAACGCGTAGTACTTGGCCAGCGCCTGGCCCCGATAGTGCACGGTGTCATAGAAGTCGGGGGTGCTGGCGGCCGGGCTGCCCTCGAGGCCGCGATTGGCCACGAACCGGAAGCCGAACTTCGCGGCCAGGTCGAGCCCTGCTGTCTGCGACAGCTGCCACAGGTTGTAGCGGAACCAGACCACCGTGTTGGTGGTGGTCGCAACATCCGAGATCAGTGCGGCCGGCAGCGGGTTGTCGTAATGCGACCCCAGATAGAAGGTTGCCCGATAGCCCGCGATCGTGCCGGCGCGGTAGGTCTCGACCGGCTGGGTCACCACCTGCGCATCCCAACGCCCCAGCAGATTGGCCAGCATGATCGCGTAGGCGCGGCCCAGCTTGGCATAGGGCGAACCGGCGGGCGCGTCGTACAGAACCAGCACAGGCGGCCCCTGCTGCGCGCGCGCAGGCGCGGCGAGCAGCGCAAGGGCGAGCGACAGCGCAAGGCCCACCAATAGAAGCGTCAGCAGGCGCCGGCGCAACCAAAGAAAAGACGTGGACATGATCATGACTCCTTGTTTCGGGATCGGGATGCGCGACCTATCGCGCGATTCGCGCGGCCTTGCCGCGTTCGAGCGCAAGCGACTCGGCTTCCTGTGGCAGCGGTTGCAGCGTCGGTGCGGCCTGGCGGCGATTCGACCCCGCCACAACCAACCATTCCGACGACTGCAACGCAGGGCACGAACCACTGCGCGATGCGGGTTGACCGATCAGAGATTGACTTCGCTTTCATCGTCGGACTCCATCGTTGGGCAAAGGGGAGGTGGATGCCGCGGGGCCGCCGTCTGGCGGCGCCGGCCGCGCGACCGGCACGACCGACAGGACGAACTCGGGCGCCGGTGCAGCATCCGGAAATTGATGAACGGTCTTGTCCCAGCCGATCGGCTGGCCGCTGTACAGATGCCCGAGCCACTGGCGCAAGGCGCGCAGCGTGGCGAGGATGTTGATGAGGCTTCCCCAGACCATTCGGGGCAGCGACAGCACCGCCTGCGCGGGTCCATACAAAAGCCCGGTGCACAGGGCCCGTTGAAACGCGCGCACGGCAAGCAGCGCAAGGTTGGCCACCAGAAGGGCCGACAGCCATCCCGTCGGATCAGGCAGCACCGGGCTCATCCAGACGCCCGAGTCGAACCGCAGCCAGAGCCCTTGCACCAGCAGAAGCGCAAAGACCCCATATCCCGCGAGCGCGACCAGACTCATCGCCAACACCTTGCGATCACGCACAAACAGATATCGGCTGAGCCAGTCGCCGCGCCAGCCCCAGGTCCGCCATCCCTGCAGTGCGATGCCCACCACCCAGCGCGCCTTCTGGCGGACCGCCGCCCGCAAGGTCGACGGAAAATACTCGCGGATGCAGACCAGGTCGCGTCGGTGATCGGGGCGTACCTCACCGGTCTTGCCGTGATAGGCCACGCCGGCGCGGGTCACCCAGTACCGCGCGAAGATCTGGCGAAAGCCCAGTCGCTGGAGGCGCAGGCCCAGGTCATAGTCCTCGGTGAGCGAGTCGGTGCGAAAGGGCACACCCGATGGCTCCGCCCTGGCGAGGCCAAGGAGCGCACGCCGGCTGAAGGCCACGCCCACGCCCGCGGCCGGCAGCCCGCGCGCGAGCGCCTCTCTCACCACCAGATCCTTCAGATGCTGTTGCGCAAACTCGTCCAGATAATGGGCTGCGGTGAACTCCCACCAGCGCCGCGGCAGCGACAACACCGGCAGCTGGACCATGTCCTTGCGCGGTATCAGCCAGTTGAAGAGGCGGCAGGCGAGCGGATCGATCACATCCTCGCAGTCCTGCATCACATAGATTGCGGTGGGCTCGCCCTGCACCGCATCGTCACGCTGAATCGCGCTCCAGATGGCATTCAGGCAATCAGCCTTGACCGTCGGGCCATCATGGTCGAGCACCACCGTGCGAATGCGGGCATCCAACGCTGCCGCGCGGCCGACGGCCTGACGGGTCGCGTGATCATTGGGGTAGACCCCGACATAGACCCGATAGCGCTGATAGTCGATCGTCCGGGCCAGGCGGGCGAGCATCGGCTCGATGACCGAGGACTCATCCCACGCGGGAATCATGATCGCGACCGGTTGCTCGGGCCGCGCGGTGAGCGTCTCGGGCGGCAGCGAGCGGATCCGGCCGCGCTTCCAGGTGGCGCGACGAAAGGCCCGCAGCCAGTAGAGTGCATCGATCAGCAGATCGTCGAGCCCCGAGAGCAGGTAGACGATCGCAAGCGCGAGGAGCGCGCCGCCGAGCGCGTGGGCGTAGGCGCCCTCGATTGAGACGAGCCACGCGCCCGCGTCCATCAGACTCTCTGGCGCGGCAATCATGCAGCGGGGCTCACGCGGGCCGGTGCGACGGTGGGCGGGCCGCCATGGGGCGAGGCGGGTCCGCGCGCGCGCGCCGCATCGGTCTGACCGGCACCGGCATACCACTGCGCGAGCACCGAGGCGATCCGCCGGCTGGCGGCGCCGTCACCGAACGGATTGGTCGCGGCCTGCATCGCATGATGGATCGCGGGCTCACGCCACAGTCGCTCGATTTCGGCGGCGACACGAAGCGGGTCGGTGCCGATCAGTCGACCCGCGCCCGCTTCAATCAGCTCCGGGCGCTCGGTGGAATGGCGGAGCACCAGAACCGGCACGCGAAGCGCACACGCCTCTTCCTGAATCCCGCCCGAGTCGGTCAACACCAGCCATGCGGCGCGAAGCAGCGCAATCATTCTCAGGTAGTCGAGGGGCGGCACCAGGTGCAGACGCGCGGCCGGCTCGGGCGGAAGCTCCGCATGGGCCTCGCGCACATCGCGTGCGAGGGCGGGGTTCGCGTGCAGGGTCCAGACCACCTCGAGGTCGGCGTGCGCGGACAGCACGGCGCCCAGGGCGCGGATAAAGCCGCGAATCGGCGCGCCCCAGTTTTCGCGCCGATGCGCCGTCACGAGAACGAGTTTCGCCCCGGGGCGGCTCGCGGCGAGTGGTCCGGCTGCGTCCAGCCGCTCGAGCGCCTGGTGCGTCGCCTCCACGATGGTGTTGCCAACCGGGTAGATCGCGCGCGCCGCGATGCCCTCGGCGCGCAGGTTGGCGACTGCGGCCTGGGTCGGCGCGAAGTGCCAGGTCGCCACCCGCGCGATGAGCGTCCGGTTGAGCTCCTCGGGGAAGGGGTCCCGCGGCTGATGCGAGCGCAGTCCCGCCTCGACATGCGCGATCGGCACGCCGCGCCAGAAGCCGGCAAGCGCGGCCATGGCTGCGCTACTGGTATCGCCATGCACCAGGAGCGCAGCGGGCCGCCATTGCACGAGCACCGGATCGACAGCGCGCAGCAAACCGGCTGCAAGCGAGGCAATGCCGTCATCTGTGCGTTCGAGGTGCAGCGCCTGGTCCGGTGCGAGCCCCAGTGCGTCATAGATGGGGCCTGCCAGTTCGACATGCTGGCCGGTATGAAGGAGCCGCATCGGCAGGCCGGCCTGCCGGAGTTCCCGGCAGACCGGCGCCATCTTGATGATCTCGGGCCGCGTTCCGATGCATACGACCAACGGTCGCGGCGGATCGACTGGCGGCTCGGCACGACGGTGATTCGCGGCGTGCGCGGCACGCGGCAAGGTCAGCGTGGCGCTGTTGGGATCGGAGGCGTGTTGCCCGAGGGGGGGCCGCGGTGCGGCGGGTGCAAGCGTATCCGGCATCGGTCGTCCTTGAAGGGTCGAACCGATACTGCGGGGAAGGTGGGCGCGTTGGGACGCGTCCGGTCAAGACCGGCGCCGCGGAGCATGACGGGCGTCAGACTCTGAAGGGCGAAAACTGACAGGCGGGGCTCAACCGCCCCGCCCGGCGCACTGGCGCGACGCGAGCCTAGCGCTTGTTGCGGAACTTGCGCAGCGCGGCGAGTTCGGCCACGGCCGAGGCCAGCTCGGCCTGTGCCTTGGCGTAATCGATTTCGCCGGCGCGATTGGCGAGCGCCTCTTCAGCCGCTTTCTTGGCTGCCTCGGCCTTGGCCTCGTCCAGGTCCTGGCCGCGAATGGCCGTGTCGGCCAGCACCGTGACCCGGTTGGGCTGCACTTCGAGAATGCCGCCCGCGACGAAAACGAATTCCTCGTCTGCCTGACCGGCCACCTTGATGCGAACCGCACCGGGGCGGATGCGGGTGATCAGCGGCGTATGCTGGGGATAGATGCCCAGTTCGCCCGATTCACCCGGCAATGCCACGAACTCGGCCTGGCCCTCGAAGATCGAAGCCTCGGCGCTGACAACGTCAACCTGGATCGTGTTGGCCATGGGCCGCTGTCCTTGGTTGGGTTACTGGAGGGTCTTGGCTTTTTCGAAGGCTTCTTCGATCGTGCCGACCATGTAGAACGCCTGCTCGGGCAGGTGGTCGCACTCGCCATTGACGATCATCTGGAAGCCGCGGATGGTGTCCTTGAGCGCCACGATCTTGCCCGGGCTGCCGGTGAACACCTCGGCCACGTTGAAGGGCTGCGACAGGAAACGCTGAATCTTCCGGGCGCGCGCCACGGCCAGCTTGTCTTCAGGCGAGAGCTCGTCCATGCCCAGAATGGCGATGATGTCGCGCAGTTCCTTGTAGCGCTGGAGCGTGGCCTGCACCCGGCGGGTGGTGCTGTAGTGCTCTTCGCCGATCACGTACGGGTCGAGCTGGCGGCTGGTGGAGTCGAGCGGGTCGACCGCAGGGTAGATGCCGAGCGCCGCGATGTCACGGGACAACACCACCGTGGCATCCAGGTGGCCGAAGGTGGTGGCAGGCGACGGATCGGTCAGGTCGTCGGCAGGCACGTACACCGCCTGGATCGACGTGATCGAGCCGGTTTTGGTGGACGTGATGCGCTCTTGCAGCTTGCCCATTTCTTCAGCGAGCGTGGGCTGGTAACCCACCGCAGAGGGCATCCGGCCCAGCAGCGCCGACACCTCGGTACCGGCCAGCGTGTAGCGGTAGATGTTGTCGATGAACAGCAGAATGTCGCGGCCTTCGTCGCGGAATTTTTCCGCCATGGTGAGGCCGGTGAGCGCCACGCGCAGGCGGTTGCCCGGGGGCTCGTTCATCTGCCCGAACACCATCGCCACCTTGTCGAGCACCTTGGACTCTTCCATCTCGTGATAGAAGTCGTTGCCCTCGCGGGTGCGCTCGCCCACGCCGGCAAACACCGAGTAGCCGCCGTAGCTCTTGGCGATGTTGTTGATGAGCTCCATCATGTTCACGGTCTTGCCCACGCCGGCGCCGCCGAACAGACCGATCTTGCCGCCCTTGGCGAACGGGCAGATGAGGTCAATCACCTTGATGCCGGTGGGGAGCAGCTCGACCGAAGGCTTCAGATCTTCAAAGCTCGGCGCCTTCTGGTGAATGGCGCGACGCTCATCGGTGGCGATGGGGCCGGCTTCATCGATCGGACGACCCAGCACATCCATGATGCGGCCCAGCGTGGCGGAACCCACGGGCACCGAAATGGGTGCGCCGGTGTTGGCGACCGCCATGCCGCGGCGAAGGCCGTCGGACGAACCCAGCGCAATCGTGCGCACGACGCCGTCGCCCAGCTGCTGCTGGACTTCGAAGGTGAGGCCGGCTTCGGCCAGGCTCGAGCCTGAGTCCTGAAGCTGCAGCGCGTCGTAGATCTTGGGCATCTGGTCGCGCGGGAACTGGATGTCGACCACCGCGCCGATGCACTGAACAATTTGACCCTGTGCCATGTTTGCCTTCCTGTTGCGGGATTCGTGAGGCAGATGTTTGAAAGAGATGTGAAGCGTCAGACCGCCGCGGCGCCGCCGACGATCTCGGACAGCTCCTTGGTGATGGCCGCCTGACGCGCCTTGTTGTAAGAAAGTTGCAGGTCGCCGATGACCTTCTTCGCATTGTCGGAGGCAGCCTTCATCGCCACCATGCGAGCGCTTTGCTCGGATGCCATGTTCTCGGCCACCGCCTGATACACCACCGCCTCGACGTAGCGAACCAGAAGCTCATCGAGGACGGCTTGCGCATCGGGCTCGTAGAGATAGTCCCACGAGTAGTTGCGCGAATCTTCCTGAAGGCGCGAGGGATCGAGCGGCAGCAACTGCTCGATCACCGGCTCCTGCTTCATGGTGTTGATGAAGCGGGTATAGGCGAGGTAGACCGCGTCGATCTCTCCGCGCTCGTAGGCGTCAAGCTGAAGCTTGACTGGCCCGATCAGGCGCTCCAGATGCGGCGTGTCGCCCAACTGCACCACATGCGACACCACCTTGGCGCCGATTCGAGACAGAAAACCGAAGCCCTTGTTGCCGATTGCGGTGGCCCGCACACCGACCCCGGTGCGCTCAAGCTCGCGCAGACGGTTGGTGACCAGACGAAGCACGTTGGTGTTCAGGCCGCCGCACAAACCCTTGTCGGTGGTGACCACGATCAGACCAACGTTCTTCAGCGGACCGTGCGGCACCAGATACGGGTGGCGGTATTCGGGATTGGCCTGCGCAAGATGCGCTGCGATGTTGCGGACCTTGTCACCATAGGGACGGGCGTGCCGCATCCGCTCCTGCGCCTTGCGCATTTTGGAGGCGGCGACCATTTCCATCGCCTTGGTGATCTTTCGCGTGTTCTGAACGCTCTTGATCTTGGTCCGAATCTCTTTTGAGCCCGGCATCGATCATTCCCCTGTGAGGCTGGCTGGCAGCGCGTCGCTCATTCGGTATGGCATGGGCGACACGCGAACCGGCGATCAGTACGAACCGGTCTTTTTGAAGTCTTTGACCAGCTCGTGGAGCTTGGCCTCGACATCTTTCGAGAACTTCTTGTCGCGCTCGACTTCGTCAACCAGTGCCGAGTATTTGCTGCGGGCAAAGTCGCGAAGCGCCTTCTCGGCCGCCAGCGCCTTGGCCACTTCGACGTCGTCGAAATAACCGTTGTTGACCGCAAACAGCGTGAGCGCCATTTCCCAGACCGCAAGCGGCTGGTACTGGGGCTGCTTCATGAGCTCGGTGACGAGGCGGCCGCGTTCAAGCTGCTTGCGGGTGGCTTCGTCGAGGTCGGAGGCAAACTGCGCAAACGCGGCCAGCTCGCGATACTGCGCGAGCGCAAGACGCACGCCGCCGCCCAGCTTCTTGATGATGTCGGTCTGCGCCGCACCGCCCACCCGCGACACCGAGATGCCGGCGTTGATGGCGGGACGGATGCCTGCGTTGAACAGATCGGTTTCCAGGAAGATCTGACCGTCGGTGATGGAAATGACGTTGGTGGGCACGAATGCCGACACGTCACCCGCCTGGGTTTCGATGATGGGAAGCGCGGTCAGCGAACCGGTCTTGCCCTTCACCGCACCGTTGGTGAACTTCTCGACGTATTCCTCGTTTACGCGGGCGGCGCGCTCAAGCAGACGCGAGTGCAGGTAAAAGACGTCGCCAGGATAGGCTTCGCGGCCCGGCGGGCGGCGCAGCAGCAGCGACACCTGGCGATAGGCCCAGGCCTGCTTGGTGAGGTCGTCATAAATGATGAGCGCGTCCTGACCGCGGTCACGGAAATATTCGCCCATGGTGCAACCGGAGTAGGGCGCGATGAACTGCATCGCAGCCGACTCGGAAGCGGTCGCCGCCACCACGATGGTGTAATCCATCGCGCCGGTTTCCTCGAGCTTGCGAACGACGTTGGCGATGGTGGAGGCCTTCTGACCGACCGCGACGTAAACGCAGATCAGGTCTTTGCCCTTCTGGTTGATGATGGTGTCGACAGCCACCGCGGTCTTGCCGGTCTGGCGGTCACCGATGATGAGCTCGCGCTGACCACGACCGACCGGCACCATGGCATCGATCGCCTTCAGACCGGTTTGCACCGGTTGCGATACCGAGCGTCGCGCGATCACGCCAGGCGCCACTTTCTCGATAACGTCGGTCATCTTGGCGTTGACCGGGCCCTTGCCGTCGATGGGCTGACCAAGCGAATTCACCACCCGCCCGATCAGCTCGGGGCCGACCGGCACCTCGAGAATGCGGCCAGTGGCCTTGACCGTGTCGCCCTCGGAGATGTGTTCGTAGTTACCCAGCACCACCGCACCCACCGAGTCACGCTCGAGGTTCAGCGCAAGGCCGAAGGTGTTGCCCGGGAACTCGATCATCTCGCCCTGCATCACGTCGGACAGACCGTGGACGCGGCAGATGCCGTCGGTAACCGACACGACCGTCCCCTGATTGCGCGTGTCAGCCGCGACATTCAGGTTCTGGATCTTGCTCTTGAGCAGTTCGCTGATCTCAGCCGGATTCAGTTGCATGGACTTCCCCTAATTCTTCAAGCTGTGAGCGCACTCGCCATCTGGGCGAGTTTGCCGCGCACCGATGCGTCGATGACCTCGTCGCCGATCCGGACCGACACCCCGCCGATCAGTTCCGGATCAACGCTGACGCTCGCCTTGATGCGGCGACCGTAGCGCTGTGCGAGCGTGGCCACGATGGATTCAACCTGGGCGGCGTCGATGGGAAACGCCGACGAAATCGCTGCCTCGAGCACCCCCTCGTGCTCGTTGCGCAGTCCCTCGAAGAGACTGGCGATCTCGGCAAGCGCAGCCAACCGCTCGTTGTCGGCGAGAAGCCGCACGAAGTTGGTCTGGGCAGCGTCAAGACCGCCGGCCGTCTCGGAGACGATGGCTGCGACTTTGGCTGCCGGTATGCCAGGGTGGCCGATCAAGTGATGCGCCGCCTCGGTGGCGGCCACTTCAGCCAGCCGACCGAGCGCCTCGGACCACGCAGGCAGTGCCTGCGCGTCGCGCGCAAACTTGAAAGCAGCCTCGGCATACGGCCGGGCGATGGTGATCATTTCCGCCATGGACGCGCTTCCCCTTGCCGCGCCTAGCGCAGCTCGTTCTTCAGGTTGGCGAGCAGTTCAGCGTGACGGGCCGCGTCGATTTCGCGCCGCAGGATGCGCTCGGCACCGGCAACCGCGAGTTGGGCGACCTGATCGCGAAGCTGATCGCGAGCCTTCTGCGCTGCAAGCACGGCTTCGTCCTCAGCCGCCTTGCGGGCAGCGGAAACGATGGCCGAGGCTTCCTCGCGCGCCTTTTCGATCAGCGCAGCCGCCTGCTTCTCGGCGCCGGCACGAACCTCAGCCGCGCCCGAACGGGCCTGCTGCAGTTCCTGCTCGACCCGCCGTTCAGCGGCAGCCAATTCGGTTCGCGCCTTGTCGGCCGCGGCCAGTCCGTCGGCGATCTTCTGGCTGCGCTCATCGAGCGCCTTGGTGATCGGCGGCCAGACATAGCGCGCGGTGAACCACCACAGGCCCAGAAAGACCACGATCTGAACAATGAGCGTCGCGTTGATGTTCACGACGGGCTCCCTTCAGCTAAGAGGTTGATCGTGTTCGGGATGCCGGGGCGAATCACTTGAACGGGTTGGCAAAGGCGAACATCATCGCAATGCCGACGCCGATCAGGAACGCGGCATCGATCAGACCAGCAAGCAGAAACATCTTGGTCTGCAGCTTGTCCATCAGCTCGGGCTGGCGGGCTGCACCTTCGATGTACTTGCCGCCCATCATGCCGATACCGATACAGGCGCCCAGGGCACCCAGGCCGATGATCAGTCCGCAGGCGATCGCAACGAGAGCAACGTTGGTCATGATGACTCCTAGTGAATAGACCGGTGGGGGTTGAAAAGATTCGTTGAAGGGTTGAAACGTGGGGCGTTCAGTGTGCCTCGTGCGCCTGGCCGATGTAGACCAGGGTGAGCATCATGAAAATGAAGCCCTGAAGCGTGATGATCAGAATGTGGAAGATGGCCCAGCCGAGCCCGGTGAGAAAACCGAGACCCGCGCCCCACCAGGTGGCCGTGGCCCCCAGCAGCGCGATCAGCATGAAGACCAGCTCGCCCGCGAACATGTTGCCGAACAGTCGCATGCCGAGCGAGACCGTCTTGGCCACATACTCGATGATCTGCATGGCGAGGTTGGCTGCGCCGAGGATGATCGCAAAGATCGGATTGCGCGAGGTACCAAAGGGCGCCGCGACCAGCTCGTGCAGGAAATGGCCAAAGCCCTTCACCTTGATGCCGTAATAGATGGAGAGCGACAGCACCACGATGGCGAGCGACGTTGCTGATGTCGCCCTTGACGATGGAACGCGCCTGCTCGTGCACAAATTCAACCAGCGACTCGATCGCGCCCACGAACCGGCCGGGAACGCCGGTGGTGATGCGCTGCGCCGCCCGATACATGATCCAGCCTGTGACCACCGCCATCAGCACCGAGTAGAAAACGGTGTCGATGTTGATGATGGAAAAATCGATGATGTCCTTCTGCGCTGCACCCGATGTGTTCAGGTGTGCCAGATGGTGGACGATGTACTCGGAAGGGGTGGGAGCGCTCGCGCCTGCCATGTCATGTCTGCCCGTTTTGTTCCGCCGTGTTGCCCGCCGTACTAACCGCTGTATGACCCGCCCTGCCGGCGGCCCGTCCTGAAATCCTGTACCGCTTGAATCCTGCCGCTGCGTTGCGCTTCAAGCGCGCTTCCAGGCCATCATCAGGAGCGGTGCCTTGAGCGCAGCAATCAGACCGATGAGCATGGGCAGCCACTGCAAGTCGGGTTCATACCGAATCAGCAGGGCCAGCAACCCGACGGTCAATCCGATCTTGGCGAACTCCCCGAGGAAGAACACCGTCGGATACGACTCAGGGCTGCGACCCCGATGCAATGCCAGTCTGAGCGCAAACAACCCGTTGGGCACAATGGCAGCCAGCCCACCCAGCACCAGATGCCAGGACGCTGTTCCGCCGGATACCCCGAGCGCAGCGATCGATAGACCGAGCACTACTGCGGCCTGCAAACCGACGGCGGCGAACATGACGCTCATCATCGGACCTGTTTGGCCTGCATCTCCGGTAAGCAGGCTTGCGACGATGACCCAACAACCCGTGGCCGATTTCGCAAACCCTCCAACTCGCAGCGAACGTCTTGCCTCTTCGAGGGCTCTCAATCCATTCGCTACGGACAAAGCCTGTGGATTTTATTGGGTTGAATGATTCCGGTCAAATCTGCTGCGACGCAACATCCGGGGAGCGCGGATTTTGCTGCGCGGTTTGGGCGTCCGACGGACAATCATGGCACTCCAAAAAACTTCTCAAGGCCCTCCCCATGACTGCCTCGTCAATCCCTCGCAGCGCTCGCCTGCGCACGGTGTTGTTCCGCCCCGCGGCCTTGCTTGGCTGGGCGCTTGCACTTCTACTGAACGTGGCGCTTGTCGGGACGGTAGCGGCTGAGTCCCACGCCCTTGCCCCGGTTGTGGGAATACCGGTCCAGGCCCGCGCGGTTCAGCCGCCCGCCCCGCGCTCGGCAGGGCCGGCCGATGCCAAGATGATGTCGGCCGTGGTCCGGATCGAAGCGCAGGCTCCGCGCGATGCACCGAGCTCGGCCACCCTTGGCCGCGCGCGCTCGGGCACCGGGGTGGTGCTTGATTCGCGTACGGTCATCACGATCGGTTATCTCGTGCTCGAGAGCGAGACGGTTGACGTCGTGACGCAATCCGGGCGGCGAATTCCCGCGAGCCTCGGAGGCTACGATCACCAGACCGGTTTTGGGCTGGTTCGGACCGCCATCCCCTTAGACGCCGCACCGATGGAGCTTGGCGACTCTGACCTCGCCAAGGAGCGCTCACGGGTGTTGACGCTGGGCCAGGGCGAGAGCGAGCTCACCGAGCTGATGGTGCTGTCACGCAAAACCTTTGCAGCGGGCTGGGAGTATCTGCTCGACAGCCCGATCTTCACCTTCCCGCCGGTCAACAACTGGAGTGGCGCTGCGCTCTTCACCGAAGACGGCAAGCTGATCGGAATCGGCTCGCTGGTGGTCAACGACGCGGCCAGCGATCGGGCGGGCGTACCGGGCAACCTTTATGTGCCCACCAATCTGCTCAAACCCATTTTGGATGACCTGCGTGCGCGTGGGCGGCGCAGTGGGGGCGCACAGCCCTGGTTTGGGATGAACACGGAGATGGTGCGCGGACACCTCATGGTGACACGGGTGCAGCGCGATGGGCCAGCCGACCGGGCGGGCATCGCAACCGGTGACATTCTGCTGGCGGTCGCCGGTGAGCGCGTTGCCGACCAGGCCGAGTTCTACCGCAAGCTTTTCTCCCGCGGCCCGGCGGGCACCGAGGTGACCTTGCGGTTTTTGAAGTCGGGTGACATTCGCGAGCAGCCGCTGCGCTCGATCGACCGCGCGGACTTCATCACCCAGCCACGGGGCATCTGACCCAGGGGGAACGGGGCGCGACCGGTGTGGCTTGCGGCGGGCGTGGCTCGCGGCGGGCGTGGCTTGCGGCGGGTGTGGCTTGCGGCAGGTCTAACTCGAACGAGGTCCGACTAGCGCCCGATCCGCCTAGCGCCCGACCCGCGCCGACCGTACGGGTCAGCCGCCGCTCTGCTCAGCCTTCCAGCGCCGAGGCGAGCTCAAGCCGCCCGAGGAGCGCCTCAAAGTGCTCCGCGTCGGCGAAATGCAACGACAGAACGCCTGCGCCGCGTGCGCGTTGTCGCAATTCAACCCGCGTGCCAAGGAGGTCGGCAAGCCGCTCCTGAAGCCGTTCCAGGTCACGGTCGGTGCCGCCGCGCGCGCGCTTCGCGGGTGCACCCGGGGCGGTCGAGGCGAGCTCGGCCACATGGCGGGCCGCCAGCCGCTCGGCTTCGCGCACCGACAGTCGACGCGCGTGGATTTCGCTTGCCGCCATGGTCTGGCGTGCCGCGGGCAGCGCAAGCAGCGCGCGGGCATGGCCCATCTCGATGTCGCCCGCGAGCAGCATAGTCTGGACGGGCTCCGAAAGCGCAAGCAGCCGCAGCAGGTTGGAGGTGGCGCTGCGCGAGCGACCGATGGCCTCGGCCGCCTGCTCATGGGTGTAGCCGAACTCTGCAATCAGCCGGCGAATGGCCTGCGCCTCTTCGAGCGGATTGAGGTCTTCACGCTGAATGTTCTCGATGAGCGCAAGCGCAAGCGCCTGCTCGTCGGCAACCTCCCGGACAACCACCGGCACCTCGGCAAGGCCCGCCAGTCTCGCGGCGCGGAAGCGTCGCTCACCTGCGATGATCTCCCAGCGGCTCGCGGCAATCGGCCGGACCACGATGGGCTGCATCAGCCCGTGCTGCCGGATCGACTCGGCAAGTTCCTGGAGCGCGGTTTCGTCCATCCGGGTGCGCGGCTGATAACGGCCGGGCTGCAACTGCCCCAGGGGCAGGGCGGTGGGGGCCATCGGGTCTGCGGCCGGAAGGGGTGGCGCGTCAGCGCCGAGGAGCGCATCCAGCCCGCGGCCCAGGCCCTTGCTCTTCGGTTTGCTCATGGTCAGTGCTCCGGCTGTCTCTTATACACATCT
>RFXC01000320.1 GCA_009921765.1 Betaproteobacteria bacterium | reverse complement strand
CTGGGGGGCCTCATTCTCAACCTGATGCCCTGCGTGTTTCCGGTCATCGGTCTCAAGGTGCTGGCGTTTGCCGAGCACGCGCATGACCCGTCGGCCGCGCGCCTGGTGCTGCCCGCGGGGCCGGAGCACGGCGCGCGCCGCTCTGCGCTTGCTTTTGCTGCCGGCGTGGTCCTGTCTTTCCTGTTGCTCGGTTTCCTCATGCTGGCGCTCAAGGCAGCCGGCATCTCGGCCGGTTGGGGCTTTCAGTTGCAGTCGCCGGTTTTCGTGGCCGTGATGGCCCTCCTGTTCGTTGCGATTGCTCTGAACCTCGCCGGTCTCTTCGAGGTGGGCGTGGGTCTCACCCGTTTGGGCCAACTGGACTCAGTAGCGCATGCGCCGCCCACTGGGGCGCGTCGGTTTCTCGCCAATCTCGGATCGGGTGCGCTTGCGGTTCTGGTTGCCACGCCCTGCACGGCGCCATTCATGGCGTCGGCTCTGGGCTTTACGCTGGCTAGCAGTGCGCTTGAATCGCTCGCGGTGTTCGCCGCCATCGGTATCGGCATGGCGCTTCCCTATCTGCTGCTGGGGTGGTTCCCAGCCTGGCTGCGCTGGCTGCCACGGCCTGGGCGCTGGATGGAAAGCCTGCGACAGTTCCTCGCCTTTCCCATGCTCGCCACCGCCGCGTGGCTCGCCTGGGTGCTGGGTCAGCAGGCGGGCATCGATGCGGTGTTCGCACTTGCATTGGCGGCGGTGCTGCTCGGCTTGAGCGGTTGGCTGCTGGGGCGTTTCGTTCAGGTGCGCGGCTGGGCGAAGGCGCGGCTCGCGGCGTTTGCCGGGGTGGCAGCACTTGCCGGGGCTGCATGGTTGGCGGTGCATTACGCGGCCGAGTCCCGGCCACCCGCTCCGCGCTCGTCCGATGAAACGCCCGCCGGCGCGGTGCGCGAGGCCGGCGCCTGGGAAACCTGGACACCGCAGCGGGTGCAGCAGGCGCGCGCCGACGGTCGCCCGGTGTTCGTGGATTTCACCGCAGCATGGTGCGTGAGCTGCCAGGCGAACAAGAAGCTGGTGCTCGAGCGTGAAGCGGTGGTTGCGCAGATGACGCGTTACAACGTGCTGAGGCTGCGAGCCGACTGGACCCAGCGCGACCCGGCCATCACCGCCGAGCTTGCCCGGCATGGACGTAATGGCGTGCCGCTTTATCTGCTGTACGACCCCGCTGGTCGAGCACCGCGCGTGCTGCCTGAGATCCTCACTGTGGGCATCGTGACCGAAGCGCTCGGCGCGCTCCCGCCAAAAAAATAGCCCTGGCGCTCCGCGCTTTTCAGCGGCGTTCCCTCGCGTTGCGGAACGGCGGTTTTGCGGGCCGCCCCATACCCGACTAGACTTGAGGGGCTTCGGTGCCGCACGTGGTGTCTTCACATGCGGTTAAACGGGAAACAGGGAGCGAGTTGCGCTGCACGCGACAAGCCAACCTGTGCTGCCCCCGCAACGGTAAGCAGTGACGCGGTCCGGTAACGGGCCGCCGGCGCACCACGCAGCCACTGGGTCATCGCTCGAGCACTCATGCCCGACGATCCCGGGAAGGCGGTCCGCCGACCCTGAGCGCATGCCGCTCAGGACCATTGCCAGCCCGGATACCGGCCGAAGAGGCGGGCCCGCTTTTTTCGCGCGGGTTCATTTCACGAACCGGATCCCGCGGTGGGCGGGAGGGTTGGAGGTTTCATGCTTTCCATTTCTTTTGGGCGCAAGCCCTGTCCCGAGTCGTCTCGGCGTTTCCTGACCATGGCTGGACTGATGTGCGCCGTGCTGGCGACAACCCAGGCGGCCATTGCGCAGCGTCTCGACGAGGTGGTGGTGACCGCAACGCGCTCGGATCAAACGGTGCAGCGCGCGCTTGCCGATGTGGTAGTGATCGACTCCGCACGGATTCGCGATTCGGCGGGTTCATCGCTTGCAGAGTTGCTTCGATCAAGCGCGGGGATTGAAATTTCCCAGCAGGGAGGCGTTGGCGCCATTACCGGACTGTTTGTGCGCGGTTCCAAAACTGCCCAGACCGTTGTTCTGGTCGATGGGGTTCGCATTGAAGATCCCATCACAGGGATCGCACCGATCGAATTTTTGCCGCTCTCGGCCATCGAACGGATCGAGGTTGTGCGCGGGCCAGCTGCGGCGTTTTATGGGTCGGGTGCAATCGGTGGCGTCATTCAGATCTTCACGCGTGAAACCCGCGGCGCGGTCCGTCCCGAGGTCTATGTGGTGGGCGGCTCGCGAGGCACTGCTCAACTCCAGGCTCGGTTGTCTGGTGGCGACGCGACCTCTCGTTACACGCTTGCCGGTACGCGCGACACCACGCGCGGGTTCGACGTCACGCGCGCGGGCAGTGCCAGCCGTCAGATCGACGATGATGGCAATCGTCAGACAAGCTTCACCGGGCTCCTGACGCATCGCCTTACGCGCGACCTTCAGGTGGGCGCGCAGTTCTTGTCGACCGCCGGGCGGGGCGACTATGACTCCAGCTTTGGTACGCCCGCAGACAGCTTCGTTGATTTTCGTACCCGGGTCGCGTCATTGTTTGCGCGGGCGCAGTTCAACGCCAACTGGGACACTGAACTGAGGCTTGGCAACAGCGCATATGACTACAGTTATGGCGCTTTCTTTGCGCCGCGCACCGAAGCCAACTCGATCGGGTGGCAAAACACGCTTGCCGTGCGCGACAAGCTGAGACTGCTGTTTGGCGGTGACCACCGCCGTCAGCAGATCGAAGGGCCCGGTATCAGCACCGGCGGTGACCCGTACGCCCGGACCAACCGCTCGCATGTGTCCGCCTATGGAGGATTTGAGGTTGAGCACGACATTCACCACTGGCGGCTGGTGGCTCGCAATGATCGGGTGACAGGATTCGAGGGCGAAAGCACCGCGCTGCTTGCCTGGGGGATTCGTCCGGAACCGGGATGGCTGCTGCGGGCTTCCGCTGGGTCGGCGTTCAGGGTGCCGACTTTCCAGGACATGTTTTACCCGTACGGTGCGAACCCGCTGCTGCGTCCCGAGCGGTCGATGGGACAGGAGCTCGCGCTCGAGCGCAGTGGAGGGGATCGTTATGCCCGGGCCATTGTGTTTCAAAACCGTATTCGCGATGCGATTGAACTGGATGCGAACTATGTGCCGCAGAATCTGCCAGCGGCCAAAGTGACCGGTGTCACGGGTGAGGCGGGGCTGCAACTCGGCGATTGGCGATTTCGCGCGAGCCTGACCCGCCAACAGCCGACCGGCGAGAAGCTTGAGGCCGGCGCTATCGTCGAGGGGCCACTCGCCCGACGTTCCCGCGCCTTTGGAAGCGTTGGCGCCGACTGGAAGTCCGGGCCGTGGAGAAGTGGCGTGGACCTGATCGGGCAGGCTTCGCGATTCGATACCCTGGGCCAGAGGCTGGGGGGGTACGGCCTGTTGGATGTTTGGGGAAGCCGGCATCTGACCGATGAGGTGTCGCTCACCTGGCGCCTGGCCAACGCGACCGACCGCCAGTATGAGACCGCCTGGGGCTATCGATCCACGCCGCGGACGCTGTTGCTGGGCGTGAGGTATGTGCCCAGACCTTGAAGGCCGCCGCCCTGAGCTGGCTTCGAAAGGCAGTCCTCTGGCGAGGCGGGCGGGTGCCATCGTGTTGGTGGTCTCGGTGCTGGCTGGGTTGGCGGGCGTTTGCGAGGGGCGAGCAGATCCGGCAAACCAGCCCGCCACGCGCGCGGTCACGATCGACGATGACCGCGGACGATCGGTGGCCGCGGTTCCACGGGCAAGCCGCATTGTTTCGCTCGCGCCGCATCTGACGGACCTCGTAGTGGCGCTTGGCGCTGCCGACCGTCTGATCGCGGTGGACCGGCACAGCGATGCGCCGCA
>RFXC01000319.1 GCA_009921765.1 Betaproteobacteria bacterium | reverse complement strand
TCGCCGACGTTCGGCGCCGCTGGCTGAGCGGCTGCTGGCGCGACCTGTGCGGGCGACGCCGTGAGCGCCGGCACCTCCACACTCGCCGCGGGCAGTGGAGCCCCGGGCAGCGTGAGGTTTGCCTGCGCCGAGGCGACTGCCGCCGCGGCTTGCTCGGCCTCGGTGAGCGGCACCAGATGCTCGGACAATGGGCGCGGCAGCTTGATTCCAGCGAGACCAAACAGGATGGAGGCGGCGTCGTCGAGGGACTTCCTGACCGCGGGGAGGTCCTCTTCCTTGCCTTTGCCGCGCTCAAAGCCGGCCTGGTGAACAGCGATCGCATGCTCGATTGGGATCCAGGACTCGACCGGGCCGCGAAGCGTCTGAACGAAGCGCGACGACGAGGGGATGGCCTGAATCCCCGCTTGGGAATTCTGGAAACCCTCTAGGAAAAGCTCCTCCACGTGCTTGCGCAACACCAGCTGGTACCGATTGCGAACCAGGTCAATCGAATTCTTGTCCCATCCGTCAATGGGTACGCCCGATACGGCATCCCAAAGCCGCTCGCCAGTCAGCCCCCCGAACGGGCCCGCGTGAGGATCCTCTGATTCGCTGATATCGCTTTGCAGCAGTCGCGTGTAACGCTGCAGCGTGTTGACCCGGTCGATGAGGTAGACCACGAGGATGGCGATCGAAGCGATGGCCACCAGAATGATGACCTGAAGGAAAGTGGTCATCGGTTCTTCTCCCGGTCAACGCCCGCCGCTGCCGTCATCCTGACCGTCCTCGCTGGAGCCCGACTCCCCTGCGGCGTCCTTCAATTCCTCGCGCAGAAATTCGAGCGCAACGAACGGCTCCTTCAGCTGCAACTCAAGACTGATCTGGTCTGCAACCTGTTGCACCAACTCGATCGCCTGCTCAGCAGTGATCTCAACGGTTTGGTAGCGCATACCGAGCTTGAAGATTCGCTCGGCGTAAGGAAGCGGCAAGTAGGTGAGCAATTCACCATTGACCGATTTGATGACCTGAAACTCGCTCGCCTTGGGCGGCTCGGGTTTTTCTTCACCCTTGACAATGGCGATCGCGCGCATTTCGTCGTAGACGACCGCTTTCTCCGCGCCGGTGATGAAGGTCTTGTCGACATGGGCCTTGGCGCGGGCTCCCGCCCGGATTGTGAGCGCATGCCCGGCCCGAGACGCGGGATCGGCATCCCGTGCCTCCTCGTACTCGGCCTGCGCCTTCTTGCGCGCTTCGTCTTTTTTTGAGCGACCGAATAGTGAGATCACGATGTTTTACGCGGTGATGGACTGGATCTCGCCGACATTTCGGCGGGTATTAGGCTTCAAAACCGAGCTTGGTCCGCAGCTTTTTGACGTTTGAGGAAAGAATCTGACTGACGCGTGACTCGCTGACCCCGATAACCGCGCCGATCTCCTTCAGATTCATTCCCTCCGAATAGTATAGCGACAGCACCAGCTTTTCGCGCTCGGAAAGACCTTCGATGGCCTGCTGTAATGCATCCATGGTCTGCGACTCGGACACACGCGTCTCCGGCTCCCAGGACCTCTCCGCCGCAACACTGAGCGCCTCGTCTGGAACGACTTCCATGGAGACGGTTTCATACCACTGCGCGTGACTGCCTTCTCGCTGAAATTCCTTCAGGTCCTTGCCGGTGAATTCCGCGAGTTCAGATTCCCTGGGCGCACGTCCCAATTGGTTGGCCAGCGCCTGCGCGGCGTCACCGTGCTGCTTCAGATTGGCGATGGCTGAGCGCGGCATAGACGACATTCGACGAACCTCGTCGATGATCGCCCCCCTGATCCGGTTGTAGGCGAAATCTTCAAAGTCAACGCCTTTGGTGGGATCGTAGGTCCGGGATGCCTCGAGGAGACCAATCACGCCGATTTGAACCAGTTCGGCAAGCTCCATCATTGGCGGCAGGCGGACCTTGAGGTGCACGGCCACTCGTTTGACCATGGCGAGGTGCTGCATCAACGACTCATTGGCGTTGTTGCCGACCTGCTCGTAGAGGCGAGTTCGGTGCATCAGTGGGACTCCGTCGTCATCGTGGCCCGCACAAGCGTTCCATGAAGAACTGTACCGCACCGGAGGCATATTCAACCGGATCGAGTGCCCGAGTGGCCTCGGCGAGCAGGCGGAAATCCCGGGCCGCGGCCGAAGAGGGGGCGTGCTCCAGTACTGACCGGTGATGCCTCTGGGAGGTAAGCACCTGTTCGTCCGCTTCGATTGAGTGCAGGTACCGCAGGGTGTGGCCAAGAAAACGACTGCAGACATCGTTGATCCGGGAGAACAACTGACGCCCGGCAGCCTGGCTCTCAACCATGTTTGGAATCAGGTAGATCTGATCGAGTTTGTAATCGCGCATCAGCACCTTGATGGCGCCGTAGGCATCGGCGATCGACGATGGCTCGTCTCTGACCACAATGAAGCGGCGCTGGGTCGCCGCCATCATCAGCATGACCGATTCGGCGATTCCGGCTGCCGCGTCAACGATCAGGTAGTCGACGTCACGATCGAGTTCGCTGAACGCGTTGACAATCTGACCGACGTCGGCGCGGCCCAGCGACGCCATTTTCTGCACCCCGGATGCGCCCGGCACGAGCAAAACGCCCTGGGGCGTGGTGACGACGATTTCGTTGAGCGTTTTCTTCCCGTCAAGCACGTGGCTGAAGTTGAAAGGAGGGCGCACGCCTAGGGCGAGCTGGGCGTTGGCGAGACCGAGATCGGCGTCGAACAGCGCAACCTTGTGTCCCTGGGCGGACAGGGCGACAGCCAGATTCACCGAAACCGTGGTCTTTCCAACCCCGCCTTTGCCGCTGGCGACCCCGATGACTTCGGGGGGGCGATCAAGCAGCATGGCGAACTTCCCGGTTCGTGGTGCGTTTGGTGGTGGCGGCGCGCGAGGCGCGCGCGCGCGGCGCCGGCTTGGCAGGCAGTTCCAGCTGATCGAACGCGTGGGCAATCAGGTCGGTTGGCGACAACGCGTTCGCTGGTGCCTCGGCAGACGGGTCTGCACTTCCTACCGACAGCGGAATGGGGTGGTTGCACAGTGCCTGGATGAGGGGCCAGGCGCAGGCAGACTCATCGAGCTTGCTGACCATCACGCTGTGCCATGGCACTGGAGCAGCTGGAATGAACCGCGAAATCCCGGAGATCGACGCATCCGCCGGCAGCACCAGATTGAACAAGGCCTTGGGCGAGCACCGCCGGATGGCATCGAGTTTCTCGGCAAAACCGGTACCTGCGGTATCGACCAGAACGAGCCTGCGCGAATCGAGCTCGCCCAGCATGGGTCCGAGCAGTTCGGGTCCGTTGACCCGGAAGCAGTCCACCCCGAGCCGAGAAGCCAGCATTTGAAGCTGGGTCCAGGCGCCAATGCGGTTGTCGGAGAAGCTCACGATCGCGATCGAGTTCGCGCCGTGGACAGAGACATGACGGGCGGCGATCCGGCAGAGCATCTGGGTTTTTCCCGAGCCAGACGGGCCGGCAATGACATGCACGCCCTCAAACTTGTCGGGATGGCTCGCGCTGGTGAGTGTTGCCCCCAGCTGCCGTTTCATCAGATCGACGGCTTCGTGGAGGTCCTCGCACTCCCGCACATGATCCAGCAGGAGCGTGCGCAGTCCAATTGGCGCGCCCGCCGCCGTCAGTGCGCCCGCCAGCGGCTGGAGGGCTGTGCTCAAGGCACCTCCGGGCGGGAAACTCTCGACCTGCCTGGACAGGGCGATTTCCTGACGCATCGATGCCAATTCCGCGCGCACCATGTCAACCAGTTCGCGCGCCCGAATCGAATCCATCGATGACTCGCCGGGGGCCGCTTGTTGTGCGGGTGCGACCGGCAGTGCAGCCGTCCGCTCTCGCGAGTACTCGCGGCGCGGGGCCTCCGACTCCGGTTCCATGTCGGTGGTGTCCTCGACTTCCGGGTTGGTCGCTGCAGCGGCTTTCGCTGCCTGCGCCCGT
>RFXC01000318.1 GCA_009921765.1 Betaproteobacteria bacterium | reverse complement strand
GAGCCGCCGGTCATGCCCATGGACTTCTGCACCACCCGCGCCGCCTGGATGCCGGTCGCCGTCTGGGTGGTGGACTTCGGCTTCAGCCGCGCATTGCGGCGCAGCGACAGCGTGCGGGTGAACCACGCCAGCGCCGTGGCCGCCAGCGCCCAGGGGGCGATGTCGGAGGCGAACCCGGGTTCCCCCGCCATTACCGCCAGCGCGCCGGCCGTGACAAAGCCGGAGGCCAGGCCGAGCGTCGTGTAGTTCACCACCGTGAGCGGATGCGCCCATTCCTGGATGAAGCGGATGCAGGCATAGATCATCGCGGTGCAGTACCACAGGAGCACGGCGCCGACGATCGCCATTCCGGCGAGCCAGTGCGGCGCCACCGCGTCGCGCTGCGCCAGTGTGGCCAGCAGCGCCCAGCCGCCTACCAGCGCGATGAACGCCGGCAGCACGATCACCTCGCGCGACATCCAGGAGGTGCGCCACATCAGCACCGTACGCCAGGCGCGCAGCGGATGCCCCAGATGGAAGAAGGAGGCGACCAGGGCCACCAGCAACATGCCGGTGGCCGCCCAAAGCAGGGGGGCGAGCGCCGTGGCGGGCGCCATTCCGGCCAGAGTGGCCAACGCCAGTGCCACCACCATCCCCTGGGCGGCGCCGGCGATCGTGGTGAAAAGGATGATCGAGAGGGCTGGCTTCATCGGGCGTCTTTTTCCAACGCACCGCTGCCTGGCTTGTGCTTGCCGGACGCCGGTTCGCCCTTCAGGAAATCGCCCAGCCGGAACTTCGGCTGCGCCTGCGGCGCCGTGCTCCGGGTGACCTGGCGCGGAAGGTAGTGGTTGGCCGGCTGGGTCTCCCACTCAGGCATCAGCTGGTAGCCGCCACGCTCGCGGATCGCCTGCGATACCTCGGAGTCCGGATCCTTGACGTCGCCGAACAGGCGGGCGCCAGTCGGACAGGCCTTCACGCAGGCCGGCTTGCGGTCCTGCGGCGGCAGCAGCTCGTCGTAGATGCGGTCCACGCACAGGGTGCACTTGGTCATCACCTTGCGTTCCTCGTCGAACTCACGGGCGCCGTAGGGGCAGGCCCAGCTGCAATATTTGCAGCCGATGCACTTGTCGTAGTCCACCAGCACGATGCCGTCGCTCTTGCGCTTGTAGCTGGCACCGGTAGGGCAGACAGGCACGCAGGGTGGGTCCTCGCAGTGCAGGCAGCTCTTGGGGAAGTGGATGGTCTGCGTGTCCGGGTAGCTATCGGCCTCGAAGGTCTGGACCCGGTTGAAGAAGGTGCCGGTGGGCCGCTCGCCGTAAGCATTCAGGTCTGTCAGCGGGCCGGCCGCGCCCGAGGTGTTCCACTCCTTGCACGAGGTGACGCAGGCATGGCAGCCGACGCAGACATTCAGGTCGATGACCAGAGCGAGCTGCTTGGCCAGTGTTTCGGGGGCTGGCTGGACTGGGTTCATGGCTTCCTGGGAACGAGGTAGGCAAGCACCTTGCGGGCGCCGCCGAGCACGCCTGGGGCGCTCGGCACGGTTGCAATCTGGGGGAAGGTTTCCGCTGGTTCTTCGGGGGCCGCCGGGCGCAGGTTCACCCGCACGTCGTACCAGCCGGCTTGGCCGGTAACCGGGTCGGAGTTGCTGATGTGTCCGCCGGCAAAGGGCAGCTCCTCCGTGATCAGGTGATTGAGCAGGAAGCCCTTGCGTGACTCGTCGGCGGCAGGCGCCAACTGCCAGGCGCCGGAACCCTTGCCGATCGCGTTCCAAGTCCAGACCGTGCCCGGCTCCACCGCATCGCTGTAGCGCAGCATGCAGCGCAGCTCGCCCCAGGCGCTGGTCACCCAGGCCCAGCCGCCGTCCTCGATGCCAGCTTCCTGCGCGGTGCGCGGGTTCACGTACAGGTAGTTGTGGCTGTGGATCTGGCGCAGCCAGGCGTTCTGCGAATCCCAGGAGTGGTACATCGCCATCGGCCGCTGGGTGATCGCCGCCAGGGGGTAGCGGTCGGCGTCGATGCAGGCGGTCTCCAGCGGCGCATACCAGAACGGCAGCGGATCGAAGTAGGTGGCGATGCGCTCGCGCAGGTGCTCCGGCGGCTGGCGGCCCTTGCTCTTGCCCTGCGCGGCCAGCCGGAAGGCCTGCAGCGTGTCCGAGTAGATGGCCAGCTGCACCGGGTCGTTGCGCTGCCGCCAGCCCTTGTCCTTGGCGAAGTCCAGGTAAGGCTGGTTCCAGTTGCGCATGTACTGCTGGTCTTCCGGCATGTGGTACTGGAAAACGCAGTTGTTCCTGGCGTACATCTCCCACTGCCGGGGGTTGGGATCGCCGCGCAGGTGCTCAGTGCCCTCTTTGCCGCGCCAGCCCATGAGAAAGCCCACGCCCGGCTGGGCCTGGAAGTTGACGACGAAATCGGGATAGTCCTTGAACTTGCGCGTGCCGTCCTCTTGGGTGAAGGCGGGGAACTTCAGGCGCGAGGCCAGCTCGATCAGCACCTCCTGGAACGGCTTGCAGTTCCCGGTGGGCTCCACCACGGGGACTCGCACGGAATCCACCGGACCGTCGTACTCTGAGATCGGCCGGTCCAGCATGCTCATGACGTCGTGCCGCTCGAGATATGTAGTGTCCGGCAGCACCAGGTCGGCGAAGGCGACCATCTCGCTCTGGAAGGCATCGCACACCACCAGGAACGGAATCTTGTAGTTGCCGTCCTCGCCGCGCGCGTTGAGCTTCTTGCGCACCTCCATGGTGTTCATGGTGGAGTTCCACGCCATGTTCGCCATGAAGATCAACAGGGTGTCGATCTCGTAGGGGTCACCGCGCACCGCGTTGGTGATGACGTTGTGCATCATCCCGTGGGCCGACAGCGGGTGCTCCCAGGAGAACGCGTGATCGATGCGCAGCGGCGTTCCGTCCTCGTGCACCGCCAATTCGTCGGGACCGGCGGGAAAACCCAACGGCGCCGCGTTCAGCGGCGTGTTGGGCTTGATCATGGACGGGTCGTTGAAGGCCCGGTAGTTCGGCACGATGTGGCGCGGGTACGGCGCCTTGTGGCGGAAGCCGCCGGGGGCGTCGATGGTGCCCAGCACGCTCATGAGCACCGCCAGCGCGCGCACCGTCTGGAAACCGTTGGAATGCGCCGCCAGCCCGCGCATGGCGTGGAAGGCCACCGGCCGCCCTTGGGTGGTGGGGTGCCGCTTCCCCCACGCATCGGTCCATGGAATGGGAAGTTCGAAGGCCTGGTGCAGCGCCGTCTCCCCCACTTCCCGCGCCAGCTGGCGGATGCGCTCGGCCGGAATGCCAGTGATGTCCTCTGCCCACTCGGGCGTGGTGTCGGCAACGCGGTCTCGCAACAGCTGGAAGGCTGGCGCCACACGCGTCCCGTCCGCCAGCTTGTAGTGTCCCTCCAGCGCCAATTGGCGCCCTTCCTGCACGCCTTCCGGATAGGCCTGCACCACCCGGCCGCTGGCCAGGTCCCATGCCAGCTTGTTGTGCGGGTGGCGGCCGTCGCCGGGCGGGCCGGCGGCGGGATCGAAGGCGAACAGGCCTTCGCGCTCGCCCTCGTCCAGCACCACCAGTTGCGGCGCATTGGTGAACCGCTGCAGGAAGGACCGGTCGACCAGGCCTTGCGCGAGCAGTTCGTGCAGCAGCGCCATGAACAGTGCGCCGTCGGTGCCGGGGCGGATCGGAATCCACTCGTCGGCGATCGCCGAATAGCCGGTGCGCACGGGGTTGATCGAGATGAAGCGGCCGCCCTTGCGCTTGAAGTCGCCCAAGGCGATCTTCATCGGGTTGCTGTGGTGGTCTTCCGCGGTGCCTATCATCACGAACAGCTTGGCGCGATCCAGGTCCGGGCCGCCGAACTCCCAGAAGCTGCCGCCGACCGAATAGATCATGCCGGCAGCCATGTTCACCGAACAGAAGCCGCCGTGCGCCGCATAGTTCGGTGTGCCGAACTGGCGCGCGAACAGGCCGGTGAGGGCCTGCATCTGGTCGCGCCCGGTGAA
>RFXC01000317.1 GCA_009921765.1 Betaproteobacteria bacterium | reverse complement strand
TCCGTGGATGCCATCCAGCTGGCCAGCCTCGAGGCCCTGCGGGCCGCCCCAGGAGTCGGTCCAGGTCTGGCGCAAGGGTTCCACCCGTGACCTCAACCTCACCGTGGCCGAGCTTGAGCCCGACCGCAGTGCCCGCGCATCGGGGCGCGGTGCGCCGGGTGAGAACCAGGAGCGGGGAGCAGCCAATGTGCTGGGGGTGACAGTCAGCGACATTTCCGAAGACCGCAAGCAGCAGCTTCGTATTCGGCAAGGGGTGCTGGTTGATGCGGCCGATGGCGCAGGCGCGCGCGCTGGCATCCGTGCAGGCGATGTGATTCTGGCGCTGAACAATCAGGATATCGGCTCGGCCAAGCAGTTCAACGAGATTGTGGGCAAGCTCGACCGCTCACGGACCCATGTGCTCCTGATCCGTCGCGGTGACAGCGCCCAATACGTGCCGGTGCGCCCGGCGGCGCGTTGAGCGGCACTCGGCAGGCTGGTGACACCGGCCTGTTACACTTTCGGGTTTGCCTCAACACGCCCCGCGCCCGGGGCGTGACGGCTTTTGTCCGAGCCTGATACGCCCATGCGGCTGACCCGAAATTTCTCCATCATTGCCCACATCGACCATGGCAAGTCCACGCTTGCCGACCGTCTGATCCAGCGCTGTGGCGGTCTGTCTGATCGCGAAATGGAAGAGCAGGTGCTCGACTCCATGGATCTGGAGCGCGAGCGGGGCATCACCATCAAGGCCCAGACCGCCGCGCTCAGTTACAAGGCGCGCGATGGCAAGGTGTACTCGCTCAACCTCATCGACACGCCCGGGCACGTCGATTTCTCATACGAAGTCAGTCGCTCGCTTTCGGCCTGCGAAGGGGCGCTCCTGGTGGTTGACGCCTCGCAGGGCGTTGAGGCGCAAACCGTTGCCAACTGCTACACCGCCATCGAACTCGGCGTCGAGGTGGTGCCCGTTCTCAACAAGATGGATCTGCCACAGGCCGATCCCCTGCAGGCGGCCGCCGAGATCGAAGACGTGATCGGCATCGATTCGTCAGGCGCCATCCAGGCCAGCGCAAAGACCGGCATGGGGGTCGACGACATTCTCGAGGCGGTCGTTGCGCGCATTCCACCGCCCAAGGGTGACCCCGATGCGTCGCTCCAGGCGCTCATCATCGATTCCTGGTTCGACAACTACGTCGGTGTGGTCATGCTGGTGCGCGTGGTCAACGGCGTGCTCCGCCCAAAGGACCGGATTCGCCTCATGGCAACCGGAATGTCTTACCCCTGCGAGCAAGTTGGCGTGTTCACGCCCAAGTCCGTGTCGCGCGAGCTGCTCACTGCCGGTGACGTGGGTTTTGTCATTGCCGGGATCAAGGAGCTGAAGGCGGCGCGGGTGGGCGACACCATCACCATGGAGCGTGCGCCAGCCAGTGCACCGCTACCCGGCTTCAAGGAAATCAAGCCCTCGGTGTTTGCCGGGCTTTATCCGGTGGAAGCCAACCAATATGAAGCGATGCGTGAGGCGCTCGAGAAGCTTCAGTTGAACGACGCGTCGCTGCAGTTTGAGCCCGAGGTGTCACAGGCGCTGGGGTTTGGGTTTCGCTGCGGATTCCTGGGCCTGCTTCACATGGACATTGTTCAGGAGCGGCTCGAACGCGAGTTCGACATGGACCTCATCACCACGGCGCCCACCGTGGTGTATGAGGTTCTGATGCGCGACGGCAGCCTGCTGCGGGTGGAGAATCCTTCGAAAATGCCCGATCCCTCCAAGATCGAAGAGATCCGGGAGCCAGTGGTGTCGGTCACCATTTTCGTGCCCCAGGAGTATGTCGGGGCGGTAATGACCCTCTGCACCGGCAAGCGCGGGGTTCAAACCAATCTTGCCTATCACGGCCGTCAGGTGCATCTCAGCTACGACCTCCCGATGAACGAGATCGTGCTGGATTTCTTCGACAAGCTGAAATCGATCTCCCGTGGCTACGCCTCCATGGATTACGAATTCCGGGAGTACCGCGCCTCGGACGTCGTGAAGATGGACGTGCTCGTCAACGGCGACAAGGTCGACGCCCTGTCGCTCATCGTTCATCGAATGGTGTCCCAGAGCCGCGGCCGCGAGCTGGTCTCCAAAATGCGCGAACTCATTCCTCGGCAAATGTACGACGTGGCCATTCAGGCAGCGATCGGCTCGAACATCATTGCCCGAGAGAACGTTAAGGCGCTTCGCAAGAACGTGCTTGCCAAGTGCTACGGCGGTGATATCTCGCGGAAGAAGAAACTCCTCGAGAAGCAGAAGGCAGGAAAGAAGCGGATGAAGCAGGTGGGGTCGGTGGAGATTCCGCAGGAGGCATTTCTGGCTGTGCTCCAGGTTGAAGACCGCTGATCGGACCGTTCATGAACTTCGCGCTCATCCTGTTTGTGCTCGTGCTGGTCACTTTTGCAGCGTGGCTGGCCGACCGGTTTGTATTTCGCCCACGGCGCGTGGCAGCGGCCCGCGAGGCGCTCGAGCGCTTCGATGCAAGTGCAGCGCCGGCTGGTGTGTCGGCCGACACACGGGCCGAAGAGCGCGAGGGACTTCGCTCGAAACTCGAGCGTCAGCCACTGTGGCTTGAATACACGGCGGGCCTGTTCCCGGTTATTGCCGTGGTGTTCATGCTGCGTTCCTTTGTTGCAGAGCCCTTCAAGATTCCGTCCGAGTCCATGCTGCCCACCCTATTTGTGGGCGATCTGATTCTGGTGAACAAGTACACCTATGGCGTGCGCCTGCCGGTCATCAACACCAAGGTGATCGACGTGGGGTCGCCAGAGCGTGGTGATGTCATGGTGTTTCGCTATCCACGCGATCCCTCTGTCGACTACATCAAGCGTGTGGTGGCTTTGCCGGGCGATCGCCTCGTATACGCCGATGGCCGTCTCACCATCAACGGTCAGGCGGTGCCGCTTACTGCAGCGGGGGAGTTTGAAGACAGGCGGCGGCTGATCCTGTATCCTCAATATTCAGAAACACTTGGAAATACCCCACATAAGGTATTGACAGAATTGAATAAATCGTCTCGAATCGAGCCGATGGAAAGGTTTCCCTTCATCGACCGTTGCAGCTATCGGGGTTCCGGGCTTGATTGCACCGTGCCGGCGGGTCACTATTTCGTGATGGGCGACAACCGCGAAAACAGCCTCGACAGCCGCTTTTGGGGATTTGTGCCCGAGCAGAACATCGTCGGCAAGGCGTTTTTCATCTGGATGAATTTCGGTGACTTTGGCCGCATCGGCCGATTTCACTGAGCACGAGGCCGGCATGCGCGACGAATCGCCCAGTCCGGTCCCCAGGAGCGAATTCTTGAGTGAACCGCTCGAAACACTCGAGCAGACCTTGGGTCACGCCTTTGGCGAGCCAACGCTGCTTCGCCAGGCCCTCACGCATCGCAGCTACGGCCAGCCGCACAACGAGCGCCTGGAGTTTCTGGGCGATTCGGTACTCAACTGCGCGATGGCATCGCTGCTTTTCGAGCGATTTGGAAAGCTCGACGAGGGCGACCTGTCGCGCTTGCGCTCGAACCTGGTCAAGCAACAGGCCTTGGTGGATATTGCCCACCGGCTGGGCCTCAGCCGCCATCTGCTCCTGGGCGAAGGCGAACTTCGCAGCGGCGGCATGCGGCGTCCCTCCATCCTGGGTGACACGGTCGAGGCCCTGATCGGCGCCATTTTCATCGATGCCGGGTTTGACCGTGCGTCGGATGTCATTCGGGCGCTCTACGATCCCATCCTCAAGTCGGTCGACCCGCGCACACTCGGGAAGGACGCGAAAACGCTGCTGCAGGAGCATCTGCAGGGCAAAAAGCTGCCACTGCCGGTTTATGCCGTGGTGGCAACCCATGGGGCGGCCCACAGCCAAACCTTCGAGGTGGAGTGTTCCGTACCGAAACTTGGCATCCAGGTGCTGGGAAGCGGGGGCAGTCGACGCGCGGCCGAGCAGGCTGCCGCGCGCCTAGCCCTTGACGCGGCATTGGCAGCAGC
>RFXC01000316.1 GCA_009921765.1 Betaproteobacteria bacterium | reverse complement strand
GCCGCCCGAGCCGCCGCAGGCAGCGAGTATCAGCGTGAGCGAAGCGCAAAGAACGAGGGCTGCGGTTCGACCGGGTGCGGAAAGCAGGGCGATGGATGTCATTTTTCTCTCATGATCGGAAGCGCTGGACACGAGCAGACCCATGCGCCGAAAAATCATCACGACGAGTATATGGGAAAAAATCCCATAATCAAATCAGGGCAACCAACAAAGGGTGAACCCGAGCACGGATCGGGGCCGACCGATGTTGCCTCGAGGCTATCGCGGTGCCCTGCCAAACCTGCTAAGTTCGCCCCCGCAGTCACGATTTTACTGATCTCCCACGGAGTCTCCCTTGTCGAATCCGGCACCGCTTGCGTCCGTCCCCACGACCCCCTCGCTCACGGCTTCCCCGGTCCGGTATGCGCGCCGAGAGGACCACCGGTTGATCACGGGTGCAGGTCGCTTCAGCGCTGACCACACAGCGCCCGGCATGCTGCATGCGTTCGTGATTCGCTCACCCCACGCGCATGCCCGGATCCTGCGCTGTGACCTCGCAGCGGTACGCGCTGCACCCGGCGTGCGTCTGGTGCTCACCGCCGCCGAGATCGAGTCTGACGGTGTGAAGGAGCTTCCCAATCTGATGGAAGTGAGTTCGCCCGACGGAGAACCGCAACGTGTGGTGCTGATGCCGGTGCTCGCGCGCGAATTCGTGCATTTCGTCGGTCAGCCGATTGCGTGGGTGGTGGCCGACTCGGCCTCGCAGGCCTGCGAGGCGGCGGACCGCGCCGAGATCGACTATGAGGAACTGCCGGTGGTGTCCGACTTCGATCAGGCGGTCGCACCCGGCGCCCCGACGCTGCATCCTGATGTGCCAGGCAATCTGTCGGTCAGGTTCGAGGCGGGCGACCGTGCGCCGGTGGACGCAGCCTTTGCGAGCGCCGCGCACATCAGTCGTCTCAAAATCGTGAGCCAGCGGCTGATCGGTGCACCGATGGAGCCGCGTGCGGTGCTCGCGGTGCACGACCCAGCCAATGACCGCACCCGGCTCTATGCGCCCACGCAGGGCGTGCCCAGCATGACCAAGCAGATGTGCGCGGCCACCGGATTTTCGCCCGCGCAACTCGACATCGTGAGTCAGGACGTGGGCGGCTCATTTGGTTTGCGTGCCAGCCCGTATTCCGAGCATGTGCTCGCGGTGCTGTCGGCGCGCCAACTGAATCGGCCGGTGCGTTGGCTGGGCACGCGCTCGGAGATTTTCCTGAGCGACTGGCATTGCCGCGCGCTCACGCTCGATGGCCAGATCGCGCTCGACCGCGACGGCAATTTCCTGGCATTCCGGTTTGAGGACACCGTCGATCTGGGCGCGTATGTGGTGTTTGCCAGCACACTGGTCGGCACGCGCAACCTGTCGGTCTCGATGGGGGGCGCTTACCGGGTGCCTGCGCTCCACATGAGCTCGCGTCTGGCCTACACCAATACCGTGCCGGTCTCCGCCTACAGGGGGGCGGGGCGGCCCGATATTGCCTATGCCATCGAGGCACTGATTGATCACGCAGCGCGCGAGCACGGCTTTGACCGCATTGCGCTGCGGCGAAGAAATTTCATTGCGCCGGATGCGTTTCCGTACCGTACCGCCAACGGCACCCTCTACGACCACTGCCACTTCGCACGCTTGCTCGACAGGGCGCTCGAACTCTCCGACTTCGACGGATTTGCAGCGCGGCGTGCAGCGGCCGAGCGGCGGGGAAAGCTGCGCGGCATCGGGTTGGCGAGCTGGCTCGAGGTCTCCGGCATGGGCTCGGCGCCGCACGATTCGGTTCGCGGTGAGTTTGATGCCGACGGCCAGCTGATCGTGTTGGGCGCAACCGGGGCCTCGGGGCAAGGCCATGAGACCTCGTTTGCCACCCTGGTCGAAGAGGCGCTCGGTTTGTCCGCTGATCGCGTGATCTATCGCGCCGGAGATCACGGCGTGACGCTGATCGGAAATGGCACCGAAGGGTCGCGCACAATCTACGGCGCGGGTAGCGCCATCACCGTGATGTGCGAGCTCATCCGCGATCGTGTGCTTGCGCTCCGGCGTGCCCGCGCTGAACCGGAAGAGCCGCCTGGCGACCTTTCGGCCTGGGTGCGAACGCTTGACGCTGACGAGCGCGCACAACTCGCGGTGGAAGCGCAGGCCAAGTCTGGCGCCACGTTTCCCAATGGCTGCCATGTGGCCGAGATCGAAATCGATCCCGACACCGGTTGTACCGAGCTCGTTCGCTATGTGTCGGTCGATGATGCGGGACGCGTCATTTCCGAGCAGCTGGTGCACGGGCAGATGCAGGGCGGCGTGGTGCAGGGCTGGGGACAGGCGTTCTGCGAAAACACCGTCTACGATGCCCGCGGCCAGCTGAGCTCGGGCTCCTTCATGGACTACGCCATGCCGCGCGCCGGCAACGTCCCGGCCCTGGTGAGCGACAACCTGCCGCTTCCCACCACGCTGAACCGAACCGGTGCCAAGGGCGTAGGCGAGTCGGGCTGCACGGGGTCGCTGCCCGCGCTCGCCAATGCCATGAGCGATGCCCTCGCTGCACGGGGCGTGTCGGCCATCGACATGCCGTTCACTCCCGCCCGAGTCTGGGCGGCGCTCCATCCCGAGACCTGAAGCCCATGTCTGCCACTCCCGTGAACGAACTCAGTGCCTTCGACGCGGCGCGTCTGCTCCAGCGGCGTGACCTCAGCGCCGAAGACTATGCGAAGGCCTGCCTCGCGCGCATCGACGCACGCGAATCGCTGATTGGCGCCTTTGCCTACATCCGTCCTGAGCAGGTACTTGATCAGGCACGGGCCCTGGACCGTGGTCCGATACGTGGCCCGCTGCATGGCCTCACCGTTGGCATCAAGGATGTCTTCGATACCCGCGACATGCCCACGCAGGGCGGCTCGGAGGCCTTTCGCGGTCACCAGCCTGCAACGGACGCGGCGGTGATCGCGTTGTTGCGTGGAGCGGGCGCCGTGATGCTCGGCAAGACCGTCACCACCGAGCTCGCTACCTTTCCTCCCAATGGGACGCGCAACCCGCGCGATCCCGCGCATACCCCGGGGGGATCGTCGTCGGGCTCGGCTGCTGCAGTGGCCGACTGCATGGTGCCCTTTGCCACCGCCACACAGACACTGGGGTCCACCATCCGGCCCGCCGGATACTGCGGTGTCGCGGGCTATAAGCCCACCTACAACCTGCTGCCGCGCCGCGGTGTATGGCCCAACGCCGAATCGGTCGACACCGTCGGGCTGATCGCGCGTGACGTGCGGGATGTGGCGATGCTTGCGGCCGCGGCCGGCCACTATCCGGCGCTTGCCTTCGATGACGCGGCGGTCAACGCGGCGCCTGTCATCGGTTTCTGCCAGACCTGGGAGTGGTCGCGAGCCGATTCGTTCATGCACACAGCGTTTGACGCCTGCCGCAGTCAACTGGCTGCGGCAGGCGCGCGGGTGCTCGCGATTGACCTGCCTGAATCGTTTCGCGGCCTTCTCGACGCGCACCGCATGGTGGCGTGGTACGAGATGGCGCGCGGCTTTGCCGATATCGTGGCGCACGATGCCGATCGCATTCGCAAGCCACTCCTTGACCGAACCCTCGGCGGGCTCGAGGTATCGCCCGCCACCTACCTGGCTGCCCAGGCGCTGGGACGCGCCTGTCGTGAGCAGTTGGCCAACGTGTTTGGCGAATGTGACGTGCTGTTTGCGCCTGCCGCCACCGGGGAGGCGCCGGCCGGACTGGAGAGCACGGGGGATACGTCAATGAACCAGATCTGGACGTTTCTTCACGGCCCTAGCGTGTCGGTGACTGGCGGGTTCGGTCCGAACGGCTTGCCGCTCGCGATGCAGGTGCTGGGCCGGATCGGCGACGACGCTCGGACGCTGCGGGCCGCGCGCTGGGTTGAGCGGGTACTGGGGCGCTGAGCGCTTGCCCGCCAATCAGGGTGCTGACCAGGGCATCCAGCGTTCGATCGTCCAGTGATCGCTTGCG
>RFXC01000315.1 GCA_009921765.1 Betaproteobacteria bacterium | reverse complement strand
TGCTGACTGAACAGACACGGGCGAGGGCCTACCATGCTCATCTCGCCTTTGAGAACATTCCAGAGCTGCGGCAGTTCATCCAGTTTGGTTCGGCGCATCACCGCGCCCAGCGGCGTGACCGTGGCCGGGTCGAGCAGGTGTGTGGCCACCGACTCGGTACCCTGCCGCAGGGTACGAAACTTGACCAGTGTGAAAGGCTGCTGGTGCCGCCCCACGCGAACCTGAGTGAAGATCGGCGCACCGGTATCAAAAAATCCCAACACGAGAAGAATCAGCATGACGGGTGCGGCGACGACCAGTCCGATCGCTGCGAGCACGACATCAAGAAAACGCAGCATCGGTTTTGTCTGACTTCTGGCGTTGAGTTCAAGGCCCCGTCAAAGCGGGTGGGTCCCGCCTACCGCTTTGCCGGGCGTCCGGGCATTTTCCGCAGATGCGCGCTGCGGCGGGTGCGGGCGAGGCAATCGATCGCAATGTCGAAGTGTATATTCTTCGGCGGGGTGGCGTTTCCAAAGGACCATTCACCGATGTCGGTGGCATCAGTATTTAATCGAGCGATCACTCGACTGCTGGGTTTGAGTCGACCGGCCAAGCAGTGGGCCACGATGGGTGTCGACCTCTGTCTGCTGCTGGCTGCGGCCGCTGCCGCATACTGGCTCCGCATGGGCGAGACCTTCCTTCCCAGCCTGGAGCAGTGGCTGCTGATTGCATCCGCCCCGCTGATTGCCATTCCAGTGTTTTTGCGCTTCGGCCTGTACCGCTCCCTCATTCGCTTTGTCGGCGAACACGCGCTCTGGGCGATTACCAAGGGGATGACCCTTGCCGCCGTACTGTGGGCGGGCCTCGCCTTCCTCACCCAGATGACGGGCATCGAAGGACTGCCTCGAACGGTTCCCTTGCTCTACTGGCTGGTTGGAACCGGGTTGGTGGTGGCCTCGCGTTTCATTGCGCGCACCTTGCTCTGGATGCCGCTTCATCGGCGTTTTGCGGGGCGCCAGGCGCTGATTTACGGCGCGGGCACCGCGGGGCGCCAACTCGCGGCTTCCCTTCGCCGGGGACGCGATCTGTTCCCCGCCGGCTACCTCGACGATGACGCCGCGCTGCACGGCAAGGACATCGGCGGACTGCGCGTCTATTCCCCGGCCGAACTGCCGATGCTGATCGAAAATTTTGACATTCGGGATGTGATCGTCACGCTGCCCAACGCCACGCCTGCGCGCCGACGCGAAGTGGTCACGCTCCTGGAACGCTTCGCATTGCGGGTACGCATTCTTCCCGCCCTCGCCGATATCGCCTCCGGCCGGCATCTGGTGAGCATGATGCGCGAGGTGGATATCAGCGATCTGCTGGGCCGCGATCCCGTGGATGCCGACCCGTCGCTACTCGGTCAGTGTGTGACGGGCAAGGTGGTACTGGTCACCGGGGCGGGGGGCTCCATCGGCTCGGAAATCTGTCGCCAGGTCTCCGCGCTCAAGCCCTCGCGCCTGATCCTGCTCGAGATGTCCGAGGCGGCGCTCTACGAGATTGATCGCGCACTTCGTCCGATAGCCACCTGCGAGGTGCTGAGTCACCTGGGCTCGGTGGGCGATCGCGAACTGGTCAACCGTCTGATGAGCGACTACCGTATCCAAAGCGTCTACCACGCTGCCGCCCACAAGCATGTTCCGCTGGTTGAGCAGAACGTGCTCGCGGGGGTACGCAACAACGTGCTGGGCACCCAGACGCTTGCACAGGCGGCGTTTGATCACGGCGTTGAAACCTTTGTGCTCATTTCCACCGACAAGGCAGTCCGACCCGCCAATGTGATGGGGGCGACCAAGCGGTGGGCGGAGCTGATCCTGCAGGACTTTGCAAGAAGAGCGCGCGATGAACACCGGCGCCAGCGCTTCTGCGCCGTGCGGTTCGGCAATGTGCTTGGCTCGTCGGGCTCGGTCATTCCACTGTTCAAAGAGCAGATCGCGCGCGGCGGGCCAGTCACGGTGACGCATGCCGAGGTCACCCGGTATTTCATGTCGATCCATGAGGCGGTGCAGCTGGTGATTCAGGCGGGCAGCATGGCGAGCGGTGGTGAAATCTTTCTGCTGGATATGGGCGAATCGGTTCGAATCATCGATCTTGCGCGCAACATGATCCGGCTCGCGGGGCACTCGGTACGTGATGAAACCAACCCTCACGGTGACATCGAAATCGTGATCACGGGGCTTCGGCGCGGCGAGAAACTCTATGAAGAGCTCACGCTGTCGCAGAGTCAGGTTGAGGGCACCGCGCATCCGAAAATCATGCGGGTGAACGAGCCTGCCGACATCGCCCGGGTGCTGGACACCAGAGTGTCATTGCTCAACCAGGGCTTGCGAGACGAAGACGAATCCGCAGTGCGCAACCTCCTCATGTCTACGGCAGGGGCGATCGACCCGGCTGTGGCCCGCGTGGTTCCCCTCAGACGGTTGGCGCAGTGAATCCCCCAGCCTCCCTGTGAGTTCTCATGACATCCATCATCCGTCATCCAGAAATTTTCAAGGCCTACGATATCCGCGGCATCGTCGACCACACGCTCACCGAAGCGGTGGTCGAACAGGTGGGCCGAGCGCTGGGGCACCTGGCGGGCGGCGCCGGCCATCGTGAGTTCGTGATCGGTCGAGACGGCCGCCTCTCCGGCCCGCGCCTGTCGGCCGCGCTTGCACGAGGCATTCTCTCAACCGGGCTTGATGTCATCGACATTGGCATGGTGCCCACCCCGGTGGTCTATTTCGGCACCTTTGAGCTCAACACCGGCAACGGCGTTGCAGTGACCGGCAGCCACAACCCGCCCGACTACAACGGGCTCAAGATGGTGGTCGGTAAAGACGCCCTCTACGGCGAGGCCATCGCCGCTCTCCGCCAGACCATTGAAAGCGGTGCGCTGTCGGCTGCGCCTGCGGGCGCGCCCGGCGCGCTGCGCCAGGTGGATCTCTCCGACCGTTACCTTGCCCGCATCACCTCGGATGTCCGCTTGTCCAGGCCGATGAAAATCGCCATCGATTGCGGCAACGGCGTGGCGGGCGCGCTCGCGCCGCGGCTCTTTCGCGCGTTGGGCTGCGAGGTGATTGAACTGTTCTGTGACGTGGATGGCAACTTTCCCAACCACCACCCCGACCCTGCCCACCCAGAAAATCTGCAGGATCTGATCCGGTGCCTGCGCGAGACCGACGCGGAACTGGGTATTGCCTTTGATGGCGATGGCGATCGGCTGGGTGTGGTGACCAAGGCGGGCCGCATCATCTATCCAGACCGGCAGCTGATGCTGTTTGCCGCCGATGTTCTGTCGCGCAACCCTGGCGCGGAAATCATCTATGACGTGAAGTGCAGTCGCAATGTTGCGCGCTGGATTCGTGAGCACGGTGGACGCCCGACCATGTGGCGCACGGGGCATTCGCTGATCAAGGCCCGACTGAAGGAAACCGGCGCGCCCTTTGCAGGCGAAATGAGCGGGCATCTGTTCTTCAAGGAGCGCTGGTACGGCTTTGACGATGGCCTCTACTCGGGCGCTCGCCTGCTGGAGATTCTTTCGCGCTACGCCGATCCCTGCGCCGTGCTGGAGGGTTTGCCCGATTCCATGACCACCCCCGAGCTTCAACTCGCCACCGCCGAAGGGGAGAACCATTCTCTGGTCGATGCCCTCAAGCGCAATGCGCGCTTTCCAGCCGGCACCGAGGTGATCACCATCGACGGTATCCGGGTGGAATATCCCGATGGTTTTGGTCTTGCCCGCCCCTCCAACACCACGCCTGTGGTGGTGCTCCGGTTTGAGTCGGACACGCGAGAGGGGCTTGCCAGGATTCAGGCCGACTTCAGGCGCGCGATCCTGAACGAAAAGCCCGACGCCGTGCTGCCGTTCTGATGACGCGCGGCTGTGTGGCGGGCTGCGTTTAATAGAGCCTTAGCGGTTCAGACAGGTCAACCAGCCCGGTTCCGCTCCAGTGCCCGAACGATGTCAGATCAAGTTTCGGCGAAGCAATGGCGTTCCAGTT
>RFXC01000314.1 GCA_009921765.1 Betaproteobacteria bacterium | reverse complement strand
CAGTTCACGCGTAGTCGGCAAACGAGTCGAGGATATCGCCTTGCCCGAAAGTGCCAAGATCGGCTGCATCGTGCGCGGCAACGAAGTGATCATGGCGCACCACGACACCATCGTTCAGGCCGACGACCATGTTGTGCTGTTCATCACCGATCGTCGCCATGTCGATCAGGTGGAGCGTCTGTTCCTCGGCGAAACCGCCGGCAGACGCTGAGCCCGCCGCACCGACCATGCTCGCGGTCGCTCATGTTTTAGGTCTGATGATGGCGTTCTTCGCCATCACCTTTGTCATGCCGATGCTGTGCTCGATCATCACGCAAGATGGCATGTTCATCGATTTCGCCATCGCCGCCGCCATCAATGTGGCCCTCGGGCTCGTCATTGCCGGTCTCACGCGCAATTACAAACGTGAGCTCAAGGCACGCGACGGCTTCCTGCTCGTGACCCTCGCTTGGGTGCTGATGTCAGGCTCTGCTGCAGTGCCGCTGCTCATTGCCCTGCCCGACCTCAGCTTCACCGACGCTTATTTCGAGACCATGTCCGGCCTCACCACTACCGGCTCCACGGTTTTGACCGGGCTCGACGCGTTGCCGCCATCAATCAATCTTTGGCGACATGCACTGCACTGGTTTGGAGGTCTAGGCATCATCGTGCTGGCCGTCGCCATCCTGCCCTTGCTCGGTGTTGGCGGCATGGCGCTGTATCGCGCCGAAACGCCCGGCCCCATCAAAGACGAAAAACTGACGCCGCGCATCACCGGTACGGCAAAAGTACTGTGGATCACGTACGGCGGCATCACGATCATCGGCATCCTTGCGCTGCGAGTGGCTGGGATGAGTTGGCTCGATGCCATTTGTCATACCTTTTCGGCGATGGGTCTCGGGGGTTTCTCCACCCATGATGCGAGCGTCGGCTATTTCAACTCGGCACTCGTCGAATTCATCTTGATCTTGTTGATGGTCGCGGCCTCGCTCAACTTTGCGCGTCATTTCATTGCCGTGCAAAGCCGATCGATCAATCCTTATCGACAAGATCCCGAGGTACGAGCCGTGCTCATAGTGCTGAGCACCAGCATTCTCGGAATCGCGATCCTGCTGACCTCTCGCGGCACTTATCCCGAATTCTTTGAATCACTGCGCCATTCGGCCTTTGCGGTGGTGTCAGTGGCGAGCACCACCGGATTCACCTCGCAGAATTGGGATCTATGGCCGGTGTTCGCACCGGTGTGGATGCTGTTTTTGTCGTGCATCGTCTGCAGCACCGGATCTACGGGCGGCGGTATCAAGATGTTTCGTACGCTGCTGCTGGTGCGACAAGCACAGCGCGAGATGAAGCAGATCGTGCACCCTTCGGCCGTACTGCCGATTCGCGTCGGTGGTCAGGTGATTCCCGAGCGCATCATCGCCTCGGTGCTGGCCTTCATTTTTCTGTACTTCATGACCATCGCACTGCTGACATTCTTGATGCTGGTCTCTGGCATGCAACTGGTGCCCGCTTTCTCCTCGATTGTCGCCAGCGTCAACAATATGGGGCCTGGTATCGGCCCAACCGGGCCGGCAGGCAACTATCAAGGCCTCTCGGATTTCCAGACCTGGGTTTGCACCGTCGCGATGCTGCTTGGTCGCCTCGAAATTCTCAGCGTGCTCGTGCTTTTTTCGCCGGCGTTCTGGCGGAAGTAGCTCAATACCGCCAACTGCGCGTATCTGCGCCCTTGGGGGCGGTCATCAGCATGCGCTCGGCGGCCCAAGGCAGCACCATCTGCGGGTAACGCAGTCGCGAGTAAGCGTTGGTGCGGGTGTGATCGCCGTTCCAGCAATGCTCGTCGCGGTCGCCATAGTCGATGACGGCGTCAGCCGCAGGCTCGGCGCTGCGCAGAAATTCTTCGACGGCATAGACGGCGTTGTTGAGGTAGTAGTTATCCATGTCGCCGACGTAGAGGCGCAGCTTGCCGCGCAGCTTCGGTCCGAGGGTTGCCCAGTCACGACGCAGGATGTGGCCGAGGTCGTAGTTGTCGCGCCAGTAGGCCGCGGTCACCGGATCGATCTCGCCGGTGAGACGATCCCAGATGCGGCGCGGATAACCGTCGGCGCCGACCGGTGAATAGACCGATTCCCACACGTCCCATTGATCGCCGCTGCGGCCTTTGGTGCCGAGCGCGTACTCCCAAAGATTGTTTTCTTCGATGGTGGTGTCGATGTGGCCCAGCCAGTTGCGATGCGCAGGGCGCGGCGTGCGCTTGAAGCGATTCGGCATGTAGTAGGCGTTTTTATCCTCGTAGATGTTCACCGTCATGTAGTGACGGAAGTCGATGGGATCGGGGCAGGCGATCCAGGCGCCGTTGTAATCATCGGGATAGAACATTTGTACGGCCATCGCGATCCAGCCGCCGGTGCTGCCACCGAAAACGAAACGCGCCCAACCCTGACCGAGGCCGCGAAAGCGCTTTTCGATCTCGGGAATGAGTTCGTATTGGATGGCATCGCCGTATGGACCGTTGTTCGCCGAGTTGACGCCGTAGGAATCGTCGTAAAACGGGGTGGGGTGCTGGATTTCGACCAGCAGCACACGCGGAAAGCCCTTGCCAGTCCAGGCCTGGAAGAACTCCCACTCCAATTGCTGCTGGATGCGGTTATAGCCCGCGAGTTTGAAGCGCTTGCTGTAGTCGGGCTTGAGGTCGGAGTCGGGGGGTGTCTCGCGCCAGCTCGAAGGCGCAGACGGAAAGTGGCCGTGGTTGATCACCAGCGGATAGCGCGCATCCGGGTGGTCGTTGAAGCCCTGCGGCAAGGTGACGAATGCGCCGAGGTACATGTCGCGACCCCAGAACTTCGAGAGTCGCTCACTGCGGATGCGCACATATTTGACCCAGGGCGTTTCCTGGAATTGCGGCAGCGGCGGAATCACCTCGCTGAGCACGAGCTTGGGCAGCGGGCTCGCGTCCAAGGGTCCACGCCAGCGCAGCGTTACGGGTCGCGAGTAAAGATTGCCGGGTTTCTCACGCCACTGCTGGCCTTCGCCCTTGTCGGGCGGCAGTTTGAGTACGCGACCGTCACCCAGGCGGAAAGTCTCGTAGCGGTTGAGGAAAGCCTGCACACGATAGTCGCCGGGTGGCAGATCGGCGAGGGAGCGCACCGGAAAACCGAAGGCAGCGGCGTCGACTTTACGGCTGCTGCCGGGCCGCCAGCCCTCGACATCCTGGCCAAAGAACGGGATGGCGTCGATGTCCCAATTGACGAGGAAGCGGGGCTCTTGAGTCGGCGCCTGATCGGCCGGCGCGAAAATCAGCAACAAGCGACCGTCCTGGGGACCGTCGCGGAATCCGGTGGGCAGCTGTACCTCGAAGCCGGTGGCTGCGGCAGCGAGGCGCGGCGAGGCGGTGAGCAGGGTGGCACCGAGTAGGGCCACGGCGAGGAGTCGGAGCGGTTGGGGGATACGCATAACCCTCGATCCTACGCCGGGTGTGGCCCAGGAGGGGCCAGCCGATACAGGGGCATCCAACTCGATTTGCAGATTCACATAGAATCGCGCCCCAACGCATGCAGTACGCAGACACATTCGAGGTCATCGTGGTGGGTGGCGGCCATGCCGGCACCGAGGCCGCGCTGGCGGCTGCGCGCATGGGGCGAAGGACGCTGTTGCTGACCCAGAGCATCGAGACGCTGGGGCAGATGAGTTGCAACCCGGCCTTCGGTGGGATCGGCAAGGGGCATCTGGTCCGCGAGATCGATGCACTCGGCGGGGCGATGGCGAGAGCCGTCGACCGCGCCGGGATCCAGTTCCGTACCCTCAATGCGAGCAAGGGTCCGGCCGTCCGCGCCACCCGTGCACAGGCCGATCGGCTGCTCTATCGGCAGGCCATCCGCCGCCTGCTCGAGAACCAGCCGAACCTGTCGCTCTTCCAACAAGAGGTGGCCGATCTCGTGGTCGAAAACGGGCGTGTTCGCGGGGTCGTGACGATCAGCGGAATCCGCTTCGCCGCGCCCGCCGTGGTGCTTACAGTCGGGACCTTTTTGGCGGGTCGGATCC
>RFXC01000313.1 GCA_009921765.1 Betaproteobacteria bacterium | reverse complement strand
CTCTTGGATGACTCGCAGCAACCGGACCTGCGTCTCTGGCCTCAAATCGCCGATTTCATCAAGAAAAATCGTACCTCCGTCAGCTACCTCAAAAAGCCCTTTTTTCGCTGTAACGGCGCCTGTAAAGGCACCTTTTGTGTGTCCGAACAGTTCAGATTCAAGGAGTTCCGAGGGGATGTTTGAACAGTTGACGACGACGAACGGTTGATCTGCGCGAGTACTCGCTTCGTGAATCGCTTTTGCGATTACTTCTTTACCGGTGCCCGATTCGCCAGTGACGACACGGATCGCCCCGCCGTCTGTGCGGAAGGTGGTGCCGGCATTCATGGTGATCTGGGCAGCGGCCGCATTGGCGGACACGTCAATCGACCCCGCAACGCCAGACGTGACACCAGTGCTGACATCGCCGTCAGCGCCAAAGGTTTGCGAGCCTGCCGACAGCAAACTGATGTTGCCGTTGCCTGAGGAGGCGATGCTGGCATTCACGGTCATCGCGCCGGCGATGGTACGCAAAAGAACCTTGCCAGACCCGGCCACCGACACGGCGCTTGTCGCTGAAGCCGCCCCCCCCTCCACCGTCAAGGTTCCTGCATTGACCAGCACCACCAGCGAGCCGCCGCCTGCAACGGTAAGGTCTTCGACCGACCCGGCCTGCGCCTGCGCGACCCCGGCGTTGCTGACCCGCTGCAAGGTTGCGCGGTCGAAAGCATTCACAGCGAGGGTGTCAGTTTCTTCAACGAACGCGCCACCCGATCCGGCGGACAGCGCGAGGGTATGCACCGAAATTTCGATGCGGTCGCTCGACCCGCCTACCGCACCCGATGCACCCGACTGGAGGTAGGCACGCGCAGCGGTGATGTCGAGATCGGTATCGCCGTCGAGCAGGCTGCCACTTGCAATCAATGACACTGCGCCGCCGGTGGTGGCGTTGTTGTCCGTGACAAAGCTGCCGAGCTGCAGATTGCCGCCCTTCGCCTCGTAGCGGATGTCCTTGCCTGCGGTCACCACGGTGCTGCTTGCGGTGGCACCGCCCACCATGCTGATCGACGTTCCAGCCTCGACATCCACCGTGCCCGCACCGCCGGTGGTGATGTCGCCCGATGCCGCCTGCGTGAGCGAGGTCTTGGCGATGACAGTGATGTGTCCAGTGTCCGAGCTCACTGCGTTGTTGAGCGTGATGGTGCCAACGGTGCTTTCAAGTCTCACCACACCGGTGCCGTCTGCGTCAACCAACTGGGCCGTGGTGAGCTCGGTGGCCGTCGCCATCACACCACCGTTGCTCGAGGCCGCCGTGACAAGACCCGACAGGGTGGCCACGGCGTCGGTGATGTCGCCGGTTCCTGCCGTCCCGGTCGTGGTCACACGATTGACTGCCACGGCATTGACCGTATCGATCAAGAGCGCGCTGTTATCCGCCACATTGATGCCGCCCGCCGCAGCGGCGACGGCGAGCTTCACCACTTCGGTCTCGAGCGCGTTGGCGCCGCCCGCGCCCTGGGCGCCTACCGCGGCGCCCGCGGACAAGCGCGCGTCACTTGCATAGATGTTGACAGCGGTGTTGCTGGCCGTGTCGAGGATGGAGCCACCCGTGCTCTGGATCGCGACCAGACCCCACTGACTCGCCTGGACGGTGCTTCCTGCAGTGGTTCGCTCGCCGGCAGGCCGAGCGTCGACCACCCCGAGCGTGATGGTTCCGCCCGCGGTCGGCGTACCACCGACCGTTCCGGCCGTCACACGAATATTGCCGGCGTTAGTCTTGAGTTCAGTGTCGGCATCCATTGTGATCTGGGCATCGGCACCACTTGCCTGGATGTCGATGGTCTTGCCGCTACCCGAGGTGGTGAGGTCCCCACCCGACGAGAAGGTCTGCGTCTTGAGCGACAGAACGCTCAGGTTACCGGTGCCGGCATCGACTGCAGCATTCACGGTGACGGTGCCCAGCACGGATTCGAGCCTGATGTTGCCTGCGCCCGGTGCGGTCACCGGCTGCTTGACCGTCATGCCGATACCGTTGGCGAGCGTATTGCCCTGCACGACGATCGACGCGTCGGTGCCCGCAGTGATGCCATTCAGGGTGGCGTCACCCGTGATGGCCGTTCCTGCGACCGCGCCTGACACCGCGTTGGACGCTACAGCCCCGGTGGTTGAAACCCGCTGAACCGTGAAGTTGTAGGTGCCGACTGTCGAGCCCAGTGCACCGAAGGCATCGATCTCGAGGCCGTTGTGCTCGCTCAGGAAGATGTCACCTGCCGTGCCCGTGCCGGTGGTCTTCGCCGCAAGCGTCGTGACGCTCAGCTCGATCGGGTTACCCGACGCGCCGATTCGACCGGCCGACTGCAGACGAACCTTGCCCGCCGTGACGTTCACGAGCTGCGTGGTGGTGTCTGCATCAACGATATTTCCGGTGGCGGACTCGATCCGGACAGCGCCTGCGCCGGCTGTGACCTGCCCCAGCGTAATGCCGCCGTTGGCGTAGATCAGCTGGTTACCGTCGTTGCCACTGTTGGAGTTGAACCGACCCGCCGGATCCATCGTGATCGTGCCATTCGTGGCGATGGCCTCCAGCGTCTTGCCTCCCCCCGCGACCGTCACCGTGGTGTTGCTGAGGGTGATGTCATCTTCGGCGAGGATGGTCAGATTGCCCTTGCCCACGGTGATCGGCGCGTTGATGATCACATCACCCGCCGTGCCGGCGCTGCCATCTGCCGCCTTGAGGAGCAGGTTGCCATTCGCGAGCGTACCGGTGGAAGCAGTGATGCTGCCGTTAACCGTGAGCGCGCCACCCAGCGTCTGCACCACCATCTGGCCGTCATTGCCGGCCATGGTGATCCCGCCGGAACTTCCCGCGAGAATCGTCAGCGCCGAGTTTTCCGTGACGAACAGTCCACCGCTGTGGGTATTGGAGGCCACTAGACCTGCAACCTGGGTCCGGATCGGGCTTGCAGCAGTGCCTATCCCCGAGCCCGCAGACAACGTGACGGTGCCAGTATCCGCGCTACCATTCCCACCCAAATTGAACTGAGACGAGGTCAGCGTTGCGTTATTGGTGATTGCGCCCAAACCGTCAGCGGCAACGCCTGTGATCGTTGCATCCTGGGCGAAAGCGTCGTTGGCCGTGGCGGTAATTGCACTTGCCGCGTTCAGCATCGCGAGGCCGATGTTGCCCCCGGCGCGCATCACCACTGAACCGGTGGTTGCAGATCCCGCGCTTGCGTTGATGAGGGTGGGCAGCGAGGTGGTGGCATCCGTCGCGGTCATCGTGATGTCAGTCGCAGCCCTGACCGTGACGGTGCCGCCTGCGGTACTGACCGTGCGCTCCTGAAGCACATTGGCTTTTCGTGATTCGAGCGTGATTGCCCCCAGCCCGGTGGCAGTGATCGTGCCGTAAGTTCCGAGATTGCGCACCTGCCCGCCGCCGGACACCGTGATTGCCCCGGTTGAGCCTGTAATCACGCGCTCGACCGTTACCGCGCCGGTGTCGCCGCCAGCATTGACCGTGATGGTTCCGGTGCTGGCAGTGGTCACGCCGCTGGTCTGGACCACATTCGTCGTGGTCGCCCCCGTGACCCCACTGAACGCCGCAAGATTCAGATCGATCGTCTCAGGCAGCTTGATGTTTCGGCTGCTGGTGCTGACCGTGATATTTCCGCCCCCGGAGGCGGTCTGAGCCGCCCGAATCACATTCACGTCGCCGGTGACTGATTGCGAGAAAACGGTATCCCTGACCGGCAGAACGTTAACCAGCAAATTACCGGCGCCCACGTTCTCAGCTGTCAGCGCGTTGACCTCGGTCCAGGGCATATCGATGCCCGTCGCCGCACGCACAGTGAGCGACGGCGCGCGAACCGCCTCTGTCGAACGGTTATCCAGATTCGGTGAACCCAACGCCTGACTCACGCTGCCAGTGGCCGAATAGATCGTGATCGGCTGAGTTGCCTCCACTTCATTTCGGAAGACGACCGTCGTGGCTGCGTCAATCTTGAGCGTGTTGTTGACGGCGAAAACAAAATTCGGGTTCGA
>RFXC01000312.1 GCA_009921765.1 Betaproteobacteria bacterium | reverse complement strand
GTGGGTGGCATTTATGGCGGCTACTTCCCGGCCACCTACGCCGGTGCGGTCGGCGCGTTCGGCGCATTCCTGATTGCTCTGTCGAAGCGTCGTATTACCGGCAAGGCCATGTCCGAGGTTCTGAAAGAGGCCGCGGTGACCACGTCGGTCATTTTCATCATCGTGATCGGCGGCATTCTCTTTGCGCGCTTCCTCACCTATTCAGGGTTGGTCACCACCATCTCCAAGACCATTCTCTCGCTGGGCGGCACCAAGTACATGTACCTGCTTGGCTTCATCGTGCTGTTCCTCATCCTGGGCTGCTTCATCGAACCCATCGCGATCATGGTGATGACGCTCCCCATCATGTTCCCGGTGATGAAGGAATCCGGGTTTGATCCCATCTGGCTGGGCGTTGTATCGGTCAAGCTTGCCGAGATTGGGGTGCTCACGCCACCGGTCGGGCTCAATGTATTCGTGGTCCGAAGTTCGTCGCCCATACCGGTCACATTGGGCCAGGTGTTCGCGGGCGTCACGCCCTTCATCGTGCTCGATTTTCTGTCGCTGGTGCTCTATGTGATCTTCCCCGAGATGATCACCTGGCTCCCCAATCTGATGTCGCCCAACTGAGGGTCAGACGCCCCCAGGCGAGTGCACGCTTTCTTTATCCGAAATTCGATACAGGATTTTTTTCATGCCGATTGAAGTCTTTCGCGGACAGACCTTTGCCTCGCGCGTTCAGGTGCTCATCATCGGGGCGGGTGCCTGTGGCACCATCGCCGGCCTGGCAGCCACCGAGCGAGGCGCGGAAGTGCTGATTCTCGAGCGCGATGCCAAGCCGTCGGGAAGCACTGCGCTGTCAGGTGGCCAGATCCCGGCCGCGGGCACGCGCTTTCAGCGTGAGGTGGGACTGCTCGATGACACGCCCGACCTCCTGTTTCAGGACATCGTCAACAAGGCGCACGGCGAGTGCGACCATGCCATCGCACGGCTCATGGCAGACGAATCGGGCAACACAGTCACCTGGCTGATCGACCGCCACCAGATTCCGCTCGCACCGGTACTCGATTTTCAATATCCGGGTCACAGCCGGCCGCATATGCACGCCACACCCAGGCGGCTCGGCGACGAGCTTCATACCGCGCTGCTCGCAGCGATCGATCGCGAGGGCGTACCCATCGCCACGTCGGCGCAGGTCACCGATCTGTTTGCTGATGGCCAGGGTGTGATTCACGGCGTACGGGTACAGCGCCCCGATGGCTCGATCGAGGAAATCGGCTGCGACGCGCTGATCCTTGCCTGCAACGGCTATGGCGGCAACCGCGACATGCTTGCGCGCTATATCCCCGAGGGCGCCGATCTGTTTTACGAGGGTCATGTCGGCAATCAGGGCGATGCGGTGCGCTGGGGCGAGGCAATGGGCGCATCGGTCCGCGACATGGGTTCGTTCCAGGGTCACGGCGCGGTCGCGTGGCCGGCTGCCACCCACCTCAGCTGGCCCACCGTCACCGAGGGCGGCTTCCATGTGAACCGCAGCGGAAAGCGTTTCTCGAACGAAAATTCCGGCTACTCGGAGCAGGCGCTTCATGTGCATCGGCAGCCAGAGAAATTCGCCTGGGCGATCTGGGATCAGCGCGGCGAAACCATCGCGTATCGCCAGGAAAGTCATGTGAAGGCGGTGGAATCGGGTTGCGTGAAACGCTGTGACAGCATCGCCGATATCGCCCGCGTGACCGGCTGCGACCTGGCCTCGCTCGAGTCCACCTTCGCCGAGGTGGCAGCCTGCGCAGCGGGCACCCGCGCAGATCCGTTCGGACGCGATTTCACCAGAAAGCCCATGCTGAGCGCGCCCTACTACGTATGCCGGATCGTCGGTGCACTCACCCATACGCAGGGCGGCCTCGAGATCGATACCGGCATGCGGGTGCTGCGAACCGACGGTACGCCGTTTCCGAATCTGTTCGCAGGCGGCGGCGCTGCGCGCGGGCTGTCAGGGCCTGCCGATTGGGGCTACATGTCGGGCTCTGGCCTCCTGATGGCCACCAGCACCGGCAGGTTGGCGGGCGAGGCGGCAGCGCGTCTCGTGCTCGGTCGCGGCTAGCCTCGCACGCAAGGCACCCATGACAGCCAAGGCACCGATGCACGCGCGGCGAGCGCTTTCACGTCGCCCCCTGGTGCTGTGCGAGAACATGCGCGCGGTTCCCTATGTGCCGTTTTATCTCGCCTTCGCCGGCGGCTTCTGGGAAAGCGAAGGGCTCGCGATCCAGCATGTGGTGTCGCCTGCCACCACGAACACGCCACTCAAGCTGCTCGAAGGCAGCGCCGATGTCTCCTGGGGTGGCCCGATGCGGGTCATGATGCATCACGACGCTGACCCGCACTGCCCGCTCGCCTGCTTCGGTCAGGTGGTGGCGCGTGACCCCTTTGTGCTGGTCGGTCGTGGCCCCCGGCCGCAGTTCCGATTCGCAGACCTCGTGGGCCTCAAGGTGGCTCCGGCTGGCGACGTCCCGACACCCTGGATGACCTTTCAGGATGATCTGCAACGGGCCGGGCTCGCGCCTTCGAAAATCGCCGGACGGCGCGTTCGGCCCATGGCCACGAATCTGCGCGCCTATATCCGTCAGCAGGTCGATGTCATCCAGGTGTTCGAACCGTATGCGCACCAACTGGTGACTGCGGGTCAGGGCGAGATCTGGCACCGGTTTTCCGAGCGCGGCGACATCGCCTACACCACGTTTTATGCCACCCGGCAGACCATGAAGCGGCGACGCGATGCGTGTCATCGCCTGGTCGCGGGCATCGCGCGCGCGCTGAAAGCCTTGCACCGCTCTACTGCGAGTGATGTCGCCCGCGCGGTCCAGCCGTTTCTGCCCGACCTCAATCAGGATGCGCTGGCATCGATCATTGCCGCCTATCGGTCCGCCGGGCTGTGGGCCACGACACCTGATCTGCCGCCTGCTGCGCTGCTGCGGTTGAAGGCTGCGCTGGTGTCAGGCGGGCTGATCAGCCGCGATCCGTCGTACGAGACGCTGGTCGACAGGGAGCTTTCAACATGACTGAACGAATCGACGTCCCGACCATCGATATCGCACCGTTTCTTGCCGGCAAGCAAGACGAGTCCGATCGGATCGCCCGTGCGGTGGCGCGTACATGCGAGCAGACCGGTTTCCTGATCATCTCTGGTCACGGCTTCCCGCAGGGGCTCCTGGATCGGGCGATGCGCGAACTCTATGCCTTCTTCGATCTGTCAGCCGAGACCAAGAACCGCTGGCATCCGACCGGCCCCGCGAAGCAGCGCGGCTATCACGGGATGGCTACGCGCGGGCTCGCCAATACGCTGGGGAAAAAGGCTCCGCCCGATCTGCGCGAGTCACTCTTTCTAGGCCCGGTGGACGATCATCGAGCCTATTTCGCCAGCCTGCCTGAAGCCGCGACCAGCTACGCGCCCAACCTGTTACCCGATCAACCCGCCGGACTTGATCGTACGCTGGTGGAGGTGTATCGGGCCTATGAAGCGCTGGCCGCGAGCATGATGCGGCTGTTTGGTGCGGCGCTCCAGTTGCCACCCGATGCGTTCAAGGGTGTGCTCGATCGGCACTTCAGCATTCTGTCGTGCCATCACTATCCGATGCTCGAATCCGAGCCGATCCCGGGTCAACTGCGCACTGGCGCGCATACCGACTACGGTGCCATGACGCTGCTGGCAGCCACCGATGCGCAAGGGGGACTCGAAGTCGCCCTGCCTGACGGTCGATGGGCAGGCGTTCAGCCCAAGGCGGGTGAGTTCGTTGTAAATCTGGGCGACATGATGGCTCACTGGACCAATGGCCGCTGGGCCTCCACGCTGCATCGCGTGGCCAACCCGCCACTGGGCGTGGCTCGCAGCCGTCGGCTTTCGATCGGCATGTTCGTGCACCCGAACTATGACCAGAGCATCGCCTGCGTGCCCACTTGCGTGCCGCCCGGAGAGCAGGCGCGCTTTCCGGCGATTACCGCAGGCGAACACATCAGACGAAAGATCGAAGCCAGCCATGCGGCCGC
>RFXC01000311.1 GCA_009921765.1 Betaproteobacteria bacterium | reverse complement strand
AGGCGCGGATCGTAAAAAAGGTGTCGACCCAGCTCGACTTTGGCTACCGACATCGCGTTGTCCAGGGGTACGACGGGCTCTGGAACCCAGGCCGGCAAATTCCAATGCCAGTCGCGAAACCCGCTGGATGCTCCCATCATGAGAACGGACAGGCCAAGCGTGATGAGCCTCACCGATATGCGTTTCGCATACGCGCCTGCCTGCCCGAGTCCCCTCAAGCGCATGGGTTGCCTCCTGAGTCGCTGCCTTGGGGTCAACGCACTGAAAAGAGTTTCTGCGGGCCTGGTGCCATTTGACCGTCGTAGGCGAGCCCGAGCGCGCCCATGATGGGTGGGCAGTCTGCATCCTTGGGAAAGCTCATGCAGCCCGGCGATGTTCCTGGGGCGTTGGTTGAAACGTCTGAGCTCGAAAGGACACGCCCGATGTCGGCGACGACGGTATTTCGGGACGCATCGAACTTGTCAAAGTGAACGGTGACCCGATTGGGATTGGCGCAGACGGTCGGAGCCACTGTGGGCGACGCTGACGAACACACGGTGCTGCCCAGATGAATCGAATAGCCCGGGGCCCCTCCGTGGCCACTGGCTCCGGCGTGCTGCCCACCGGAACCTGCATGTCCGCTGCCAGCGGCATGCGCGCCATGCATCCCGGCGGTTTGTGCGGTGGCCGCTGATCCTGTAGAGGCCATGTCGACCTTCAGAAACTTGTAGCCTCCACGCCAGTTCCAAAACATCGCCGTGTTGTTCAATGGCGCCGGTGCTGTCGTGGGGTCCGCATGGTTGTGTTCGAAAGGTACGCCCAGCGTAAACCGCAGCCCCGCGTATTCACCCGCCGCGACAGACCCCCGGACCGTTGTATTGAGGGCGGTCGAACCGTTTCGGCATGGGCCCGAGCCATCTTCAAAGTCGAGCAGCGCAATGTTTCCCAGCTGCCAGCGACCGTCTTGCTCGAGCGAAAGCGGCACCGCCTTTCCATTTCGGTCCAGCAGCTCGATGCCACTGACGAAGAACCGGAAATCGGTAGGCGTAACGGTGGCCGCTTTGCTGCCCACTTGGATGTAGCGCTCTCCGCATCGAAATGGCTGGCCATTGATCTGAGCTTCAAAACGTAGCGTCACGTCTTGGCGGCCTGATCCTGTTGCGCTCGGCTGAGGGGTTGAGCATGCGGACAGCAAGGCCACAATCGCAACGGCTGTCAGTCGGGTGCTGAAAGCGGTCAGGCGATGCGACCGCAGCGTTTCGAAACAGTTCTGAGTCAATGTCATCATGGGACTCTCAAGCGATTTGAAATGGTCAGGGATTGGGGATATCGGCTTTAGTGGCGGTGCTCGGCTGCGGCGCCACGTTTGGGCTGCTGAACCCACACCATCACTTCGACCTCACCGCTGCGCTCGAACTTGAGCCGAATCGGAAAGCGGCCGCCGTTTTCAAGCGGAGCCTTCAGATCGACGAGCATCAGATGCAGGTGGCCTTGGTGGCGCGGTCTGACTTCCTTACGCGCGGGGAGATCGATTGACTCGAGCTCGCGCATCCGCATGACCCCTGCGTTGTCGATCACACTTTCGTGTATCTCGACACGAGCCGCTGCAAGCGTGCTGGCGCCGATGAGGCGATCGGGTTGGCGACCTGAGTTGCGTAGCGCCCTGAAATACACCGCACCCGTTTTCGCACCGGGTGGCGTCGGTAGTGCATAGGGGTGTTCGACTTCAATGTCTCCGGCGCTCGCGCCGTGTGCGATGGCGGCGCTTGCTGAGAAAAGGGCTATGAGTGCAAATAGCAACGAACGCGCGAAATCCGTGGCGCGGCGCGCGGCGCTAGATTGGATGGGAAGCATGTTGTCCCCTGAAAGAAATCTGAATTGAACTGACTACGAACGACTCTGGTAACCAGTACGGCGCCGAGAACGCGATGCGGCGTGGAAACGCCCACTGCTTGCGTCCAGCGATGCTATGGATGAGACCGAGAGTCGAAACGAAGCAGGCCCGACAACCGCGATGGATTGCGAGCGAATTCTGCGCGGAACGTCAGGCGGAAGGGGGGCCGCGGGCGGGGAGAGGAGGACCTACGTCTCGAGCACTGCGGAGACAAGTGAGATGACCGGTGGGCTCTGAAAAGAGCGGCAGGTCGATCCGAGCGATGATGGTGCAACTCGCTGGCGGTGCAGTACCAGGCGAACACAGCGGACAGTCAAGACCCGCACGATGCTCTTTCGAACCCGAGGCGGGTGATCCCGGATCGAATTGGAGCTGGACCAGTCCGGCACTCGTACAAACGGTCAAGAGACTGGATGCCCGGGCCGTAGACGCGTTCAGGACCGAGAACACGTGCGAGAACACGAGCATGCAAAGCAAGATGCCCGCGAACCGCGGTAGGCCGGAGCGAAGTCTTGACATGGTCAGCATCGGTCTATCTTAGCGGAAAGCGGGGATCGCCTGCCCCCGGACACAGCATCGCGTGCATCGGCGAGTCCGCATGATGGTGTCAGCGAGGCTGCATCACCGAGTACAGCTTGTCTGTATCCAGTTTCATCACGGCTGCATATCGTTGCTCGGGTGGTAGACGGCTATTGATCTCACCCATCTGCGCCAGTGCAGTCCATGGCAGTTCGTAGATCGCAGTCTGCTTGGTTTCCTTGTCCGTAAAAATTACCCTTGCCAGCAGATGGCTCGGGGCGTTGTTGTCAGAGAGTCTTAGGCTGCGCTGTCCCAGGCTGGCCGTCACGGCGATGGCAATCCCGTCGGCCACGCAGGCGCAAGGGGCGGCCGGGTTGTCGAAGTATTCGACGATGACCTCTCTTTTTTGCGCGTTCAGGCGTTTGAGTGCATCGTCACCGACGCGAATGCCGTAGGCGATCAAACTTCCGAACCCCCCGTGTACCAAGGTGCCCCATTTTGTCCATTGCTCGGGCGTTTGAGCCTTGATGGGAATGCACGTCAGCAGAGCGGCAAGGCTCACAGCGATGGTGATGAACTTCATGGCATAAGCATCCAATCGGGTGAACTTAAGCGAATTGGCGGGGCCGTCTTGATATCGTCGTTCGCTTGAAGCCCCCGCGAATCTTATCGCTGAAGCGCGCGCAGACCGCCAACCAGCCCAACCGCTTGGACGTGTGTCCGGTGAAGTGGTGTAACGGTTGAGCGGGATAGCCAGAGCGTCATGCCGATCCGGAAGCAGCTGCCGCACACGGCATCGCATACAAGCCCTCGCGCCTGCGTGACCGCACCAGCGCACGGTAAGCGAAGAGCGGCCCTTCATGTTCCGGCTTTCCCTTGTACTGCGTCTTCACCTTGAAGAGATCCATCGGCTTGTCGCTCGATTGGCCAGCGCGCTGCATGATTCGCTCGCCGTCGACCTCGACGCCTTTGAAGAACCACAAGGCCTCGAATATCGCGGCCTGCCCCTCGGTGCATCGGATCGGTCCGTGAGGCCAGTCGGGTAGCGTCACCCATCGGAAGTCGGCGGAGAAAGGTCCAAAGACGGGCGTAGTCGGATCTGTTGGCGCAGGCTCCTCCGCCCGGTGACGCGCGGGATCGGGAATGAACGAAATCCGTCCACCGTAGAAACTGAAGCGCTCCTCAAGCGGCAACCAATCAATGCCGCTCGCAAACGGCGATCCCCGCACGCGCTCGGACTGCGGCGCGATCACGCGGATGCCTGCACCCGCCACCCTCACCCGATCAAAGATCGATGGCTCGGCCCAAAGGCGTATGAGACTGCGGGCAAGCAGCACCGGTTCACGACGCGCGTCACCCAGGCGCCAGACACCGTCGGCAATGTCTGTGACGCCGTCGCGGCTCTCGATTTCGAGTGCCATGCGCAGGCGCGAGCGCAGCCACTGCTCATCGAGCATCACCGCTGCGCGGTCATCCGCCCTGAGCGCGATCGGACCGCAGTCCGCGCACTGGCAGAACTGCCCACCCTGACCGTCCCCGTAGATCTGTCCGTTTCGCAGTTGGCAATACGGGCAGAGCGCGAAAGCGCGACTGACGATCGTTGGCTTGATCGCAGGCCCCAGCAACGCGCAAGCCCTG
>RFXC01000032.1 GCA_009921765.1 Betaproteobacteria bacterium | reverse complement strand
TGCAGTGTGGCCGGGATTGGCGTGCCCGAAATGCTCGAAGGCGATTGCCTCGGCCTCGTGTGCAAGTACAAACGAATGGGCCATCGTGCCTGCAAGCGGAAGCCCGTCGCACATGCCTGCGAGTACATTGGCGGTGCCCTCGAACCCGGCGATCACCGAGGCGCGGGCAGCGATCATTGCGGCATCCGCGCCATGTGCGCGACGCATGCCGAACTCGATCAGCGAAACGCCGCCAGCGACCATGACACAGCGTGCCGCTTTGGTTGCGATCAGGCTGTGCGCGTGAATCATATTCAGGATCCGGCTCTCAACGAGCTGCGCCTCGCCGATCGGTGCCGTCACGCGAAGGATGGGTTCACCAGGGAAGACAATGGTGCCTTCCGGAACTGCGCTGACCTCACCGGTGAATCGCCAGTCTCGAAGCATCGCGATCAGCTCGGGGCTGAACCGGCCCGTGCTGCCGAGCCAGTCAAGCTCATGCGATTGAAAGTGCAGTGCCTCGAGCCATTCGAGGGCAGGCTCCAGACCCGACGCCATCATGAAGCCTCGCCGCGACGGGAGCCTGCGGCAGAACAGCTCGAAGCTCGCCTGCCCATGCATGCCAGCAGCGTGATAAGCCTGCAGCATCGTGAACTGGTAAAGGTCCGCGAGGAGCGCGCTGTGCGCAGCGTCGGAAACGGGGCGGGCCAGCGTATCGGGTGCATTCATGGATCGGCTTCGGCTGAAAGCGCGATTGCACCTGCTGGGTGGCCGCACGTCTTGATCGGAAGCAGATACCGTTCGAATGGCGGCAATCGCTGCTCGCTCGGCTTGATCGCGCGCAGACGGTGTGCGCATCGCGCGATAATGCCGCTTTAATCGTCCAGGGTGGAATCTTCGATGCGAACCATTCCCCGTCTCGGTGACCTCAAGTCGATGGTTGGTGAAGAGCTTGCAGTGAGCAACTGGTTCGTGGTGGACCAGCCGCGCATCAATCAGTTTGCCGACGCTACGGGCGACCATCAATGGATTCACGTCGACCCCGACCGGGCTGCATCCGGTCCGTTCGGCGCCACCATCGCGCACGGGTTTCTCACGCTTTCCATGCTGCCGCTTTTCATCCAGGATGCGTTGCGATTCGACGATGTGCGCATGAGTGTCAACTACGGCCTCAATCGTGTTCGCTTCACCTCGCCTGTTCCGGTCGGCAGCGAGCTTCGGGCGCGGTTTCGTCTGGTGGGCATCGAGGACGTGGCCGGTCAGGGCATGCAGGTGACCATGGAGGCCACCATCGAGCGCAAGGGCTCAGACAAGCCGGTGTGCGTGGCCGAGACCATCAGTCGCCGCTATGTCTGACACCTCCGACCGGCTGTTTCTGCTGATGCAGCGTCTGCTCCCCAAGCAGGCGCTCACCCAGGCGATGGGCTGGCTCGCCGCGCGTGAAGCGGGGGCGCTTACGCAGTTTGCCATTCGGCGGTTCATTGCCCGGTACCAGGTCGACATGGCCGAGGCGGCGGTCCCCGAGCCTTCAGCCTACCCGAGCTTCAACGCATTTTTTACGCGACCGCTTCGCGACGATGTGCGGCCGCTTGCGCGCTCGTCCTGGATCTGTCCGGTGGATGGCGCGGTGAGCCAGTGTGGCCCGATCCGAAACGGGTCTCTGGTGCAGGCGAAGGGCCATTCCTACACCGTCACCGAGTTGTTGGGTGGTGACGAGGTGCTCGCGCGCGCCTTCACCGATGGTGCGTTCGCAACGCTCTACCTCAGCCCGCGTGACTACCACCGGATCCACATGCCCGCCGATGGCAGACTGCTGTCCATGCGGCATGTGCCCGGTGCGCTCTATTCGGTCAATCCGGTGACTGCACGCGGTATCCCCGGGCTCTTTGCGCGCAATGAACGCGTGGTCTGCGAATTCGAGGGCGCTCACGCCATGCCTTTTGTCATGGTGCTGGTAGGCGCCACCATCGTGGGCAGCATGGCCACTGTCTGGCACGGGGTGGTCAATCCCCCGCGCCCGGGCACGATCCGACGCTGGGACTACACCGATACGCCGGTGAGCCTCAGGCAGGGCGAGGAGATGGGTCGTTTCCTGTTGGGCTCAACGGTCATCATGCTGGTGCCCCGAGCAGCCGCAGGCTTGTGGCCAGGATGGGAAACTGGCCGACCGGTGCGGATGGGCGAGGCGTTTGCGTGAACGACCGCGTCGATTGAGAGACGCGCGCCCGCGTCGCTCAACCCTCGGGCCGTCCGTCCTGTGCGGGAATCGTCCAGGCGATCAGAAGGGCAATCAGGGACACCGCGGTGGCCACCACGAAAGTAAGTTGAAAGGCCGGCTGCAGTGCGGAGGCGTCTCCACCCGAGGTCAGGGCGGCACGCAGTGCCGCCGCACCGCCCGCACGGTCTGGGCCATCGTCGGCGGCGAGGCCGAAAAGCACTGCGCTCAAGAGCGCAACGCCCAAGGCGCCGCCCAGCGAACGGAACAACCCCGCCGATGCGGTGGCAATCCCCATCCGATCAGCGCTCACGCGTGATTGCACAGTCATCAGCGTGGCCGGCATCACCATGCCCATGCCCAGACCGCACACGACCGTCCCCAGCACGAACCAGACGAGCGCATCGGGGGTGGCGATCGTGAGCACCGCGAGTCCTGCAGCGGTCACCCAACTGCCCGCCAGGCGCTGTGTTCGCATACGGCCGCCGCGCGAAATGCGCCTGCCTGCAAGAAAGGCAGCGAGCGGCGAGGACAGCGTGAACGGCAGAAGCAGGATCGCGATCCGGTCCAGACCGAGTCCGGAGGCGGATTGCATCCAGAGCGGCAGCAGGACCGACAGTCCCATCAGGGTGAAAAAGGCGAGGCCGAAGAGGCTGTAGCAGCGAACCAGCACCGGATCGGTGAACAGGACTGGAGGAAGCAGCGGCTCCGGCGCATGATGCTCGCGCCAGGCGCAGAGCACCAGGAGCAACACGCCGGCTGCGGCCAGCACAAGGGTGGATGGAGCGATCCAGGACACGCCCTGACCGAGACGGGTCAGCGCGATCATGAGCGTAGACAGTCCGCCTGCGAGCAGCACGGCTCCCGCGTAGTCGATCGGCCGCTTGCGGGCGGTCCGCGGCAGCCCCGCGAGCGCTCGTCGGGCCAGCACGAAGGCGATCACGCCAGTGGGAAGGTTGATGAGAAAAATGCCGCGCCAGCCGATGTGTTCGGCGATCAAGCCCCCCAGCACGGGCCCCATCACCGAGGCGGCCGCGTACACGCCCGAGAACCAGCCCTGATAGCGCCCGCGACGCGCGCCGGGGGCGACGTCGGCGACCACCGTCTGAACCAGCGCAATGACCGAACCGCCACCGATGCCCTGCAGGATCCGTGCCGCGATCAGCATGGGCATTGAAGGGCTGAGCGCGCAGATGAGCGAGGCGCCGATGCCGGTGGCAAGCGCCACAGCAAGCATCGGCCAGCGGCCATGCAGATCAGAGAGTTTGCCGAAGATCGGGGCCGAGATGGTGGCCGCGACCAGGTAAGCGGCAATCACCCAGGGCATCAGATCAAGGTCACCCAGGTCACGGCCGATCGAAAGCAATGCGACCGCGACCAGGGTCTGGTCGAGTGCCGCCAGAAACATGGCAACTGCCAGCCCGCCGATGATGCGATGGATCTGCGCATCATCCAACTCAGCCCGGGGGCTGGCGACCGCGCGCTCAGTCATGATCGGGGCGCGCCGCCTGGTCCGGCACGCCCGGGCTCAGAAGAACGCCTGAATACCGGTTTGAGCGCGGCCGAGAATGAGGGCGTGGATGTCGTGCGTGCCCTCGTAGGTGTTCACCACCTCGAGGTTCACCAGATGGCGCGCGACGCCGAATTCATCGCTGATGCCGTTGCCGCCCATCATGTCGCGCGCCATGCGGGCGACGTCGAGCGCCTTGCCGCAGGAGTTGCGTTTGAGAATGGAGGTGATTTCCACCGACGCGCTGCCTTCCTCCTTCATGCGGCCCAGCCGCAAGCAGCCCTGAAGGCCGAGCGCGATCTCGGTCTGCATGTCGGCGAGCTTTTTCTGGATCAGCTGATTGGCAGCGAGCGGCCGGCCGAACTGCTTGCGGTCGAGCACGTATTGACGGGCGCGCACCCAGCAGTCTTCGGCTGCGCCGAGCGCCCCCCAGGCAATGCCGTAGCGCGCGCTGTTGAGGCAGGTGAACGGACCACGCAGGCCCTCGACACCGGGAAGCAGCGCCGACTCGTCCACCGCGACACGGTCCATCACGATTTCGCCGGTGGTTGACGCGCGCAGGCCTACCTTGCCCTTGATCTTGGGCGCGGACAGTCCCTTCATGCCTTTCTCGAGGATGAACCCCTTGATGCGGCCATCGAAGTCGCCGCCCTGACACTTTGCCCACACCACGAACACGTCGGCGAACGGGCTGTTGGAGATCCACATCTTGCTGCCGGTGAGCTCATAGCCGCCGGGCACAGCGCGCGCGCGGGTTTCCATCGAGCCCGGATCCGATCCGTGATTGGGTTCGGTGAGACCGAAACAGCCGATGTATTCGCCGGTGGCGAGCTTGGGCAGATAGCGCTTTCGCTGCGCCTCGGTGCCGAACTCGTAGATGGGCAGCATCACGAGCGAGCTCTGCACGCTCATCATGGAGCGGTAGCCCGAATCCACCCGCTCGACCTCGCGGGCGATCAGGCCGTAGGCCACGTAGTTCAGCCCTGGGCCGCCATATTCGGCCGGGATGGTGGGACCCAGCAGTCCGATTTGGCCCATCTCGCGAAAGATCTCGGGGTCGGTGGACTCGGCGCGGAAAGCCTCCACCACCCTTGGCGCGAGCCTTTCCTGGCAATAGGCGCTGGCCGCTTCGCGAATCATGCGCTCGTCGTCGGTGAGTTGGGCGTCGAGCAGGAACGGATCCTGCCAGTTGAACTGGGCCTTGGCGCTGGACATCGGAACTCCTTGGAAAGGCGCGATTCTATCTTTGCGGGCAAAGAGCCCGTCAGGCATCCGGGATCACTGCAGTGGCTTCGATCTCGACCTTGGCCAGGTCTTCGATCAGTGCCACCACTTGCACCGCAGTCATGACGGGGTAATGCACCCGGCCGTCTATGGTTCGCATGAGCGATTTGTAGGCATCGCCCAGCGCCTTGCCGGCAGCCAGGTATTCCGCCTTGTCGGTGACATACCAGGTCATGCGAACGATGTGCTCGGGGCGTCCGCCTGCCTGCGCGAGCACCTCCAGAATGTTGGCGATGGCCTGCCGGCACTGGCCGACAAAACCGCCGTCTGCAAAGCGGCACTGCGCATCCCAGCCGATCTGGCCGGCGATGGAGACCAGCGTGCCGCGTGCGGCGATGCCGTTTGAATAGCCGCGCGGACGCGCCCAGTCGGGCGGTTGAAGAATCTGCATCGAAAGCCTCGGGCGCAAAGCGCGTGAGAGTGATGGGGATTTGACCGGGATCAGACGAAATACTTTAGACTTAAAGCAAATTCCGGACAAGCCGGAACCGCCGCGCCCCGGCCCTGACTGCCCCGCGGCCAGCTCCCGACCCGAGGACATCCATGCGAATTGACGTGATTGGCGGCGGCCCCGCCGGGCTCTATTCGGCAATCCTGCTGAAGAAATCGTTCTCCGACGCGCAGATCGAGGTGGTGGAGCGAAATCGTGCCGACGACACCTTCGGATTCGGCATCGTGCTGTCGGACGAAACGCTGGGCAACCTGCGTGCGGCGGATCCGGAGAGCCATGCCGACATCGCAGCCAACTTCGCCTATTGGGACGACATCTTCGTCCAGTACCAGGGCCGGGTGATGAAGTCGTCGGGCCACGGCTTTTCGGGCATCCGCCGTCTCACGCTCCTCGAGATCTTGCAGCGGCGCGCCGCGCAGCTGGGCATTCCCGTTCGCTATCAAACTGACGATGAAGGGCCCGAGTCACATCGCGGCGCCGACCTAGTGCTCGCAGCTGACGGCATCAACAGCGCCATTCGCGAGGGCTGGCGCGATGCATTCGGGCCAATGGTTGATCAGCGCACCAATCGTTTCGTCTGGCTGGGCGCGAAAATGAATCTGCCCGGTTTCTATTACAGCTTTCGCGAACATGCGGGCGGCGTCTGGGCGATGCACGCCTATCAGTACACCGAGGGTGAATCCACCATCGTGATCGAAACCACCGATGCCGCCTGGCTCGCCTCCGGGCTCAGCATCACCGATGAGGCCGCAACGGTGGCGCTGGTTGAAAAAGTGTTCGCCGATGATCTGAAGGGCGCGCGCCTGCTCTCCAACCGCTCGCACTGGCGGCAGTTTCCCACCATCAACTGCCGCACCTGGTGGAACCGGCTGAACGGGATTCCCTTTGTGCTGCTGGGCGACGCCGCCCACACCGCGCATTTTTCGATCGGCTCGGGCACCAAGCTCGCGCTGGAAGACGCCATTACGCTGCACGGGGCGCTGGTGTCGAAATTCGGTGCGGGCGCGAAAGTGGCCACGCCGCAGGCGATCGATGACGCGCTGGCCGCCTATCAGGAGGTGCGCAGCCAGGAGGCAAGCCGCATCCAGCACTCGGCCAACGTGTCGTTGGTGTTCTTCGAAAACGTCGCACGGTTCTGGAAGATGGATCCGGTGCAGTTCAACGTATCGCTTCTCACGCGAAGCAAACAAATCACTTACGACAACCTCAAAATGCGCGACGCCGCGCTGGTGGCCGATGCCACCCGCTGGTGGAATCGCAACGAGGCCAAGCGCCTGCGCATTCCCCAGACCGGCACCGACCCGGTGACGGGCAAGCGCACCGACGCGCCCGCGTGGCTCGACGCGCCGCCCATGTTCGCGCCATTCCGGCTGCGTGATCTGTGGCTGCCCAACCGGGTGGTGGTGTCGCCCATGGCGCAGTACTCGGCCGTCGACGGCGTGCCCAACGACTGGCATCTGGTTCACTACGGTTCGCGCGCTCAAGGCGGCGCCGGCCTGGTTTTTGTTGAAATGACCTGCGTGTCGCCCGAGGGCCGCATCACGCCCGGGTGCACCGGGCTCTGGAACCGCGAGCAGGCACAGGGCTTCCGACGCATCGCCGATTTCGTGCATGCGAACACGGCATCGAAGCTCTGCATGCAGCTGGGTCACGCGGGCAGGAAGGGCTCCACCCAGGTGGGCTGGGAAGCGATGGACATGCCGCTTGCCGACACCCACCGCAACTGGCCGCTCATTGCGCCCTCGCCGATTCCCTACCGCGACGGCGTGAATCAGGTGCCGCGCGAAATGAATCGTGCCGATATGGACGAAGTGATCGCGCAGTTTGTGCGTGCAACGACGCTCACGGTCGAGACCGACTTCGACATGATCGAAGTGCATATGGCGCATGGCTACCTGCTTGCAAGTTTTCTCTCGCCGATTACCAATCGCCGGACCGATCGCTACGGTGGCTCGCTCAGGAACCGCATGCGGTTTCCGCTCGAGGTGTTCGAGGCGGTTCGCGCCGCCTGGCCGCGCGAGCGCCCGATCAGCGTTCGCATCTCTGCAACCGACTGGATCGAGGGCGGCCAGACCGCTGCCGATTCGGTTCAGGTGGCGCGCGCACTCAAATCGGCAGGTTGCGATCTGATGGATGTGTCCACCGGCCAGACCGATCCGGCTGCGCGCCCGGTCTATGGCCGCATGTATCAGGCGGGCTTCTCCGAGCAGATCCGTCTGGAAGTGGGCATGCCCACCATGGCGGTCGGCGCGATCACCTCGGGCGATCAGGTGAATACGCTGCTCTTGTCGGGGCGCGCCGATCTGGTGGCGCTCGCCCGGCCGCATCTTGCTGATCCGTATTTCACACTGCGTGCTGCAGCCGAGCAGGATTACCGAGGCGTGTCGTGGCCGCTTCAATACCACACTGGCGCAAGCCAGCTGCACAGCACGCTCGCGCGTGGCCGGCCGGATGCCAGGCGCGCGCGCGGCGCGCAGGCCAAGTGAGGCAAACAAAATGATGCGACAGGCGGTGTTTGGCGGGGGCTGTTTCTGGTGTACCGAGGCGGTTTTCCTCGAGGTGAAGGGCGTCACGGCGGTCGAGTCGGGCTACTGTGGAGGCCATGTTCAGTCGCCGACCTATGAGCAGATCTGCGACGGCAACACCGGTCATGCCGAAGTGGTTCGAATCGAATTCGACGATGCCCAGATCAGCTTTCGCGAGCTGCTTGAAATCTTCTTTGTGATCCATGACCCGACCACGCCCAACCAGCAGGGCAATGATGTGGGGCCGCAATACCGGTCGGCGATTTTCACGATGGATGAGGGTCAGCGAGCCGATGCGCAGGCCGTGATCGACACACTCACACGCAACCGCGTGTTTGATGACCCCATCGTCACGGAAGTCACGCCGCTTTCGAACTACTTCCCGGCCGAGGCCTATCACCAGCGTTATTTCGAGCGCAATCCCTGGCAGGGCTATTGCAGGATGGTGGTGGCACCCAAGGTGGCCAAATACCGGAAAAGCTTCGGCTCGCGCTTTGCGCGAAGCTGATCACGTCTGCGCGGCCGTTGCTTCTGCGATCGCCTGCGCCAGCCGGTTGAGCGTGAGCGGTGCGCTGCCCTCGGCCTTGTTGTTGGCAATGACGGTCACAGTGCGTCCAGCGCGAAGGGTGGTTGCTGCCCGGGCGGCAAGGAGGCTGCGCGTAGGCAGATCTTCATCGATCAGCCGGTTGAACGGTGCGTACTGCTCGCGCGCTGCGTTGTAGCGAAGTCCCTGATGCAGGTTCCAGCGCACGATCAGGGGGCCAGGCGCCATGGCATCAAGCGCGTCGAGTGCGCGTAGCTGCCGGTCGATGGGCGGCATCCGGTCGTGCAGGCTCACGCAGTAGTGAACCCCGGTGTCGGCGAGGGTTCGCATCAACCGCGGCGTGACCAGCGCCGGATCGCGCAACTCGACCGCATAACAAGGGCCCGTCGGGAGTTGCGACAGAAAAGCGCCCAGCCGTGCGATCCAGCCAGGGGTGTCGGCGAGCCAGCCCCGCGGCAGGGGTGAGACCTGGAACACCAGCACGCCCGCCTTTCCGCCCAGACCCTCGAGGCAGGGCTCGACAAAATGGGTGATCGCGGCAGCGGCATCGAGGTGGTGAGGGTTGAGGGCGCCCGGCCGGCCCGATTCGTCGCGAATGGTGGCGTCGGTGATGAGTTGCGGCGCCTTTACGAGGAATCGGAACGAAGCGGGTACCTGCGACGCGTATTGCTCGAACTGGGCGCGGCTCATCGGCGAGTAAAAGCCGCGGTCGATTCCCACCGCGTTCAGCAGCGGATGTTGCGAGTAGGCGGTCAGCCCCTGGCGTGAGAGCTTCGACTCGGGCAGCGCCTGCTCGTAGATCAGCCCCTCCCACCCAGGGAATGACCAGGAGGAGGTGCCGAGAAAGAGGCGGGCGTCAAAGGGCGCCAGCACTGGCGGCCGGGTCAATCGGACCGCGCAGGGGGCGGGCTCACCCCGGCGCGGTGGTGGCGCGCCGAGCAGGTCAGGAAGGTCCGAGGATGAACGCATGGCGATGGGCGAAGGGAACGGCCCCGTCATGATAAGCGCGGGCGTCACGTTCACCGTGCGCGGGTGGGACCCTCACTCAGTGCAGGCGCAACTTATCAATCCGCACTGGTGCGATCTTCGATCAGGCTCAGAAGACAAAGGGAAATCGGCTGGTACCGGGTCCATTCTCGATGCGACAATACCGGCGCAACAACGAAGGAAGCGCCGTGACCACCGACCGTCCGTTGAATGTGCTTGGCAGCCCGTTACAGGCCTGCTCGTTCGACCCCCTCACCGGTTTCATGCGAACCGGATGTTGTGAGACCGGGCCGCAAGATGCCGGCAGTCACACGGTTTGCGCGCGCGTGACGCGCGAGTTTCTCGATTTCTCCCTGTTGCGCGGCAATGATCTGGTGACGCCCCGCCCCCAGTGGCGCTTTGCCGGCCTCAAGCCGGGTGACCGCTGGTGCCTGTGCGCAAGCCGCTGGCTCGAGGCCTGCGTGGCCGGGGTCGCCCCGCCCGTGGTGCTTGAGGCCACCCATGAGAACGCGCTTCGGATCGTGCCGTTCGAACTTCTGCGTCAGAATGCCTGGCAGCCCAACCATCCCACCGCGCCACGCGACTGAGCCCTGTTCATGTCCCTGAAACTGCTGATCGTTCCGGTCACCCCCTTCGAGCAGAACTGTTCGGTGCTGATCTGCGAGCGCACACGACTTGCCGCCGCAGTTGATCCGGGTGGTGATCTAGACCGCGTCGAACGGGCACTCGCCTCCGAAGGGGCCACGCTCGAAAAAGTATTCCTCACCCACGGCCACATCGACCACTGCGGGCAGTCCGCCCAATTTGCGCGCAGCCATCGGGTTCCGCTCGAGGGGCCGCACCCGGATGACCGTTTCTGGATCGATCAGTTGCCGGAACAGGGGGCGCGTTTCGGGTTTGCGCGGCTCGAGGCCTTCGAACCTGATCGCTGGCTTGCCGATGGTGATACGGTGACCTTCGGCGAGCAGACGCTCGAGGTGCGGCACTGCCCGGGGCACACCCCCGGACACGTCATCTTCTTTCACGCGCCCAGTCGGCTTGCGATCGTGGGTGATGTGCTGTTTCAGGGCTCAATTGGCCGCACCGATTTTCCGCGCGGCAACTACGAAACGCTGATTCAGTCGATCACAGGCAGGCTCTGGCCGCTCGGCAATGACGTGGCCTTCGTGCCGGGTCATGGACCCATGTCCACGTTCGGCGATGAACGGCAACACAATCCGTTCGTCGCCGATTCGGTGCTGCGCCGTTAACCCCGCGCGCCGCTCGCCCAGGAGTCTTTGAGCGCTACCGCCCGGTTGAAGACCGGTACGCCTGGCTTCGAGTCGGTGCGGTCAGCCACAAAATAGCCATGCCGCTCGAACTGAAACCGGTCTTCGGGCGCGGCAGTGGCGAGCGCTGGTTCGAGCATGGCTTCAAGGGTGCGAAGCGAATCCGGGTTCAGCGACTGCAGGTGGTCACGGCCGCCCGCATCAGGCTGCGGCTCGCGGTAGAGCCGGTCGTAGAGCCTCACCTGTGCGCGCAGGGCGTGCTTCGCCGACACCCAGTGGATATTGCCCTTCACCTTGTAGAGATCAGCACCCGGTGTGCCCGATTTTGAATCGTCGAAATGGCGGGCTCGCACGCAGGTGATGGCGCCCGACGCATCTCGGTCAAAGCCGGTGCATTCAATGACGTAGCCGTAGCGCAGCCTTACCTTGTTGCCGGGGAACAGCCTGAAGAAGCCCTTGGGTGGTATCTCGGCGAAATCCTCGCGCTCGATGAAGAGCTCGCGCGTGAACGGGAAGCTGCGACGGCCCCGTTCGGGTTGCTGTGGATGAACCGGTGCACTGCAGTCGTCCTCACGATCTTCCGGCCAGGATTCGATCACCAGCCTGAGCGGATCCAGCACAGCCACCGCGCGGGCGGCGCTTGCCTCCAGGTCGTCCCGGAGCGCCTGTTCGAGCACGCTCATGTCGATCCAGGAGTCCGACTTGGCAACGCCAATTCGTTCGGCAAAGAGATGAAGCGATGAAGGCGTGTAGCCACGCCGGCGAAGCCCCACGATGGTCGGCATCCGGGGATCGTCCCAGCCGGTCACCAGCCCGCGCTGCACCAGATCCTGGAGCTTTCGCTTGCTGGTGATGGCATAGCTGAGGTTTAGCCGCGCGAATTCGATCTGCTGCGGCAGCGGCTGGTCGAAGAAACCGCCCTCGGCCAGGCGCTCGAGCAACCAGTCGTAGAGCGGCCGGTGATCGGCGAACTCGAGCGTACAGATCGAATGCGTGATGTTCTCGAGCGCGTCCGAAATCGGATGCGCATAGTCGTACATGGGGTAAACGCACCACTTGGCACCGGTGCGGTGGTGCTCTGCAAAGCGGATCCGGTAGAGCGCAGGGTCGCGCATGTTCATGTTGGGCGAGGCCATGTCGATGCGGGCGCGCACCACATGACTGCCCTCGGGGTGTTTGCCCTCTCTCATCTCGCGCATGAGCCGCAGGCTCTCGTCGGCGCTGCGATCGCGAAACGGCGAATTGCGCCCTGGCTCGGTCAATGTGCCGCGGCCGGCGCGCATGTCGTCGGCGCTCTGCGAATCGACATAGGCGTGGCCAGCCTGCACCAGCCATTCGGCAAATGCCCACAGCTGGTCGAAATAGTCGCTTGCGTAGTAGAGATTGTTTTCGCCGTCGGCATTCCAGTTGAATCCCAGCCAGCGCACCGCATCGAGGATCGAATCAACGTATTCCTGGTCTTCCTTGACGGGGTTGGTATCGTCAAAGCGCATGTGGCATCGGCCGCCATAATCGCGCGCCAGGCCAAAATTCAGGCAGATGGATTTGGCATGCCCAACATGCAGATAGCCGTTGGGCTCAGGAGGAAAGCGGGTGCGGATTCGGGCAGGGTCGAGCGCGGCCGCGCGGTGCTCGGCGGCAACGCCGGGGCGGCCCGCCCAGTGGCGGCCTGCATGACGACCTGCCGCCAGGTCTGACTCGATCAGCCCGCGAAGAAAATTCGACGGGCGGTCTGCATTCTCAGACACCGAGGAGCTCCACTTCAAACAACAGCGTGGCGTTGGGGGGAATGACACCGCCTGCACCGCGCGCGCCATAGCCCAACTGTGGCGGAATGATGAGTCGACGCGTGCCGCCGATTCGCATGCCTGCGACACCCTCGTCCCAGCCGCGAATCACATGGCCTGCGCCAAGCGGAAAGCTGAAGGGGTCGTTGCGGTCCTTGCTGGAATCAAACTTGCGGCCGGCCTCGCCGTTTTCATAGAGCCAGCCGGTGTAGTGCACGGACACATAGGCGCCGCTTTTGGCTTCGTCGCCGCTGCCCTCGACGACGTCCTGATACTGCAGACCCGATTCGGTGGTGTGGGTGGTCATGGAAGATTCTCCGGATGAGGCGCGTGATGCGCCGGTGGCAGAAGACGATGCAGGCTGCGCGCCCGCCTGCAGACGGGCACGCAGGTGTTCGATCCGCCGGCGGTTCACGCCCAGATCGCTGTGACCCAGGCGCGAGGCTGAGCGGACGTGGATGATCGCATGAGCGGGATCAAGCAGGAATTCGACGTCGTCGACGAATCCCAGCCAGCGGCTGCGGAATTCGGCATACAGATAGCCGGGCCGCTGGTCGATCACGCGCACCCGAGGCTCGGCCGCAACCAGGGACACGAGCCGCGCGAAGCTGCGCTCAGGCTCCGGGCCGGCAGCGAGCGGCTCGATGCGGTGATAAGGCGTCTCGGCAAAGCTTGATACCGAGTTCGGGCGATCCGCCGCGATCGGCTGGAGTCGCCCGTTGCTTGCGCCCAGATGATCAGGCCGCTGACCGCTGAAAAGGCTCATGCAGCCTCCGACGAACGCGAGCGTTGCAAGCGCTGCCACCGCAAGCGCGAACGACCGGACAAGGCGGCGCATGCGTGGGTGCGTGGTTCATGAGGGCAGGCGAGCCAACCCGCGTCAGGCCTTGCCGCCACGCCGACCGTCGAGCCGGCAGATCAGGCTGGACGTATCGTATCGTCCGCCACCCATCTGCTGCACATCGCCGTAAAACTGGTCGACCAGGGCCGTGACCGGCAGCGCCGCGCCGTTGCGCCGCGACTCGTCCATGCACAGGCCAAGGTCCTTGCGCATCCAGTCAACCGCAAAGCCAAACTCGAATTTGTTGTCGACCATCGTGCCGCCGCGGTTGTCCATCTGCCAGGACTGCGCCGCGCCCTTGCCGATCACCTCGAGTACGAGCTTCATGTCGAGCCCGGCCTTCATGCCGAAGGCGACGCCTTCAGACAGACCCTGGACCAGGCCCGCGATGCAGATCTGGTTGACCATTTTGGCGAGCTGGCCGGCGCCGCTGTCGCCGATGCGGGTGAAGGCACGCGCAAACGCCATGCCGGTCGGGCGGACCGCGTCGAAGGCGGACTGGTCGCCACCGCACATGACGGTGAGGAGACCGTTGACCGCACCCGCCTGGCCGCCGGATACCGGCGCGTCGACAAAGTCGAAGCCGCGTGCCCGGGCTTGCGCGTGGAGTTCGCGCGCGACCAGCGCCGAGGCCGTGGTGTGATCGACGAAGATGGCGCCCTGCTTCATCCCTGCGAATGCGCCGTGTTCACCGAGCACCACCGAGCGCAGGTCGTCGTCATTGCCCACGCAGGCAAACACGATCTCGGCATCGTGCGCCGCCTGCCGCGGCGTGGGCGCTGTGGCGCCGCCATATTCCGCTGCCCACTGGTCGGCTTTGGCGGCAGTACGGTTGTAAACCGTGACCGAATGGCCAGCGCGCTTCAGATGACCCGCCATCGGATAGCCCATCACGCCCAGGCCGATGAATGCGACCTTCCTCGCTGGAACCGGATCGTAGGTTTTGGTGTTCATGCGTCAGTGCTCCTCAGAATCCGACGGCTGCGCCGTCACGCCGGCTGTCGCTTGCGGCGACGTAGCCGTCTTCAGGGTTGTCGCTCAGTTTCCAGATGAACTGGCCCGCGCCGAAATCCATGTAGGGGTCATCGATTCGGGAAATGGCATGGCCACGCGCAGCAAGCGATTCGACCACCGCTGGCTCCATGCTGTCTTCCACATCGACCGCGAGCCCGCGATTGACCTTCCAGCGCGGCGCATCGCAGGCCGCCTGCGGGTGCTGGCCGTAGTCGACCATGCGGACCAGCGTCTGCAGATGGCCCTGCGGCTGCATGTTGCCACCCATGACACCAAAGCTCATCTGGGGCCGGCCGTCGCGCATGAGGAAGGCGGGGATGATGGTGTGGAAGGGGCGTTTGCCCGGCTCGACGCAGTTGGGGTGCGAGGGGTCGAGCGTGAAGCCGTAGCCGCGGTTTTGCAGCGATACGCCCACCCCGGGCACGACCACGCCAGACCCAAAGCCCATGTAGTTGGATTGAATGAACGACACCATCATGCCGCGCTCGTCGGCCGCGGTGAGGTAGATGGTGCCGCCCGCGGGCGGCAGCGCGTGTTCGAAGTCGGTGGCGCGGTCGGTGCGAATGCGCGAAGCGAGCGCGGCAAGCCGGCCGTCATCGAGCAGGTCAGCGGGCGTGACCCGGGTCATGGCTCGGGCATCGGCCACATGGCGATAGACCTCGCTGAAGGCGGCCTTCATCGCTTCAATCTGCAAATGGCGGCTGTCGGCGGAATCAACCGGCAGCGACTTGAGATCGAAGTGCGACAGGATGCCCAGTGCCATCAACGCTGCGATGCCCTGACCGTTGGGGGGAATCTCATGGAGCGTGTAGCCGTGATAGTTGCGAGACAACGTGCCGACCCAATCGGGACGCCAGTCACGCAGATCGGCGAGCGTGATGCCGCCGCCGTGCTCGCGCGCATGGCGGGCGATGGCCTCGGCGGTTTCGCCTTCATAGAAATCACGGCCGCCGGTGGCGGCGATGCGTTCGAGCGTTCGGGCGGCGTCTTCGAACACGAAGCGCTCGCCGATGGCAGGTGCCCGACCGTGCGGCATGAAGGCTTGCTCGAAGCCGGGCTGCGAGCGGAGCTTGTCGATCTGCGCGGCCCACTTGCGCTGCACCACAGGGGTGACGTTGTAGCCGCGGCGTGCGATATCGATGGCGGGGGCGAGCAGGTCGGCAAATGGAAGCGATCCGAATTTCTCATGGAGCGCGCCCCAGGCGCCGACCGCGCCCGGCACCGTGACCGAGCCCCAGCCGCGCATCGGGATCGCGCCGCCATGATGGCGCTCGAACCAGGCGCGATCCCAGGCAGCAGGAGCGGTACCCGAGGCGTTGAGCCCGTGCAGCGACTGGCCGTCCCAGATGATGGCGAACGCGTCGCTACCCAATCCGTTGGAGACCGGCTCGGCGATGGTGATGGCCGCGGCGGCGGCGATCACCGCGTCGACCGCATTGCCGCCACGCATCAGCATCCGAAGGCCCGCTTGCGCCGCAAGCGACTGCGACGTCGCAACGACGTTGCGCGCGAACTGCGGCGTGCGAGGGGCCGGGTAGTGGTGATGCCAGTTGAACGGGGCATGAATCAAGGCGAGCACTCCAGCTGTCTTGCGAGGTCGAGGAAATCCGTGGCGTGATAATCAATATCGGGCGAGCGTGACAGATCCTTCACGCCGCGGGCCACGCCGTCGGGGCCGAACTCAAGCGGTCGCTCAATGTAGGCGGTGCGCAGTCCGCAGGCGGCGGCGGCTCGAAGATCGTCTTTGTGCGCGGCGACCAGCATGACCTGCGAGGGCTTAAGCCCAAAGACGTCGGCCACGCCCCGATAGGTTTGCGGATCGGGCTTGTAGTGACGGAACACTTCAGCCGACAAAATAAGATCCCAGCGCAGGTCGCCATGGCGCGCCAGATCGGCGAGCAGACTCAGATTGCCGTTTGAAAGCGTGCAGACCTGAAAGCGGCTCCGAAGCGCGAGCAGACCTGCGGGGGCGTCGGGCCAGGGATCGAGCCGATGCCAGGCGAGGTTGAGCGCGAAGCGCTCGGCCTCTGTCAGGCGCTCAAGGCCAAATCGCGGCAGGATGCTGTCGAGAATCATGCGGTGCAGGTCGTCGATGCGTGTCCAGCCGAGTTCGCCGCTGCGTACGCGCTGCATGGCTGGGCGGTAGCCCTCGCGCCAGGCAAGTGCAAAGGCCTGTGCCCGCTCGGCGGGGAGGCCGACCGGTGCCGCCATGGCGTCTCGGGAAATCGATCCGTACCAGTCAACGACGGTGCCAAAGACATCGAAGGCGAGCACTTTGAGATCGGGCACGGGCGATGGGTCCAGAAGGTGGGCTGGTAAATAGAGCGGTCACGCGGCGGGACGGTTGCCCCCCGGTGCGCTGATCGCTTTCGGAAAACCCGAAACTCTAGCAGAGCGCCCCTCGTCACCCTCCGGTTTGCTCCGGCCGAAACCTCGAGCGCGAAGTCGGTCAGGCAATGAGCCGTGACGACGCATATCAATCACAAATTGCACCGCGTTTGGATCGGGCGCCGCCCAAGCGCGGTGCGGCAGTCGGTTAAACCTCGGTCGACGAGGGGTTTTTGCCCCGAGGTGGTGCGCGCCGTCCCGGCACGGCTCTTGCGCAGTTGCCACTGCCGCAAAGGCTTGCGGACTCCTCCTCCCTCTCACCGAACACCCTTTTCCAAGGTGACCCCATGAACCGTCGTTTCTCCCTCAAGGCCCTTGCCGCAGCGGTTGCATTGACCGCGGGCACCGGCGCCGTTCACGCGCAGGGCGCAGGCCCCATCAAGGTCGGCATCCTCCATTCGCTGTCGGGCACGATGGCGATTTCAGAGACCGTGCTCAAAGATGTCGCCATGATGGCCATCGACGAGATCAATGCAGCCGGTGGCGTTCTGGGCCGCAAGCTCGAGCCCGTGGTGGTTGATCCCGCGTCGAACTGGCCTCTGTTTGCCGAGAAGGCGCGCCAGCTGCTCACCCAGGACAAGGTGGCGGTCACCTTTGGCTGCTGGACCTCGGTTTCGCGCAAGTCGGTGCTGCCGGTGTATGAAGAGTTGAACGGCCTGCTGTTTTACCCGGTCCAGTACGAGGGCGAAGAGCTGTCGAAGAATGTGTTCTACACCGGCGCGGCGCCCAACCAGCAGGCGATTCCGGCCGTGGAATATCTGATGAGTGCCGATGGTGGCGAGGCCAAGCGCTTCGTCCTGCTGGGCACCGACTATGTGTATCCCCGTACGACCAACAGGATCCTGCGCGCCTTTCTGAAGAGCAAGGGCGTGAAGGATTCAGATATCGATGAGGTCTACACCCCCTTCGGGCACTCCGACTATCAGACCATCGTGGCCAACATCAAGAAATTCGCAGCCGGTGGCAAGACTGCGGTGGTGTCGACCATCAACGGCGATTCGAATGTGCCGTTCTACAAGGAACTCGGGAATCAGGGGCTGAAGGCCACCGATGTTCCCGTGGTGGCCTTCTCGGTTGGTGAGGAAGAGCTTCGTGGTGTTGATACCAAGCCGCTGGTTGGGCATCTGGCCGCCTGGAACTATTTCATGTCGGTGAAGAACACCGAGAACGACGGCTTCATTCAGAAATGGTCGGCTTATGCCAAGGCTAAGAAGCTCCCGGGTTCGGACAGGCCGCTCACCAACGATCCCATGGAGGCCACTTACATCGGCATCTACATGTGGAAGCAGGCGGTCGAGAAAGCCAAGACCACGGACACCGACAAAGTGATTGAGGCGATGGCCGGTCAGACCTTCAAAGCGCCGTCCGGTTTCATTGCCAAAATGGACGAGAAAAACCACCACCTGCACAAGCCGGTCTTCATCGGAGGAGCCCGTTCATTCCGGGTAATGACAAGAAAAAAGACGAGCCGGACGGACGCTCCAAGTAATTGGTTCTGTTCTGGTAAGCGCGGTGGGGCCGGTGCCGGCCTCGCCGCCCTGGAGGGTGCATGAGGGGTCTGCTGTTACGGCTGGTTGCGCTCGTCGCCGCGTGGTTGTTGCTCGCCCCGGTCGCGTTGGCACTCACCCACGAACTCGCGATCCGCATGGCGCTTGGCGATACCACTTCCCGCCTGGCTGCGATACGCGAGGCAGTGGATGCGGGTGATGGCGGGGCGGCTGCATTCCTCAAGCAGATGCTTGAAGGCAACGTACGTGTTGCGGGCGGTCGGGCTTTTGTCGTTCAGGGGCAGCGCGCAACCGATGTGTTGAGCGGCACTGCCGAACCTTTGCCGGCAGGTGCGGAAGAGCCGGTGATCAACAACCGCATGCGACGCGAGATCGCAGGCGCGTTGGGTGCGCTCGCCCTGTTTGTGCCAGACCGCACCGAGCGGCTCGCCGCGGCGCAGGCGTTTGCAAAGAGCGCAGACGCGTCGCGACTGCCTCTGGTGGAGCGGGCCCTCGCAGCGGAAAAAGATCCGCAGATTCGCGCCTTGCTTGAAGGTGTTCGCGCTGGGCTGATGCTGGCTTCGCCTGAGCGGGACAAGCGCCTGGCGGCCGCCGAATCCCTGGCGCGAGATGGCGGGCCGTCGGCGAAGTCTTTGCTTTCCGCGCGACTCGTGCCCGAGGTCGAACCCGATCAGCGGGTGCGTGATGCCGTTCGCCGCGCGATTGCGCGAATTGATGAGCGGCTCGCCTGGTATGAGCGGCTGGGGCTGGCGTTTGCCGGCGTGAGTCTGGGGAGCATCTTGCTGCTTGCTGCCCTTGGGCTTGCCATCACCTACGGGTTGATGGGGGTCATCAACATGGCTCACGGTGAACTCATGATGGTGGGAGCGTACGCCACATGGCTGGTGCAGAACGCGTTCCGGGCGTGGGCACCCCAGTGGTTTGACGCCTACCTGTTGGCGGCGGTACCGGTGGCGTTTCTGGCCGCAGCGGTTACAGGTGCGATTCTCGAGCGCACCGTGATCCGCTTTCTGTATGGTCGGCCGCTTGAGACACTGCTTGCCACCTGGGGTATTAGCCTCATCCTGATCCAGCTCGCCCGAACCCTGTTCGGTGCGCAGAACGTGACGGTTGAAAATCCATCCTGGATGTCCGGGGGGGTCACGCTGGCGGCCAACCTGGTTCTGCCCTGGAACCGGATCATGATCATCGTCTTTGCGGTCGCGGTGCTGGCAGGCGTTGGCCTGGTGCTGGCGCGAACGCGGCTCGGACTCTTTGTGAGAGCTGCCACGCAGAATCGCACGATGGCGCGCTGCGTGGGCGTGCCAACACGTCGGGTGGATACGCTTGCGTTTGCGCTCGGGTCGGGTATTGCGGGGCTCGCTGGCTGTGCGCTGTCCCAGATCGGCAATGTTGGCCCTGATTTGGGGCAGGCCTACATCATCGATTCTTTCATGGTGGTGGTGCTGGGCGGGGTGGGTCAGCTGGCTGGCGCGGTGAGCGCCGCGCTCGGGCTTGGCATCGTGAACAAACTGATCGAGGGTCTGTCGGGCCCGGTGATTGCCAAGATCGTGGTGCTGCTCTTCATCGTGGGCTTCATCCAGAAGCGTCCCCAGGGGCTGTTTGCGCTGCGCGGCCGCAGCGCTGAAGCCTGAACCGCGCATCATGAAGCCCCTGTTCTCGCCCCTTGAAAAGCTAGCGCTGGTGCTTGCGTTCCTGGTCGTGGCTGTCTTGGTGCCAGTCGCCAGTCTGGTACTGCCGCCTGGGCATCCGCTCCATCTGTCGTCCTATTTCGTCACGCTGTCGGGCAAGATCCTCTGCTATGCCATCGTGGCCCTCGCCATGGGGCTGGTGTGGGGCTACGCCGGCATTCTCTCGTTGGGGCACGGCCTTTTCTTTGCGCTGGGCGGCTATGCCATGGGCATGTATCTGATGCGTGCCATTGGCCGTGACGGCCACTACAAGAGCGACCTGCCCGACTTCATGGTGTTTCTCGACTGGAAATCGCTGCCCTGGCACTGGACCTTCAGCGAGCATTTCGGCTGGGCGCTGCTGCTCGCGGTTGCGGTGCCCGGCATTCTTGCCTTCGTGTTCGGCTTTCTCGCCTTTCGCTCGCGAATCAAGGGTGTGTATTTCTCGATCATCACGCAGGCGCTCACCTACGCGGCGATGTTGCTCTTCTTTCGCAATGAAACCGGTTTTGGTGGCAACAACGGGTTTACCGATTTCAAGCGCATCCTGGGCTACCCCGTGGCGAGCGCGCAGACGCGGGCTGTACTGTTCGCGCTGACCGGGTTGGTTCTGATCGGAAGTTTCATGTTGTTTCGCTGGGTGGTGCGCTCCAAATATGGTCGCGTGCTGATGGCGATCCGCGATGCCGAGAGCCGGGTAATGTTCTGCGGCTACGATCCGCTTTGGTACAAGTTGGGCGTGTGGACGCTGTCGGCGGTAGTGTGCGGAATTGCGGGCGCACTTTATGTGCCGCAGGTGGGCATCATCAATCCGGGCGAAATGTCGCCCGCCAACTCGATCGAAATCGCCATTTGGGTGGCGGTGGGCGGGCGCGGCACGCTGATTGGCCCCATTGCGGGCGCGTTCCTGGTCAACGGCGCGAAGAGCTGGTTCACCATGGCCTTCCCTGAGTTCTGGCTCTATTTCCTGGGGTTTCTTTTTGTCCTGGCAACGCTATTCATGCCGCGCGGGGTGGTGGGGCTCGTTGAGCGTTTGCTCGGGCGCTCTGGCGGCATCCGCTCATGAGGTCTCGCGTTGACGATCCCGTCCTGGTCTCGGGCGATCAGCAGCCTGGCTTTGGCCATCTGCGCACCGAAGAGGTTGATCTCACTCACGGCGTGGCCCTCTATCTCGAAGATATTTCAGTTTCGTTCGACGGCTTTCGTGCGCTCAACCAGTTGTCGCTGTCACTCGACTCGGGGGAACTGCGTTGCGTGATTGGCCCGAACGGCGCTGGCAAGACCACGATGATGGATGTCATTACCGGCAAAACCCGCCCAGATTCCGGGCGCGCATTTTTCGGTCAGTCGATTGATTTGCTGCGAATGCGCGAGCCCGATATCGCACGTGCTGGTATCGGCCGGAAGTTCCAGAAGCCCACGGTGTTTGAAGACCTTTCGGTATTCGAGAACCTTGAACTATCCCTCAAGGCCGACAAGCGTGCGTGGGGCTCGCTCCGGTGGCGCCTTTCCGGAGCGCAGCGCGACCGGATCGATCAATTGTTGACCCAGATCCGACTTGCCAACGAGCGTGAACGCCCCGCGGGGGAGTTGTCGCATGGGCAGAAGCAGTGGCTGGAAATTGGCATGCTGCTCGCGCAGGACCCGGTGGTGTTGTTGCTCGATGAACCGGTGGCAGGCATGACCGACGGGGAAACCGAGCGCACTGCGGAACTCCTCCTTGAACTGGCTGGCCAGCACTCGATCATGGTGGTCGAGCACGACATGGATTTCATCGCCCGCATCGCGCGTCGCGTCACGGTGTTGCACGAGGGCAGCGTACTCGCCGAGGGGACGCTTGCCCAGGTGCAGGCTGACCCGCGCGTGATCGAGGTCTATCTGGGACGATGACCTGCACGCCATGACGCTCCGCTGCGCCCGCCGTTCCCCCACCACCCAGGCGATCAACGATCATGCTGAAGCTTGACCGCGTCGATCAGTTCTACGGCGGCAGCCACATCCTGCGCTCGGTATCGCTTGAGGTGCCGGCCTCGGGCATTTCCGTGTTGCTTGGGCGTAACGGGGTTGGCAAGACCACGCTGCTTCGCGCGATCATGGGTGTGGTTCCCATCCGCGCAGGGAAGATTGAATTTCATGGGCAGCCAATTCAGATGCTGTCGCCAGAGCGGCGGGCGGCGCTTGGCATTGGCTATGTCCCGCAGGGACGGGAAATATTTCCACGGCTCACTGTCGAGGAAAATCTCCGAATGGGGCTTGCCACGGCTGCACGCAGTGCTCAGGTGCCTGCCGATCTGTTCGACCTTTTTCCTGTGCTGAAGACCATGTTGCGCCGACGCGGCGGCGATTTGTCAGGCGGGCAGCAGCAGCAGCTGGCGATCGCCCGGGCGCTTGCGATGCGGCCGCGGCTACTGATCCTCGACGAGCCCACCGAAGGTATCCAGCCCTCCATCATCAAGGACATCGAGCGGGTGATCCGCCTGCTTGCGTCCCGTGGGGACATGGCGATCCTGCTGGTCGAACAGTATTACGATTTCGCCCGATCACTGGCCGATCGCTACGCGGTTATGGCGCGCGGTGAGGTGATCCGCTCTGGCCTTGGGGCCGATATGGAACGTGACGGCGTGCGCGAGTTGGTGGCGATCTGAGCCGATTGCCCCTGGCCGCACGCTCGATGAAAGGCGAATCGATGAACGCGCCCGAATGGCGGCACGACGACACAGGTGGCGCGGCTTCCCCGGTCGCACAGCCCGGGGGCCCGGGTTGGCACGCGAGCCTCGATCTTGCATTTGCGCGGCGGGCCGAGGCCACCATTCCAGTGCTCCGTTCCCATCGCGGGCCGCTGCGTGTTCAGAAGGGCTTCACGCCGGAAGGCCCGGGACTTTGGCATCAGGTGATCGTTCACCCCCCTGGCGGGATCGCCTCCGGTGACCGTCTCGATATCTCTGTGGTTGCCCACGAGGGCGCCCAGGCGCTCATTACATCGCCGGGGGCGGCCAAGTGGTATCGCGCCAATCCGGAGGCGGCTCAGCCGGTTGCGCACCAGTCGGTTCGGCTCTCGGTGGCCGACGGTGCAAGTCTCGAATGGCTGCCGCTCGAGACCATCGTCTTCGACGGCGCGGTGGCCGACTGGAGCACGCGCATCGAACTGGCTGGCAGCGGCACGCTGGTTGCGGCCGACCTGGTGTGTCTCGGACGACCCGCCAGCGGGCTGCGCTTCATGAGTGGTGAAATCCGATCACGGATGGAGATCAGGCGCGATGGCCGCCTCGTGTTTGTCGAGCAGGCGTCGATTGAAGGCCAGTCGCCCATCCTCACCGCACGCGCTGGGCTTGCCGGGCTGCCCGCCTTTGCCACCATGGTGATTGCCGCAGCGCCCGATGCCTGCGCGCAGATGGTGGAGCAGGTTCGCCTCCTTCAAGCTGAATCGCGAAGCGCCCCGAATGATCGTCTGGCTGGTGACGCGGACAGCCTGGGCCGCCTGCCGGCCCATCGCCATCGGTCGCGAGGCCTGTGCGCCTAGAATCTGGGCCACCTGATGACAACGATCCGATTCCCCTCTTTACCTACCGCCGGCGGCGCCGGTGGACGTCTGCGGAGACTGACACGATGGAACTGACGCCACGCGAACGCGACAAACTGCTGATCTTTACCGCAGCCCTGGTCGCCGAACGACGCAAGGCTCGAGGCCTGAAACTCAACTATCCCGAGGCGGTCGCCTTCTTGAGCGCGGCCATCATGGAAGGTGCGCGCGATGGGCGAAGCGTCGCCGAACTGATGCAGGCGGGCACCACCTTGCTCAGCCGCGAGGATGTGATGGAGGGCGTGCCTGAAATGATTCCCGAGATTCAGATCGAGGCCACCTTCCCGGACGGAACGAAGCTCGTGACCGTTCACCAGCCGATTGTCTGACCCGAGGAGCGCCCCCATGACAGCCCATCCATCATCGAGCGAAGGCCCGCTCGTGCCCGGTGCGATCGAAGCGGCCGATGGCGAGATCGAACTGAACGCTGGCCGCCCCGTGATCACACTACAGGTGGCCAACCGCGGCGACCGCCCGATACAGGTCGGCTCGCACTACCACTTTGCCGAGACCAACGAAGCGCTCGAATTCGATCGCGCTGTCGCACTCGGGTTTCGTCTGAACATTGCAGCGGGCACTGCGGTGCGCTTTGAGCCTGGCCAATCACGCACCGTCGAACTGGTCGCGCTTGCCGGCGCCCGAATCGTTCATGGCTTCCAGGGCCGCGTCAATGGCCCGTTGCCGGAGATCAAGCGATGAAAATCACTCGCCGCGCCTATGCGGAAATGTTTGGCCCCACGGTGGGCGATCGGGTTCGTCTGGCCGATACCGGCCTCTGGATCCAGGTGGAAGAAGATCGCACGATCTATGGCGAGGAAGTGAAGTTCGGTGGCGGCAAGGTGATTCGCGACGGCATGGGCCAGAGCCAGCGCCTTGCGGCCGATGTGGCCGATACCGTGATCACCAATGCGCTGATCCTCGATCACTGGGGCATTGTGAAGGCCGACATCGCGATCAAGAACGGTCGTATCGCTGCCATCGGCAAAGCGGGCAACCCCGATATCCAGCCTGGGGTCGATATCGTGATTGGCGCGTCCACCGAGGTGATCGCGGGCGAAGGTTCGATCATCACCGCAGGCGGCATCGATACGCATATTCACTTCATCTGCCCGCAGCAGATCGATGAGGCACTCGCCTCGGGTGTGACCACCATGATCGGTGGCGGTACCGGCCCGGCAACGGGCACCAATGCCACCACCTGCACGCCCGGCCCCTGGCACCTGGCCAACATGCTGAAGGCGGCCGAGGGCTTTCCGATGAACCTCGGTTTTACCGGCAAGGGCAATGCCTCAAACCCCGAAGCACTCGCCGAGCAGGTGCGCGCGGGCGCCATTGGCCTGAAGCTTCATGAAGACTGGGGCACCACGCCCGCCGCGATCGATACCTGCCTGGGGGTGGCAGACCAGTTTGATGTGCAAGTGGCGATTCATACCGACACACTCAACGAATCCGGCTTTGTCGAAACCACCATTGCGGCCTTCAAGGATCGCACCATCCACACCTATCACACCGAAGGTGCGGGTGGCGGTCACGCGCCCGACATCATCCGGGTGTGCGGGCTGCCCAATGTGCTGCCGTCGTCCACGAATCCCACGCGTCCCTACACGGTCAACACGATCGATGAGCATCTGGACATGCTGATGGTCTGCCATCACCTCGATGCGAACATTGCCGAAGACGTGGCGTTTGCCGAAAGCCGGATCCGCCGAGAGACCATCGCTGCCGAAGACATCCTTCATGACCTCGGTGCGTTTTCCATGATGTCGTCCGACTCGCAGGCGATGGGCCGGGTGGGCGAAGTGATCCTGCGCTGTTGGCAGACCGCCCACAAGATGAAGGCGCAGCGCGGCGGTCTGCCCGGAGACGGTGCCCGACACGACAATGCCCGCGCCAAGCGCTACATCGCCAAATACACGATCAATCCGGCAATCACCCACGGCATTGCGCATGAAGTGGGGTCGGTTGAAGTGGGCAAGTTTGCCGACCTGGTGATCTGGAAGCCCGCTTTCTTTGGCGTGAAGCCCTCCATGGTGATCAAGGGCGGTCAGATTGCGCTCGCCGCCATGGGCGACCCCAATGCGTCCATCCCCACGCCACAGCCAGTTCACTATCGGCCGCAGTTTGGTGCCTTCGGGCGGGCGCTTGCCGACAGCTCGCTCACCTTCGTTTCGCAGGCTGCGCTGGCGGCGGGGGTGCCTGCGCAACTGGGTCTGGCCCGACGTGCGGTGGCGGTTCGCGGCATGCGCGCGCTTCGCAAAACCGATCTGATTCACAACACCGCCATGCCCACGATCGAGGTGGATCCGCAGACCTATCAGGTGCGCGCCGACGGCGTGTTGCTCACCTGTGAGCCGGCCACCGTGCTGCCCATGGCGCAGCGCTACTTTCTCTTTTGAGCGGGGGCCGCCATGCTGATTTTCAAGGCTGTGG
>RFXC01000310.1 GCA_009921765.1 Betaproteobacteria bacterium | reverse complement strand
CAACGAGGCCCCAATGAACCCATGTTTCCGATCCGCCGCCACGGCGCTTGCCCTGACCCTTGCTGTTGCAGGCCCGGTGGCCGCGCAACCCCAGGAGCCCTGGCCCAGCCGCCAGGTCACCGCAATCGTGCCCTTCCCCGTTGGGCAGGGGATCGACATCATGGCAAGGGTCCTCACCACAGAGATCAATCGGATCACGGGTCAGCCATTCGCCGTGATGAATCGCGAAGGCGCGATCGGTTCGATCGGCACCTCGGCCGTCGCGCGCTCCAAGCCCGACGGCTACACGCTCCTCATCGGGCCCAATACGCCGATCACGATCGCGCCACATGTGCTCAAGTCGGTTCCCTACACGTTCGATGCAATCACGCCGGTCTGTCAGACCTTCGAAAACGTGATGGCGATTTTTGTGAAGCAGGGCTCGCCGTGGCGCTCGCTCAAGGAATTGTTCGATGCAGCCCAGGCGCAGCCGGGCAAGCTCACCTGGGGCCATACCGGTCTGGGATCGGTTCCCCATCTGTCCATGGCGGGCTTGCTGCAAACCACCACACTCAAAGTTCAGGACGTGCCGTTCAAGGGCGAGGTTCAGATCCTGCAACTGATGATCTCGGGCGAACTCAACTTCTCGGCGTCTTCGATTTCCGGCATGTATGGCCGCGGGCTCGATCCGCTTGCCGTGTTTGCCGACAAGCGGCACCCCGCCTACCCCGATACGCCAACGGTCGCCGAGCTGGGCTATCCCGCCGGTGTTCCGGGGCTCAATGGCATTTTCGTGCCGCAGGGCACGCCGGAGCCCGTGATCGCGGCCATTGAAAAGGCCTGCCGCGCGGCGGTTGAGTCGGAAAGCTTCACCAGCTCCGCTGCGCGTTTCCGTCAAACCCCTGCCTTTCTGGGTAGCGCCGACTTCACCCGTCGTCTGCGTAACGACTACGAGGCCAAAGGCAAGCTCGTGCGCGAGCTCGGCATCAAGCAGGACGGCAACTGAGGCGGCCCCATGCTGGATGAGATCATCCGACCCGCTCCCCGCTAGCGCGCATCGACAAAGCGCTTGGCCTTGGTCTGAGACCCCGGGTCGTAGATCTCCTTCGCAGCCGCAAACACCACCCGGGGCCGAACCCGCGATACATGCTGCGTGCGCTCGGCTACTGTGATGGCGAGCGCCTCGCGGTTGGCCACACGCGTGGCCACACGAATCTGAAGTTCGTCCATGGACAAGGGATCTTGCGGGTCGCTTCGGCCCACCACCACCTGAAACTCGTCAACGTCGGCAATCGACTGCAGGGCATCGAGCAGCGCTGCCGGATTGATCAGCATGCCTTTCACCTTGACGAGGTCACGGGTTCGCACTACCGGCCCCACGATCCGATCGCCGAAGCGACCGCAGTGCGGGCAGGCGCCGCGCTCAATGGACACGATATCGCCCACCACGAACCGGATGAGCACAGTGCCCCGACGGTTGAGATGCGTGACCGCCAGTGCGCCCCGCTCACCGTCGGGCAGGCGCTGTCCGGTGTCGGGATCGACCACCTCGTGAAACTGGATCTCGGGCGCGGGGTTGTGCCAGGGGCCGTCTTCGCGGCATTGCGCAAACGCACCCAGTTCGGTGGAGCCATAGCGATCAAAGACGATGGCGGACTGCGCGCCCAGTTCCCTGAGGCAGCGGCGCAGATCCTCGCGGAGTGCGGGTGACGAAGCTTCACCCGTGATGGCACACATACGGACACGGCTGAAGTCAGCACCTGACTCGATCGCCCTCATCAGCACCCGACGGATAAAACTCGGCACGCCCCACAGGATGGTGGCGCGATTCGCCGCGATGGCCTGTACAGCATGGTCCAGCGGCCGGTGCACGCCAAACCCGCCATGCTCCGCCCCGGGAAGCGCGGCAAAGATCGATGCGCCTGCAGCATAGGCGTTGGTGGCGGACCGCACGAAGGCGCCCATGGGGGCTGCCGTAAGCGGGAACAGGTTCGCGATCACGTCGCTCGCACGGATGCCCGAGATCTCGGCGACCCGGGCAGACTGGAACAGATACGCGTGATAGTCGTGCGTGGTGTTGTAGACCGGGGTGGGGTCGGCGCTGGTGCCCGTGGTGTAGATTACCTCCCAGAGCACCCGCTCGTGGAGCGGCAGATCGGGCAGCTGCAGCCTGAAGCGCTCGGGCGTCTCCATCATGGCCTGCTTGGGCGTGAGCGGCAGCTGCGAGAGATCACCGACCGTTCGGATGGCATGCGGGTCGACCCCGGCCTCCGACCAGCGCTCACGGTAATAAGGGTGGCCGCGCGCACAAAGCGCGAGCATGTCCTGAAGTCGCGCGTTCTGAAAGGCTTCGATCACTGCATCGGGCTGCTCGAGTCCGCCCTCGAGGCGTGCGCTGGTTGGATTCACGACTGCGGTCTCGTGGCAATGAGCGCGATCTTGTCGTTTCTGAATACTTCCTGGTCATGCTGGTTGTAAACATGGTCGCGGAAGGTGACCACGCCCACCTCGGGTTTGGAGGTGGCGCGCTTGGCCATGACCTCCACCTCGGTACGGATGGTGTCTCCCGGACGGACCGGTGCCATGAACCGCGCGCCTTCGATCGCAAGAAGCCCGCGAATGCTCTCCGAAAAGAGCGCGCCGGTCATGGAGGTGGAAAAGGACATGATCAGATGACTGGGGCAAATCAGACCACCGTAGGCGGTATTGCGACCGGCTGCATCATCGAGGAAAAGCGGCACGCGGTAGCCCACCAACTGGCAGAACGCGAGGTGATCCTCGAGCGTGATCATGCGTTCGCCCACACGGTGAACTGAACCGGTTTCGAATTCTTCATACCAGTGGCTGCGTACCAAGATCAGGCCTTTCTGAATCCGAGAGGCGCGCGATTGACTCGCCTCGAAAAATCATCCATCGTCGATCACGCTGATCGTGACGCGCAGTGCACCTCACCCATCAGCAAACCCAGACCAATCCGCATCGTGCATCAAGCCAGGAAGGACAGGCGATGAACCACCGAATTTTCAGAACCCGCTCCCGGCTCAAACCGCTGGCTGCGTGCCTTGCAGCGGTTGCCTCGCTTTCGTGGAGCACGACCGGCATGGCGCAAACCGCCGCCGCGTCGGGCGGCGCTGCATCGAAATACCCGGAGCGTCCGATCCGCATCGTGAACACCTTCCCGGCCGGTGGCTCGGGCGACCAGGTCATTCGCACGGTCTTCAACAAGGTCTCGCAGAGCGTGGGGCAACCCTACGTGGTGGACACCCGCGCCGGTGCTGCGGGCGCAATCGGCACCACCCATGTGGCGAAGTCCGCGCCCGACGGTTACACCTTCGTGCTGGGCACCGCCAGCACGTTCGGCACCAATTCGGCCACGCAACCCAATCTCGCCTACGACCCAATCGCCGACTTCACGCCGGTCATCCAGATGGCGAGCACGCCCTATCTGCTGCTCGCCCATCCATCGGTGCCAGCTGCCAACCTGAGCGAGTTTCTGGCTTATGCCAACGCTCAGAAGGGCAAGCTCAACTTCGGCTCGTTCGGCCTGGGAAGTTCCAACCACCTGGCCTATGAGCTCCTGATCAGCGTCACCCGTATTCCGATTGTCCACGTGCCTTACAAAGGGGGCGCGCCGCTCATCACCGCGCTGCTGGCGGGCGAAGTGCAATCCTCCATGGATGTCTACGCCACCGCCAATCCGCATATCCAGGCCGGAAAGTTCCGGGTGCTGGGCGTGGCCGCGCCCAAGCGGTTCAGCCTCATGCCCGACGTGCCCACGCTCGCCGAGCAGGGGCATGCCGTCAGTGGCGGCACCTTTTTCGCACTGCTGGGGCCCGCACGCCTGCCGCAGACCATCGTCGATTTCCTGAACACCGAGGTGAACAAGGCGCTTCGCGACCCCGAGGTTCAGACCCGGCTGCGCTCGCTGGGCGTTGAGCCCGTGGGCGGCCCGCCCGAGGTCCTTGCCAAGGCGGTTGCCGATGAAGTGGCCATCTGGACGCGGCTGGTGAAAACCCAGGGACTCAAGTTCGATTGAGCCTCGAGGGCGGGCCTGCGCACGCGGATCCGCCCTGCACAACAGCACGATTCTGCCGGCCACCGC
>RFXC01000309.1 GCA_009921765.1 Betaproteobacteria bacterium | reverse complement strand
CCGCAACGGCATCCTGCCGGTCGAGCTGTCAATCGAAGCGGTTCGGCAGATCGCCGACGAGGTGGAAAAGAGCGACGGGCAGGCGCAGGTCACAGTCGACCTCGATGTCGGGGAAGTTCGCAGCGCATCGGGTCAGCGCTTCCACTTTCACACGCCGCCTGCGCTACGCACCATGCTCCTCAGGGGGCTGGATGAAATCGACATGACCTTATCGGCCCGTGCCGAGATCGATGCGTTTCGCAGCCGCGACCGGGCGCGAAGGCCCTGGGCTTATCTGGATGGCTGCTGAGCGCTGCGGATACCCTCGTCCTCCTGCCTGGTGATTACGCTGTGAACCTTCGTCAACTCGAATACTTCAAGCAGATTGCGGAATCACGCAGCATCACCCGTGCTGCGCACTTGCTGCGCGTGTCCCAACCCTCGCTCACCCGACAGATGCAGCAGCTCGAAAAGGAGCTGGGCGTACTGCTCTTTTACCGTTCGGATAAGGGCGTGACGCTCACCCCGGCGGGCCAGGAGCTGCTTGAGCGCGCAGAGAGCGTTCTCGCTCAGGTGCGCAAGATCAGCGGTGAGGTGGGCAAATACGCAACCGAACCCAAGGGAGAGTTCAGCTTCGGCGTGCCGCCCTCGCTTTACGACATCGTGACCAGTCGACTGATGGCCGACTACATCGACCTATATCCCGAGGTCCGACTGCGGATCACCGAGGGCCTGAGCGGCACACTCCATGAAATGGTCCTGACAGGCAGGCTTGATGCGGCGCTGGTCTCCGACGTGGAACCGCTGGACCTCCTCCATAGCCGCGCACTTCTTCGAGAGCAACTTTTCCTGGTGGGATCGAATAGCAGCAATCTGAACATCTCACGCGGGGTCAAGGTTGAGAGCCTCGGGCGCCGTCCCATGCTGCTTACTTCGCGCCCCAACGCCATGCGCACCATCGTCGACCGACATCTGGCAGGGCTGGGGCGCGCGCTGACCCCCAAACTCGAAACCAACTCCTCCCGCCTGCTGTGCGATCTGGTCATGCGTGGCAAGGGGTTCACCGTGCTGCCCTATAGTGCGATTTTTTCGCAGCACCGCGCGGGCCAGTTGAGCGCGGCACCGATCGATGGGCTCACCGTCTGTTGGACTCTGGTTCACGTGCGCGAGCGCGGCATTCCGCTTGCTGGCCACCGACTGCGCGAGCGACTGGTCGAAATCCTGAGCCATCACGCCCGGCAAGGTGCCTGGTTGGGGGCGCAATTTCTCGACTGACCCTGGCCCGATTGCAGGGGGCATAAGCGCGAGGCATGGGTCTGATGCCGCGTCACAATGGCTTTCAGCGCACAGGGCCTGCAAACTGCCGACCACGGTGATCCCGCACACGGCTCTCCCCGATCCGTGAGGCGAGCGGATGCACCGCTTTCCGTTGGGAGTCAGGATGGAGCACTACCAGGTCGGGGTCGACATCGGTGGAACCTTCACCGATTGCGTCGTCCTCAGCAGCAGCGGCGAGCTGTTGGCCGCCAAATCCCCATCAACGCCGCCTCACTTCGCAACTGGCATGCTGAATGCCATGCGTCTAGTCGCCGAGCGGCTTGAACTGGACTTCGAAACCTTCTGCAGCCGCATCAGCCTGCTCACGCACGGCACCACCGTGGGCACCAACACCCTCATCCAGCGGCGCGGCGCCAAGGTGGGTCTGATCACCACAAAGGGTCACGAAGACATCATCCACATCATGCGGGGATCGCGCGGTATCGACTCGCGCAACCTCAATCCGCTGGTGCATTTTCCCGAGAGCCAGAAGCCGGTCCCGATCGTCCCCAAACGCTATATCCGGGGTGTCTCCGAGCGCGTCGACTGCCACGGCGAGGTGGTCGTCAACCTGAACGAGGCCGAGGTGATCCGCGCAGTCGACGAGCTGCTCGCGCTGGGCGTCGAGGCTATTGCCGTGGGGCTGCTCTGGTCCTTCAAGCACCCGGCGCATGAACAGCGGATCGCGCAAATCATCCGAGAGCGTGCGCCCGGGATGTTCGTGAGCACCTCGGTGGAGCTCGCACCCAAATGGGGGGAATACGAGCGTATGACGGCAACGGTGCTCAACGCCTACATCGGACCGGTCACCTCCAACTACCTCAAGCAGCTTGACGGTCAACTGCGGGCGGCGGGCTATCGAAGGCCCTTGCAGATCACCTCCTGCGGCGGAGGATCGATCTCGGTAGAGCGTGCAATCCAGGCACCGCTCCTCACGCTTGACTCGGGTCCCGTCTCGGGCGTGACCGCCTCGCTCTTCATGGGCAAGCTCATCAAGTGCGACAACATCATTACCACCGACATGGGTGGAACGTCGTTCGACGTCGGAATCATTCATCGGGGCAAGCCCGCGTACAGCTCAATCGCTAATGTTGCGCAGTACGAATACTTCATTCCCAAGGTTGATATCCAGGCTATCGGGTCTGGCGGTGGCTCGCTCGCGCGTGTCGACCCCATCACCCAGGCGCTTCGGGTAGGACCAGAATCAGCCGGCGCTGACCCCGGCCCTGCCTGCTACGGCAAAGGCAACACGACGCCAACAGTGACCGATGCCGATGTAGTGCTTGGCTACATCGATCCGGACAATTTCCTGGGTGGCCGAATCCGCCTGGATCGCGCCAAGTCGGAGGAGGCGATCGCTGGTGTTGCGAAGAAAATCGGCCTCGGCATGTTTGAAACGGCTGCGGGCATTGCCAAGATCGCCGAGTTCAAGATGGCGGACATCATCCGCAAGACCACGGTGGAAAAGGGCTTTGACCCGCGCGACTTCACTGTGTTCGCTTTTGGTGGCGCGGGGCCTGTCCACGCGGGCGTGTTCTCGCGAGAGCTCGGTGTCCAGCGGGTACTGATTCCGCTGAATCGCATCGCGTCGACCTGGTGTGCGTTCGGTGCCGCCACGGCCGATCTGCTTCATGTTCATGAGCAGGTCGATATCCAGAGCTCGCCCTTCAGGCTGGACCGGGTCAACCGGGTACTTGCCGATCTCGCAAAGCATGCGCGAGATCAGATGAAAAAGGATGGCGTACCCGCATCCCGGCTTCGCCTCAGTTTTTCGATCGACATGCGTCATCGCGGCCAGATCAACGAGGTCGAGGTTGACCTGCCTGCCCTTACCGAGGGCACGCGGCCGAAGCTGAGCGCGCAGGCACTCAACGATCTTCACGGGGCGTTCTACGAGCGCTACGAAGCCATTTACGGCAAGGGATCTTCCTACGCGGACGCCCGGCTGGAGATGGTCACCTTCCGCGTACGAGCGCGAAGCGCCACGCAAAGCCTTGCCCTCAAAAAGCAGGCGAAGTCGCGTCAGCCAAACGCCGAGAGCGCACGGACCGGCTACCGCAAGGTGTTCTGGAGCGATCTGGGTGAACAGAAGCGGACACCCATCTATGACGGTGCACAGCTTCGGCACGGTATGGAGCTCAAGGGGCCTGCCGTGATCGAAACGACCGACACCAATATTGTTCTCCAGCCCAAACAACGCCTGCGCGTCGATGCGCTCGGCAATTTTGAAATTCTTTTCGGAGGCTAAGCCATGCCGACGACCGCGCACAAGCCCAGACAAAGCACATTTTCCGCCATCAAGGGGGGCTACATTCCCCCCGAGCATCTCCAGATCTCTCCCAAGCTCAAGCTCCATCGCAAGCACGACCGCAACCTCGATCCCGTCACCTTCGAGGTGATTCGGCACAGTCTCTGGAATGTGAACGAGGAACACGGCGCAACCATCCAGCGCCTGTCCGGATCGCCCGTGGCGATGTATGCCCTCGATCTCAACCCATCCATCCTCACCGAGGACGGCGAGTTCGTGTTCTTCGGGCCGTACATGCAATACATGTCGGGCGTGACCGATACGCAGGTGAAGTGGATTCTCGAGAACCGCGCCGACAACCCCGGCATTCGCAACGGCGACATGTTTCTCGCCAACGACCCCTGGGTGGGCGCTGCCCATCAGCAGGATGTCATGCTGATCTGCCCGGTATTTCATGGCGATGAGCTCTTCTGCTGGGTCACCAACTGCCTCCACCAATACGACATCGGCGGCATCACGCCATCGAGCTTCTGTCTGGCGGCAGAAAATGCCTATGAGGAAGGCA
>RFXC01000308.1 GCA_009921765.1 Betaproteobacteria bacterium | reverse complement strand
CGGTCCCGTGTTTGCCATTCCCAAGCTCCTCGCACGAGCGGGGCTCAAGGTTGAAGACATCGATCTCTGGGAATTGAACGAGGCGTTCGCAGTTCAGGTGCTGTATTGCCGGGATCGTCTGGGCATCCCTGCTGATCGGCTGAATGTGGACGGCGGTGCAATTGCAATCGGTCACCCCTATGGTGTGAGCGGCCAGCGTCTGACCGGGCACGCGCTCATCGAAGGCCGGCGCAGAAAGGCACGCTGGGCGGTGGTTACCATGTGCGTGGGCGGGGGCATGGGCGCGGCCGGTTTGTTCGAGATCATCCACTGATGCGCCCCGCATCGCTTCGAATTCGCTAAAAAAGGGCGCCAATGTCAGTCAGGCAATTATTCGATCTGGCCGGGCGCAAGGCCATCATCACCGGCGGCTCGCGCGGACTGGGCCTGCAGATTGCCGAGGCGCTCGGCGAGATGGGCGCCGAGGTTGTGATCGCCGCGCGCAAGCAGGCGGAACTCGATCAGGCTGTGACGCATCTCCAGTCGCGCGGCATCAGCGCGTCGGCTTTTGCCTGCGACCTGACCCAGGCCGACGCGGTTCGCCGCTTTGCCGATCAGGCACTGGCCCGTTTGGGGCATTGCGACATTCTGGTCAACAATGCCGGAACCGCCTGGGTGGCGCCGGCAGAAGACCATCCGCTCGAGGCCTGGCAGAAGCTTGTCAATTTGAATCTCACCGGCGTGTTCGTTCTCACCCAGGAGATCGGTCGTCGGTCCATGATTCCGCGTCGCTACGGCCGCATTCTCAACATTGCGTCCACGGCGGGCCTGCGCGGCAACCCCCCCAATTCCAACGAAGGCATCGCCTACAACACCACCAAGGGCGGGTTGGTCAATTTCACCCGTGCGCTGGCAGGCGAATGGGGTGAGTTTGGCATCACGGTGAACGCGCTCGCGCCCGGTTTCTTTCCGTCGCGCCTGACCCAGGTCGCGCTTGAGCAGTTCGGTCAATCCATCATCGATGCCACGCCGCTTCACCGGTTGGGCCATCCAGAAGACATGTCAGGCGCGGCAGTGCTTTTCTGCTCCGAGGCGGGGCGACACATCAGCGGTCAGATCCTCGCGATCGACGGCGGGCTCACGGCGGTCTGACAGCATGCTGGTATCCGACCGCCCGTCAGGCTTCGACGTTGCAATCCCCTTTGTCGAGTACAGCGGCATCCGGTTGCTTGAGACCACCGTTGAACGGGTGGTCACAGAGCTCAACCTTGCCGAGCATCATCTGAATTCGGCCGGCTATGCCCACGGCGGGGCGGTGATGACGCTGCTTGATGTCACCATGGCGATCGCCGGGCGGATGGTGGCGCGCGACCCCGGTCCGAAGGATACGGTGATGGCCACCGTTGAAATGAAAACCAGCTTTATGCAGGGCGGCCGGGGCAGGCTTCGTTGCACCGGATCATGTGTCCACCAGACGCGGTCCCTGGCGTTCTGCGAGGCCGAGATTCGCGACGAGGCTGGGGAACTGGTTGCGCGAGCGTCGGGCACGTTTCGCTTCATGGCACGCAGAAGGAGCCCTTCCGATGGTTGAAATGAACCGCCAGTGGCGGCTGGCCCGCCGCCCGGACCGTGAGGTCACCCCGGATTGCTTCGAATGGGTGGAAAGCCCGATCGAGCCCCTCGAGGCGGGGCAGGTTCGCGTCCGCAACCACTGGCTGTCCCTTGATCCCTACATGCGTGGCCGGATGGACGAGGCGCGCTCCTATGCGCCACCGCAGGCGCTCGGCGAGGTGATGCAGGGTGGGACCGCAGGCGAGGTGGTGGAAAGCCGGCATGCCGATTTCAAGGCGGGCGACGAAGTGGTCGGTCGACTTGGATGGCAGGTCTACGCCAATGCACCGGCGCGCGAACTTCGCAGAATCGACACACGACGCGTGCCGATGCAGGCATGGCTAGGCGCGGTCGGCATGCCGGGGGTCACCGCCTGGTATGGCGTCAACGACATTCTGTCGCCGCAGCCGGGGCAGACGCTTGTGGTGAGCGCGGCAAGCGGGGCGGTTGGGTCTGTCGTGGGACAGCTCGCCCGCGCCAAGGGGGCGAGGGTCGTGGGCATCGCGGGTGGCGCGGAAAAGTGCCGGATCGTGGTGGACGAGTTCGGGTTTGACGCATGCGTCGACTACAAGGCAGGCAACCTTGCCGGTGAACTCGACCGAGCGCTCGAGGCTACAACGGCGAGCCGATCGCGCTCAGCAACGTGCGCTCCATTCTGGTGAATCGGCTCCATGTTCAGGGCTTTATCATTTCCGATCACATGGATCGCTGGGCCCCGGCGCTTGCCGAGCTCGCCGAGCTTGCCGCCACCGGTCGGTTGCGCTGGCGCGAGACGGTCGCCGAGGGGCTTGAACGCGCGCCCGAGGCGTTCATCGGACTCCTCAAGGGCCGCAACCTGGGCAAGCAGCTGGTCAGGATCTGAGCGACCCATATGGAGCGTTTTGCAGACCGCGTTGCGGTCATTACGGGTGCCGCGAGTGGATTCGGCTTAGCGTTCGCCCAGCGCGCGGCGTTGCTGGGCATGCGACTGGTACTGGCTGATGTGGAGGCCGCGCCGCTCGAGCGGGCCGCAGCCCAGCTGGTCGCAACCGGCGCCAACGTCCGGGCCTTCCAGACCGACGTGTCCAACGCCGAGCAGATGGCACAGCTTGCCGATCGCGCGTTTTCCGAGTTTGGCGCGGTTCACCTTCTCTTCAATAACGCAGGCGTTGCCCCGGTGGGTCTGATCTGGGAGCAGAGCGCAGCTGACTGGCAGTGGGTACTTGGCGTAAATGTGATGGGCGTTGCCAATGGTCTGCGAAGTTTCGTGCCGCGGATGCTTGAACAAAATGACGACAGCCATATCGTGAACACCGCCTCGGTCGCAGGCTTTATTTCTCCCACCACCATGGGGCTCTACAGCGCCAGCAAGCATGCAGTGGTCACGATCAGCGAAACCTTGCACCATGACCTGCGAGCAGTCGGGTCGTCAATCGGCGTTACCGTCTTGTGTCCCGCCTTCGTGCCGACGGGTATTGCGCAATCAGAGCGCAACCGGCCGGCCGCGCTTGCGGGCGACCAGGTCCAGACGAATGCAACGCTGCGTGCCCGTGCAGCAATGGAGCGTGCCGTGTCATCGGGGCGACTGTCGGCAACCGATGTCGCGGCCATGACATTTGAGGCGATCGCAGCGCGGCGCTTTTATCTGTTCACGCATCCTGCGATCCTTCCCTCGGTCAAAAGCCGGCATGCCGCCATTGCGGCAGGCCTGGACCCCGATGACCCGTTCGCACGAAAGCCTGGGCTCGCTCCAGTGGCCGCGGGCGATACGCCCGCAGTGCGCCTGGAAACCGGTAGCTGGAGCGACCTGCGGGCAGTCTGTCAGCCCATAAGGTTCCAGGTGTTTGTCGATGAACAGGGTATCGACCCCGCGCTTGAACTCGACGCGGTTGACGAAAACTGTCTCCATTGTGTGGCCTGGTCCCAGGGGGTGGCGGTGGGTACCGGGCGATTGTTGCCCGACGGCCATATTGGTCGCATGGCGGTGTTGACAGCGTTCAGACGCGCGGGCGTGGGGGGGCAGATTCTTGAGCGGTTGGTGGAGGAGGCGCGCGCGCGAGGCCACCATCAGGTTGAACTCAGTGCTCAGGCTTATGTCGAACCGTTTTATCGCCAGCACGGGTTTACGCAGGACGGCCCGATGTATCTCGAGGCCGGAATCGAGCACGTCAGAATGTGGCGCAAGCTCTAGCGCGTCACGACGCGCTCGCCTCAGAACTGCAGCCTGCGCTCGCCCACGCACCTGGCGCCGCCTGACGACCACTGCCAGACTCGCTCCACGAAGCACACCCGCCCGTCGTGTCCCACGGTCACCACGGTGGAAGCACGGGTCCCATAGCGGGCATCGAAGATGAACGGAGTCCGCGTGAGCACAGCGGGATCGGTGCGATCGGCGTCCGTCGGCACTTCCTCAGGGTTCACGGGGCGCTGATCGGCCAGCGCCTGAAACAGTGGTTCGATCGGGTCGCTGTCGTTGGCCACTTGCTCGACCACGCTGCCCAAGCGTAGTGATTTGGGCCAGCGTGTGTTGAGCAGGTGATT
>RFXC01000307.1 GCA_009921765.1 Betaproteobacteria bacterium | reverse complement strand
ATGTGCGCACGATCTTTCACGATGTAGGGCATCTCGAACATGCCGATCAGATCCACTTCGGACGACATGATCGTGGAGGGAAGCGAGAGATCAAGCGTACCCAGACGCAGTTTTTGCAGCATCTCCTTGTCGCCGCCCAACTGGCTGCTGCCGTAGACCACCACCTTGGCCTTGCCGGCGAGCAGCACGTTGGCGCGCCGCGCGAATTCATCGCCAATGACCTGATAGAGCGACCCCGGTTCGCCCACATGGCCGAACTTGATCTCGGTTTGGGCGATGGCCGGTTCCACACCGATCATCGTGATTCCCGCGAAGGCCACAGTGAGCAGACGCGAGTGAAACGAACGACGAGCGGGCATGGTGAGTCTCCTTTGAAGGTTGTGCGGGCAGGGGTTCCGTGCACCGGGCTTACGCCACCCGGGCATCGCGGACCACCATCAGCTTTTCAAGCAACAGAACCAGACCATAAAGCAACATTCCAATGATCGTGATCAGAATGACCGCCATGAACATGGCTGGCGTATCCAGCGTGACCTGCACCTGCAGCATGAGGTAACCGAGCCCTTTGTCGGAGCCCAGGAACTCACCCACAATGGCACCCGCTACCGCGAGGATCGACCCCACCTTCATGCCAGAGAAAATATAGGGCAGAGCACCCGGCAGCTGAATCTTCACAAAGACCTGCCAGCGCGAACCCCGGAGCGATTTCACCAGATCAAGGAGCTCGGGTTCGATTTCGCGCAGCCCACGTGCGGTGGTGAGCAGGATGGGGAAAACCGCAATCGAAAAAGCCATCAGCGTGTTGGGAAAGACGCCGTATTTGAACCAGACGATGATGAGCGGCCCGAGCGCCACCTTAGGGATCATGTTGAGGGTAACGAGGAGCGGCAGAAACAGCGCTTCCAGCGTGCGTGACCAGGTGAACACCAGTGCGAGCAGCACCCCCACGACCAGCGCGATCAGATACCCGCCAAAGATTTCGGTGCCCGTCACGGCAATATTGGTCCACCAACTGTAGTTGGGATTCATGAGCGCATCGAGCGTGGCCTGGGGTGAGGGCATCACGAACTTGGGAACCTGCCCGATTTCGACGAACAGGTACCACGCCAACACCAGTCCGAGATGGGCGAGTATGGCGAAGGTCCAGCGGGTGGCTGGCGAGTCGAGTGCGTTCATCATCGTCCTCAGTCGGCAAGCCAGCGATCCAGCCGGCTTCGCACGAAATCGTCATCAATCAGATCCGGATGTTCGCGGCACACCCGATCGAGCGCCTCGGCCTGCCCCGGAGACAGCGTTTCGTTCGGGTCCAGGCACCAGATCCCCGCCAGGAGCCCCTGGCGCCTGAGCACTTCATGGCACCCAGCGATGCAACCAGCGAACTGGTTGGCCACATCGAAAAGTGCGGCGTTGCAGTCGGTGACCCGCGCATCGAGCGCGAGCAGGTCGCTGTCGATCTGCGGGGATCGGCGCGCCTGTTGAATTCGCCTGAAGAGCTTCACTGCCGCATGGGTCCAGACCGACCAGTGACCGAGCAGCCCGCCCCGGACAGGCAAGCTCACCTCTTCGATTCCGGCGCCGTCGATTGTTGGACGGCGGACCGCCAAAGGCGTGACCAGGTCGAGCACGATGTGGTCGTCATTGCCGGTGTAGAGCGCTACGCGATCCTCTGCCCGGGCGAGCGCAATGCCGCGTGCGACATCGAGCGTCCGGTAGCGGTTGAACGGCGCCACCTTGATGGCCACCACGTTGTCGATGGCGGCAAAGCGCTGCCAGAACGAGGCAGGCAGCTCGATGCCGCCGACGGCGGTCTGAAGATAGAAGCCAACCAGCGGGATTTCAGCCGCGACCGCGTCGCAGTGCGCGATCAGGGCATCTTGAGACGCGCCCCGCATGGCCGAAAGCGACAGCATGCCGCAGTGATAGCCGAGCGACAGCGCGGTTCGCGCCTCGGCGATGGCCTGACGGGTGTCGCCGGCGAGCCCGGCGATCATGACGAGCGCCCGCGTGTCGGCCATCGCCTCGAGATGCCGCCGAGCGGTGAGCGCCGCGAGTTCGAGCACCGGTGCGTAGAGGCCTTGTTCGCGGATCGCGAATTGCGTGGCGTGCACGCCAACGGCGAGCCCTCCGGCGCCGGCCTCGACGTAGTAGCGGGTGAGGGCACGCTGCCGCTTGCGGTCGAGCGTGCGCTCGGCGGTGAGCGCAAGCGGGTGCGCGGGTATGACTGTACCCTCGGCAAGCAACTGGGCAATGTCGGCAGGAAGCTGGGATCGGTGCACGGTAGTGGGCTGCAATCAGAAGGGACGGCGGGGATCTTGATCGATGGCCGGACAAGCGTCAATGTTCTATGATGAGACGAGACGGCGCGCACGGGCCTACACGTGTCATCACAACAGGGAGACTCACCATGATTCAACGCCTTGCCGCCGCCCGCGCGGCGCTGGTGGTTGCCGCGGCACTCGCCGCCGGTTCCGCTTTTTCACAGACCAAGATTGATTTCGTTCTGAACTGGGTGCCGGGTGGCGATCACGCCCCCTACTACTACGCGAAGAAGCTTGGCTGGTATGCCAAAGAGGGCCTTGATGTGAATCTCGAGCCGGGTCGCGGATCGGCGTTGTCCACGCAGAAGGTGGGCGCGGGCGCGAATCCGGTCGGGCTGGCTGACATGGCAGGCGTACTGGTGGCTGCGGGCAAGGGTGCGCAGACCATTGCGGTTTTCAATGTCTACGCCAATTCGCCGCAGGGCCTCTACTGGCTCAAGAGTTCGGGTATCAAGTCGGTGAAAGATCTGGCCGGTAAACGTATCGGTAACCCGGCAGCAGACGGCGCGCGCATCATGTGGCCTGCGCTGGCCAAGGCGAACGGCATGGACCCGAAGTCGGTCACCTGGGTGAATATCGACGCGAATGCAAAGCTGTCAGCACTCAAGGCCAAGTCGATTGATGCCACCACCTCGTTCTACAACCTGCACCATGTCTTTGAGGCCGAGCTCGGGGCTGACATGGGGTTTCTCGCCTGGCGTGATGCCGGGCTCAATCCCTACGGCAATTCCATCATCGTCAATCCGCAATTCATGCAGAAGAATCGTGCGGCCGTCGACAAGTTTGTGAAGGTGACGCAGCGCGCGTTTGCAGCGTGCGTGGCGGAGCCAAAGCCTTGCGTGCAGGCGCTGATCGATGCCAACGGCGCGCTCAAGTTCGATAACGAACTGGTGAACTGGTCGCTGGTCGAAGTGCTGATGAGCGACAAGTTCTCGCGGGAGATGGCGCTGGGCGTACATGAGGATAAGCGCATGCAGGACGACTACGCGCTGGTTCGCGATTACATCGGCATCGAAAAACCGTTTGACGTCAAAAGTGCCTACACCAACGAGTTTCTCGATCGTTCGGTACGGATGACCAAGTAAGGTCGGTAAGCGGGCTGACATGAGGCACGCGGCAGCGCGTGCCACGTCAGCCCAGTTCTGGCCCCGCCACCGCAAATACGGTGTTCGGTGTGCCCGTCAGGGTCTGATGGCCGAGGGAGCCAAGCGCCATTCGGGTGAACGGGCGCTGCGGGACAAAGCCCTTTGATGCAAGCCAGTCGGCAAACTCGCGCTGCGAGTCCGGAACGTCAATGAAAACGGCGCGATCGATCCGCGACAGCGCTGCTTGCGCCAGTTCAACCGCGGCGGCGCAATCGCGAGCCACGAGCGGTCCCAACTGGGTCGCGACCCGTCCCGGTCTGGCCAGCACGAAGCCATGGGCCGGTTCGCGGCCGCTTGCGACCAGGGCGAGCGACGGGGCTCGCCGCATCAGGTCATCGAGCAGGTGGCTTCGGTCAGCACCGAAGGCCAGCCGGTCGAGTTCATGCACCAGCAGGGCCTGGTTCGCGGCGCAGTCCAGGCGCGTGGGGTTGGTGTCGCCCGTTTTGTTCGGCAACCCGCCGCGGTGCGTGCGGTGTTCCCACCGTGTGAAGCCCCAGAGGTCTGCAAACCCCAGTTTCAAGTACACCGGTCGACCGGCGGGTGTGGCGTCGAGCACGGGCAGCAGGTGACGCTGCGCGGGTTCGCGCAGCCAGGCAAGGCTCTCTTCGAGAAGGCGGGTTGCATGGCCCTTGCCGCGGTGCGCTGGGAGCACGAGCACCATGCTGATCCAGGCGAGG
>RFXC01000306.1 GCA_009921765.1 Betaproteobacteria bacterium | reverse complement strand
CTGCCGGCCGTGGTGAGTCGTGCGTCGTCGGTAACGAAGGGGCGGGCAGCGAAGGCGATCGACGGTATGAGCAGGGTGGCGCAGGCGAGGGCGATCAGTTTCACGAGGCGATGTTAACGCTGCTTTGTGAAAACGGGATGTCGGGTCAGGGCAGCAGCCGCACCAAGTGTGCGGGCGTGGCTCCGTGCACCATCTGAATCGCCACACCACCGTCGATTGTGACCAGGCACCCACGGTGGTGGACGGCGAGCGCCAGGAGGTAGGCGTCGGTGAGCTGGCGGTGACCCAGCAAGTGCGCCGGATTGATCGTGCCGACTTGCACCAGGCTTACGACATCAGGCCAGAACCGGTGGTGGGCGTGCGCGCACATGGCCTGCAATTGCGCCAGCACCTGGACCACCGGCCGTGCGCCGGGATAGGCCGGCGCGCTCATGATTCGAATGGCACCGTTCTGCGTCAGTGGGCAGCTGGCCCAACCGCGGGCCGCATGCGCTACAAACCAACGCGCCGCCAGTTCGTGGTGTTCGTGCCGTGCGTCGCACAAGGCGATCAACACATTCACGTCCAGCAGTTGCACCGGCGCCGCGGCGAGCTCGGCATCGACCCGGTACGCGGGCGACACCTCGCGCACCCGTCGGCTCATACGCCCTCAGCCTCGCGCAGCGCCTCGATCTGCGCCTGGGTGACCACTGCGACACCGGGCGCACGGTAAGGCGTGAGGCCCAGCGCCGCTAGTTGGGCGTCCAGCGGAGCAGTCTCCGCGTCGCCCTGCACCGGCGCCTGCAAGGAACGGCGCACCAGATCAGACACCACCTCGCCCAGGCTCCGCCCTTCGCGCAAGGCGATGCGTTTGGCGGCGAACAGCACGTCGTCGTCGATGCTGAGGGTGGTGCGCATGAAAAGCCCCTGATGAGTGTGATGCGTGATGCGTGATGCAGCGTAGCCGCAACTCGCGGCGAGGTCAATCGAACTCATTCAGTAGTGAGGCCCTCAACCGCCAAACGCATATCGGCAAACCACCGCGCTTCGTGGCGGGCTCCAACGCCCCGTGCTTGATCATCTTGCTATATCATGAAACATCAAGATGAATCATGATGGGGATGCCATGACTTCTGCCGCACGCGAAAAGTTTTCCTCACAAGCCGCGCCCGAAGTGTTGGCGGCATTGCGCCGCATCGCAGAAAGCCAGGGGCGCCAGTTTCAGGCGGTGCTCGACGATGCCCTGCGCGACTACATCGACAGGCAACAGAAGGAGCGCCCCCGTCGCCACGTGATGACCGCGTTCGCCGCCAGTCTGGATGAGTTCGACACTCTCTACCGTGAACTCGCCAAGTAAGCCGTGCAGCGCGACTATTTGACCGTCGCCGATGTGCTTGGCATGCACCACGTGCTGATTCAGCGTTACGGCGGTGCTGCGGGCGTACGCGATCCCGGGGCGCTGGAGGCTGCACTATTCCGTCCTCAGACGGGGTACTACGAAGATATCGTGGCGGAGGCTGCCGCCTTGATGGAAAGTCTGGCGATCAATCATCCGTTCGTGGATGGAAACAAGCGCATCGCCTTTGCGGCTGCCGACGTATTTTTCCGAATCAACGGCTGGCGCTTGAAGCGAGCGCCAATGCAGGTCTACCCACAGATGATGGCGATGTTCGAGTCAGGCACGTTTGATATTGCCCACCTCGATCCCTGGCTGCGGTCCTTCGCGGTCCCGGCGGAGTGATCGCGGACCGCAGTCTGGTTGACATGCGCGCCAGTGCCCCTTGAACCAGATCTCTCGGTTTGCCGAACCGCGATATACAGTTGCGATATACGTTTAGCAGGGGGTTTCGTCATGTCAATCGGCAGCGTTTTCGTCAACAACCGTACCCAAGCTGTCCGGCTTCCGGTGGATGCCCGCTTCCCCGACGGGGTGCGCAAGGTGCAAATCCGCGTCAAGGGCCAGGAGCGCATCATCGCTCCGCTCGGTCAAAGTTGGGACAGCTTCTTTTCGGGCGGTCCGCGTGTAAGCAATGATTTCCTGCCCGAACGTGGCTCCCAGCAGCAACCGGAGCGGGAAGCTCTCTGATGCTGCGTTATCTGCTCGATACCACCATCCTCATTTACGTGTTGAAGCGTCGCCCGCCGGAACTGCGTTCCACCTTCAACGCCAACGCCGGTCGAATGGCCATCTCGTCCATCACCCTGGCCGAGTTGATACACGGTGCCCAGAACAGCACGCTCGTTGAAGTCGAGCGCTCGCTTGCGGTTTTCCTTGGAATCGTCAAGTAGCCGTTGCGGCGAACACCGTGCACGTGCTACCGGTTGCGCGAGATCGCGATGTCTCTCGAACGACAACCCCGCCCGCTCAGTGTCCCAACTCGTAACTGGTGCTGCGACCGCTTGCGTCGGATCTCTTGAGCACGCCGCGCTCCAGCAGTTCGGTGATGTCGCGCAGCGCCGTGTCCTGCGAGCACTTTCCAATGGCCGCCCACTTGCTGCTGGTCAGTTTGCCGTCAAAGCCGTCGAGCAACCTGTTGAGCAGCTTGACTTGCCGGTCGTTCATCGGCGTGCCGGCCCAGTGCTGCCAGAATCTCGCCTTGGTCAGCACTGAGGCCAGCGTTGCGTCTGAACCTTGAATGGCCCTGAGCAGACAGGCCAGGAACCACTCCAGCCAATCGGTCACGTCCAGACCGCCCTTCTGCGTGGCTTCGAGGCGGTTGTAGTAGTCGTTGCGTTCGCGCTGGATCTGCGCAGACAAGCTGAAGTAGCGCTGCGCCGAGCGGTCTGCGCGGGCCAGCGCCATGTCGCCCACCGCGCGCGCGATACGGCCGTTGCCGTCTTCAAAGGGGTGAACGGTCACGAACCAGAGATGCGCGAGACCCGCCTTGATCACCGGGTCGTCGTGCTGATCGCCGTTGAACCAGTTCAGGAAATCCATCATTTCGGCTTCCAGCGCAGGCGCTGGCGGTGCTTCGTAGTGAACCTTCTGTCGATGGATGGGTCCTGAGACGACCTGCATGGGGCCTTGCGCATCGTCGCGCCACCGGCCTACCCGGATCCTGGTCAGGCCGCTATAGCCGGTCGGAAACAGCGCCGCATGCCAGCCGAACAGGCGCTCAGCGGTGAGGCGCTCATGGTGGCGTTGGGTCGCATCGAGCACCATGTCCACCACACCGTCCACCTGCCGGTCTGCCGGCGCCAGCGCACCGATGTTGACCCCCAACCTGCGTGCAATCGACGAGCGGACGGAGTCGGCGTTGAGCCGCTCGCCCTCGATCTCGCTGGTTTTGAGTACGTCTTCGGTCAGTACGCGCAGCGTTGCCTCGTCCCGTAAATCAAGACCTAGATCGTGCATACGCCCAAGCAGAAGACCCCGCGCCCGGTGCACCTGGGCAAGCAAAGGCGCCAGCCGCCGGCTGTCATAGACCCAGTGCGGCCAATCATCCTGCTGCCAGACATAAGGCTTATCACCGCGTTTCATGCGGCGATTGTGGGTGTCATTCACCGCATGGTCAATCGGCACCGTTATCGTCACCAGCCGTACGTGTTAGCGCCGACCACAAAGCGCGGTTATTTGCCGACCAGCGCATGACACTATCGGGACGGGGCTGCGGGAGCCCCCGCCTACTCACGAGTTGGACCTTCGGTAAAACCCGGGGCAGTTCAGTTCATTCATTCCGTATTTTACGCGCTTTAATTCCGAAATGTTCGGTATTATCTGAGGCATGTCTGAGTCACCTCTTTACCCGCGCCAGATCCGGTCGCGCATCGCAGAAGCCATGGAGGACACGCCGGTGGTCTTGCTGGCCGGACCACGTCAGGCAGGCAAAACGACGCTGGTTCGCCAGATTTCTGGAAACGGGGCGCGCTATCTGACTCTGGACGATGAACTCACCCTGATGTCTGCTCGGGAAGACCCCGTCGGGATGATCCGCAGCCTGGATCGTGCCGTCATTGACGAAATCCAGCGGGCGCCTTCCTTGTTATTGGCCATCAAGAAGAGCGTTGACGAAGACAGGCGCCCCGGACGCTTCTTGCTGACGGGCTCGGCCAACCTGCTGGCATTGCCGACCGTGGCCGACTCTTTGGCTGGGCGCATGGAGACCTTGTTGCTCCTGCCACTGTCACAAAGCGAAATCGAGGGGCAGTCAACGAACTGGC
>RFXC01000305.1 GCA_009921765.1 Betaproteobacteria bacterium | reverse complement strand
GGTCATCCAGGTGCTTGCGGGCGCGCCACAGCGCCTGATCGTAGCCGCCAATCGGCGAGCCGCGGTAGCCGCTGATGTAGCCACCAGTGTTCAGCCCGGCGGCAAGATCGCGCCGGCGCTGCATGAGGGGCAGCCTCACGAGCGCCTGGGTACCGGTCAGGTAGACCTGTCCGCCGTCGGCAGTGTATTTGTCATCGAGCTGCACATCGCGCAGCATCGGCTCGGCCGGCATGTTCATCGGCGTCCTCCGTTGGTCGCAGGCAATTATGAGGCCGTTACCCGAAGCCTGCTTGGCACATGTCGAACCCAGGCGCGCCGGCCCGGTTGTCGGTCAGCGGGCGATCTGGCCGCCGAGCGCGAGCGCGCCCTTCCGAAGCCGCTCGATCGCATCATCAACTCTTGCAGTATCGCCCTTTGCACCGAGTTCAATGTGCCGGCGGCTGCCGTCTTCGCCCACCGATGGCAGACTGAAGGTGCGGATGCCTGGCAGTTCGCGCTCGACCGCTTCCATGAGCGGGGTAATGGTGGATTCTGCAAGTTCGTAGACGAGGAACGAGCGCTCGGCACGCTCGGCGTCGGGTCGCTCGCCGGCCAGCTCACCATCGAGCAGCGCCTCGATCATCGGCCACGCCATCACCGGAAAGCCAGGCACAAAGTAATGACCGCGAATCGCAAAGCCCGGAATTCGGTTGTAAGGGTTGGGGATGATGCGTGCCCCGGCGGGAAACTCGCCCATCTTGAGCCGCTGGCGATTTTCAGGTGCCTGGGGATCGGCCGGCGCCTTGCCTTCGCGCGCCATTTCCGCCGCCCGCTGCCGGATCAGTTCGGCCGCCTCGGGGTGCAGGACCAGTTCAACACCAAGCGCCTCGGCAGCGGCCTGCCGGGTGTGATCATCGGGTGTGGCGCCAATACCGCCGCACGACAGCACTGTATCGCCGCTGCCAAAGGTATCGCGAAGCGCATGCACGAGGCGGGCGCGATCGTCGCCCAGATACCGCACCCAGGACAACTCCATGCCGCGCGCCGACACCAGCTCGAGCACCTTCGAAAAATGTTTGTCCTGCCGCCTGCCCGACAGGATTTCGTCACCCACAATGATCAGACCCAGTGCCATGTCCAGCCTCTGCGCGCATGCGCTTGTGAGCCGCGGTGGACGCGCCCGCCCGCGGACCGTGAACGCTCGGGAACATCAAGCCCGTCCGAACATTCGACCGATCGCCAGCCAGTGCTGGCGGAAAAATCCCTGCCCGTAATCGCGCCCCTCAACCTGATCGCGAATGCCGGTGGGAACGAAACCTGGGCGATCGTCAGCGGTGCGGAACAGATGGTCCCAGACCGGAAACAGCACCGCGAAATTACAACCGCGAGCCGGACCGTCGTGCCCATAGTCAACCGCGTGGTGCAGGCGATGAAAGCTCGGGCTCACGAGCAATCGCTCACCCACCGAGCCATAGCGCCAGCGCAGATTGGCGTGTTGCAGGCTTTGAAGCAGACGCGACACCACCACAATGCCGATGAACTGCCCGGGCGCCACCCCAATCGCCACGGCAAGGAGCGCCATCACGCCGTCTCGCAGCAGGTCATCAAGCAGGTGATTTCGGTCTTCGGTCCAGAAAGTCATCTGGCGTTGGCTGTGGTGCACCGCATGCAGCGCCCACCACCACGACCAACGGTGCTGCGCCCGGTGCAGCCAGTAATCGACGAAATCGAACACCACCAGGTAAATGAGAAAGCTCACCCACGCAGCGTCGGTGACGCCGGGCCACACCCCATCGAGCGACAGGCGAGAGATACCGGCGAATCGAAGTTGCGATTCAATCGCGTCGACCAGCGGGGTGAAGAGCGCAAACGCCACCAGCGGCAGTACGCCCAGCCTGCGAAGGAGCGAGTACACCACGTCCACCCGCCACTCGCCGCGGCCGGCTGCGGGCTCAGCGGGGGCCCAGCGCTCGAGAAGCCCCAGCACCACCGCCATTGCAATCACCTCGATCACGCCGATCATTACCCACTCGAGGGCATCAAACGCCATTTCGCTCAGATGCATGAGCCCCATGGCAAACATGGCCGGCTGCACCAGCGTCTCGTGGATCCAGGTTTGGGCGGCAGCGAAAGCGTGAATCAGGGCGTCAATCATGAGGCGTCAGCGGCGGTAATCGGGGTGATGGTCAAGCGTGGCAAAGCACAGGCCTTTTTTCCGCAGCCCGGCGATCAGCGGGTCGAGCATAGGCGCAAACGGGTCCTTCCGCGACCAGATCCCCAGGTGCGCCATGAGAATGTCGCCGCTTCGAATGCGCGAGAGCGCCTGCGCGAGCAGTCTGTCGTTGGGAAATTTGTCGGAAGGCAGTTCATCGCCCAGGAAACCGGCATCGGCCCAATGCACATGCCTGAACCCGCATCCGGCCGCCGCCTCCATGGCTACCGCCGGGGCCTTGCCGCCTGGGGCACGCCAGATCGGATCGAGTCCCTGGCCAGTCATTTCACGAAACCGCTGATCGACCCGGCGCAATTCACGGCAAAGTTCGCCGGCATTCCAGACCTGATCCTTTCCGGCGCCCTCGCCAAATTGCGGGCGGGCCATGAAGGCGCCGACAGGAACATGCCCGGCACGGCCTTCCCGCAGGTAGACATGGTCGAAGGTGTGACTGCCGAAGCGGTGGCCCTCGGCCGCACGCGCCCGCCAGTAGGGCGCCCAGGACAAATCGAGCGAATGGTCGCCGTGGATGGTCTTTTCGCTCGCAAGAAAAAATGTGGCGCGAACCTGATGCCGCTTCAGGATGTCGGCAATGAGCGGCGCATCGCGCATGCTGCCGGTATCGAGCGTGAGATAGACCCAGCCCTTGCAGGCATAGGTGGCCCCCGGGTCGGTTGCCCCCTGCGCGGCGTGCGCGCCATGCATGGCAGCCACCGCCGCCACCGCCGCCACAACGCGCGCGCCTGCGGTGCGAATCAAGCCAACAGCCTGCGCAAGGCGCATCAGATAAGCGGCGCGCGGTCCGCGAAAAAAATACCGTGGGGCGAGCGACCGACTCCGATCGTATGAAAGATCTTGCCGTCGGCCAGACTGACCAGCGAGACCTGCCGCGCAAATCGGTTGGTGATCCACATGGTTTTCTTGTCTGAGGTGATTTCCATGCAGTCGGGCCCGCCGGGCACCGCGAAGCTGCTCACCACCTGGAAACTGCGCATGTCGATGCAGCTCACGGAATTGTCAACCCGGTTGGTGACAAACACATGACGCTGATCACCCAGCCCGCGAAGGTTGTGCGCGCCGCGGCCGGTGACGATGCGCTTCACCGATTTCTGGGCGCGCCAGTCGATGACATCGACAAAATTCTCGCCCATCACGCCAACCATCAGGTGGCGATCATCGGGGGTGATGAGAATGCCTGCGGGCTGTTTGCCCGTGCGCAGCTTCCAGATCGGCTCCATCTTCTGCAGACTGATGGCAACGATCTCGTTGCTGTCCTGCAGCGTGGCAAACACGGTGCTGCTGTCGGCAGAAAACCAGATGTGGCTGGGCGCCTTGGGGACCGACAGGCGTTTGGCGAGCTTCAGCTCGCCGCCCTCGTAGCGATAGATGTCGACGCGATCGAGCCTGAGCGCTGCGGTGACAAACCATCGGGTGTCGGGCGAAAACCCAAGCTGGTAGGGGTCATCGATGGAGGCTATCCGCCGCTGAACCTCTGCAGTGACGGGATCGAAGAACACCAGGTCGTCACTCATGGCGTTACCCACGATCAGCGACTTGCCGTCTGGTGTGGGGTAGAGGTGATGGGGTTCCTTGCCCACGGTGATGCGCCGCGACTCGGTGCGCGCAGCCTTGTCGATGAGCGACACCGACGCATCACGCGAGTTGAGCACATAGACCCAATCGCTTGCCCGCTGCGGCGTCGACGCAGGCGAGGTCAATGGGGACAAGACCGAGACAGCGGCGGACGCACCCACCGCGCTTTGCACGAAACGACGACGGACAGGGCTGCTGCAGGACGACATTGCTGCGATGACGATGGAGTGGCGATACCGGGATTGTGCCGCAAACCGCTACACTCGGCAGCGTCATGCTCGATGTTCTCAATGTCACCGCCCCGGTTTTTGCCCTGGTGTTGTGCGGCTACGTCGCTGCGGCAAGGTCCATGCTGCC
>RFXC01000304.1 GCA_009921765.1 Betaproteobacteria bacterium | reverse complement strand
GCGCTGGCGTCCCGAGGTGGTGGCGCACACGCTCGATCACATGCTCGCCCCCCACCCCACGGGCGGATTTACCTGGCGCTATTACGGGCCAGGCGTGTGCGACACCGAGGCCGAGCTGATGCGTGACCTTACAAACGACATCACCTGGTGCGGACCCACGCTGGTGTTCGGCGGCGCGGCGTCCACGGTATTGCCCGTGGAGATGGCTGCCCGCGTGGCGGCGCGACTGCCGGGGGCACAGCTCGCCAGCCTGGCCGCGGCCAATCACCGGCTGAGTCAGGACAATCCTGAAGGCTTTGCCGCGCTGCTCGACGGGTTTGTCGAGTCGCTCGATCGCTGAAGCAATCGTTCGGCCGATCATGGCAACGCTGCCTGGTCCGGCGCGACGCCGAGCCGTCGGTAGATAGGGCGCATCACCGACGGCAGCAGAAAAAGCTGCAACTGGCCGAGCACCAACAGAAGCTGAAGCGAAGCGTCAACCTGTCCGATCAGGAGCCCCAACAGCAACGCCATGTTGCGAAGCCCGTTGACCAGCGCCACGCTGCCACCTATGCGCGCCCCGAAGCGATAGAAAGCAAGCCACCCGAGCGCCTGAAGCACCAGGCTCAGCACCGCCGTGACCACGAAGGCTTCGACCACCACTGCCGGCTCCGCCAGGATGAGCGAAGCCAGGCCATCGGTGACGCCGATCGCAACAGTCACCATGAGGAGCAACGCGCCGACATCGAGCGCTGGCGCATGCCGCTCAACACGCTCAAGTGGGATGAAGAGGCGAATCAGCACCGCACCGCCCATGGCTGTTCCCACCACCGCCAGCAGTTCCAGCGCGAGCCTCGCGGGTTCCAGACCAGGCAGCCCGGCAAGCGAGGCATAGAACGGCAGCGTGAGGATGCCGACCGCCGTGGCGGGCAGCACCGACAGCGACAGCAGTTCGTTGTCGGTACCAAGGAACACGCAGTAAGGCCCCACCGAAATGATGGGTGGCGTTGCAGCAATCAGCGCGCACGCCAGCGCAACCGATGGGGACAGGGCGCCTGTCCGGGTCAGTGCAATCACCATCGCCGGAATCACCAGGGTGGTGAACAGGACGATGGAAATCGGAATCAGCGGGCGACGGATCCAGCCAAGCAACAATCTGCGATCCAGCCGAAGCGCGGTGAGAAACATGGCCCCCATGGAGGCAAAGATCACCAGCGGTGCGAGCAGCCGCGCCAGATCCTGTGCCAGCAGGCCCGTGAGCACGCTCACCGACATGAAGAGCGTGGCGTGGCGGGTGAACCGACGCGTGAGGGCGCCGCTTGCGCTCATCCGCGAATGAGGGCGAGCGGGCCCAGAACGATCTGCGGCCAGACGGTGATGAAAGCAATCAGGGCAAGCAGCAGTAGGCAGAAGGGCAGCGAAGCAAGCGCCACCCGCGTCTGGGTGTCGCCCGTCATCTCCTGGATGACGAACAGATTGAACCCCACCGGCGGCGACACATTGGAGAGCTCGATGGTGATGATGATGAAGATGCCGAACCAGACCGGGTTGAAACCAGCCGCGGCCACCATGGGCAGCACCACAGGAAGCGTCATGACCATGGCCGACAGGCCATCGAGCGCAGTGCCCAGAATGAGATAAACGATGAGAAGCGCAAAGATCAGCATGTAGGGCGACAGGCCCAGCGAACCCACCCACTGCGCGGCCGTGGCCGGCACGCCCAGCGTCACCAGCGCACGCGACAGGAACAACGCGCCAGCGAGAATAAGCCCGATCATTGAGCAGGTGCGCACGGTGGAGAGCAGCGCCCGGCCCAGCAGGCGCCAACTGAGCGTGCGCTGCGCGGCAGCGATCACCAGGGCGCCCGCCACGCCGATGGCGGCCGCCTCGGTGACGCTTGCAACACCGCTGTACATCGAGCCGACGACCAGCGCGATCAGAAATACGACTGGCAGCAGGTCGGCAAGCGCAGCGAATTTTTCGGCCCAGCTCGCCCGCTCCCGCACCGCCGGTTGCACCGAGGGATCGGTGAGCGCGCGAAACATGATCCAGAGCACGTAGAGCGCGGCAATGAGCAAGCCCGGGACCACGCCGCAGATGAACAGATCGAGGATGGAGACCTCGGCCAGCACCCCATAGACAATCATCGGGATTGACGGCGGGATCATGAGACCAATGGTGCCGGCGCCAGCGAGCGACCCGATCGCGAGATCGCGGTTGTAGCCCCGCTTGAGAAGCTCGACCAGCGTCATTTTGCCGACCGTGGCGGTCGTGGCCGCCGACGACCCGGACACCGCAGCAAACAGCGTGCAACCCAGCACATTCACATGCAGAAGACCGCCAGGCAGCCGCTGCACCCAGGGAGCAAGCCCCCGGAACAGCGACTCGGACAGCCGGGTGTGAAACAGGATGTCGCCCATCAGGATGAAGAGCGGCAGCGTGACCAGTTCGTCGGCGTTCAGCCGGGCCCAGATGTCCTGTGCCAGCACGCGGGCAATCGGCATGTCGCGATACCACTCGAGCGCGATCACCCCGGTGCCAAGGAGCGCAAAGCCGATCCAGATGCCAGAGCCCAGGGCCGCGAGCATCACGAACAGGATGAAAAGACCCGGGGTCATGGCGGGAAGCCTCGGGCCACGCTATTCGGCGCGCGCCGTCGCCGAACCGGCGTCGGTGGCGAGGTCGGGCGCGTCACCAATCAGGAGCCTAAGCAGGCGGGCAACCAGCGCGGCAGCCAACAGCACCGCGCCAGCCGCCATCAAGGCCTGCGGCCACACGAGGGGCGTCTGCATGGCGAAGTAGGACACGCTGTTGCGGACGTGGCTGCGCCAGGCGAGTTCAATCAACCCCCAGGAGAGCATCACCGCCACGACCAGCGCGGCGGTGGTGCAGAACAGTTCGATCAGCGGCCGCATGCGGCGCGCCGACCATTCGAGCGCGAGCAGTACGCGAATATGCGAACCGGCGCGCAGCGCATAGCCGGAACCCGCGAGCATGGTGAAGGCGCACAGATATGCGCCGTATTCCACGGCCCAGGGTTGTGACCAGGCGAACACCGAGGTGGCGATCACCTCGGCGATCAGCATGAGCGCGAGCAGCGCGCAGCACGCTGCCGCAAAGACCCCGCCCGCCAGATTGAGGGCGTCGATCAGGCGGCATACCGCCCGCACTGATCGAACCACCGGGGAAGGCATGCTGACCACGGCGGCTGGCCGAGTGCGGGTGGAGCGGTCGGATTACTTGCGGCCCGTGGCGCCCAGATAGGCGTCAAGCACCTTGGCCGCCTCAGCACCGTTACGCTTGCCGAAGTCATCCCACATGGGGCGGGTAACGGCTCGCATGCGCTCGACCATCTGCGCAGGCGGCGCTTCGACCGTCATGCCGTTGTCGGTGAGCTGCTTCATGCGGGTGGTGTGCTCGGCCATGCTGACCTTCCAGAACTCGGGCTCCATCTCGGCCGCGAGTTTCTCGATGGCAGCTCGGTCGGCCGGCTGGATCTTGTCCCAGGTGCGCGCACCGATCACCATCAGATTGGAGGCCCAAAGATGATTGGTGGTGTAGGTGTGCTTCAGGAACTCCCAGTATTTCTGCGATACCGCGGTGGTGCCCGAGGTCATGACCGCGTCGAGCCGCCCTGAAGCCAGCGCGGGGACGATGTCGGGGTTGTTCATCTGCTGCGGGACCATGCCAAGCTTGGTGACCATTTCAGCGGTGACCCGATCGTAAGTGCGCATGCGCACACCCTTCAGATCATCAATGCCACGCACCTGCTTTTTCAGGAAAAAATTCTGGCTGGGCCACGGCACCACGTACAGCACCTTGTTGCCCCGCTTGGCGAGTTCCGCCACCCATTGCGGGCGAACGAAGCTGTGCATGGTGCGCAGCTGCTCGTAGTTGTCAACGAGGAAGGGCAGGCTCTCGATACCCAGCAACGGGACATCGCCCACGTTCTGAAATCCTGCAAATTCAGCCATGGCGACAGTGCCATCTTCGATCGCACGAACCGTCTCGTTGGCCTTGATGCCGAGCGAGCCGCCCGCGTGCACCGTCATGGCGATCCGGCCATTGGTGACTTCAGCCACCCGCTTGGCAAAATTCTGCGCATTGACGGTGTGGAACTCGGTGGGCCCCCAGGGCATGGAAACGTCGAGCCGGGTTTGGGCGGCGGCA
>RFXC01000303.1 GCA_009921765.1 Betaproteobacteria bacterium | reverse complement strand
GCGTTGCCGAGCGCGGTCTCGAACTCATGTGCAAGCGGCTGATGTCCCGCGTCGCCTTTGGCAAGCGCATCTCCGAGCACTCGGTCTGGCACGAACGAATCGCCGAGTCGCGTTGCATGATCGATCAGGCGCGCCTCATGACCCTGCAGGCCGCGCACATGATGGACACCGTTGGCAACAAGGTGGCCCGGCGCGAAATCGCCATGATCAAGGTGATTGCGCCCAATGTTGCGGGCAAGGTACTCGATTGGGCCATTCAGGCCCATGGCGGCGGCGGGGTGAGCGACGATTTTCCGCTCGCTGCCATGTGGGCGCATTCACGCACACTGCGGTTTGCCGATGGCCCAGACGAGGTGCACCGGGCTGCCATTGCCAAACTCGAAATCGCACGTCACTCGCCCATTCCGGGTGATGTCGAGCGGGTTGAGATCCCGGTTACGCGAGGCTCATGACCGATAACCAAGCGAGCATCGGACTGCCCAGAACGAAAGCTTCGGTCTCCTCGAGCCGGCGCAGGTTACTGAACCGGCCCTTTCAGCGCGGCGGGCAAAGGCAAGGCAAGCACTTCGATGCCTTCGTCGGCGAGTGCGGCGGTTTCGTCTGCACTGGCAGTTCCGCGAATTGCGCGTTCTTCTGCTTCGCGGTAGTGAATCCTGCGCGCCTCTTCGGCAAACCGGGAGCCAACATCTTCAGTGGTCTCCATGATTCGGCGCGCCATCTGCATCCACATTGCCTGGATCTGCTCGCGGGCCATTTGCGATGGATGCGCCGCCGGATCGGCCGGCGTGCGCTCAGCCTGGCTGTGGGACAAATTCAGGCGTGGCGCAGAGAGCATCTTGCGAAGCGAACGGCTGCCGCAGAACGGGCACTCCACCAACGACTCGGCGATCTGCCTTTCATATTCGGCTTCCGACGCGAACCAGCCTTCGAAGCGGTGGTCGGCCTCGCAACAGAGATCAAAGACTTTCATGCGATTGATTGTAAGGGGTTTGCACGATGAAATCGCCTGACGTCCTTACTGTCGACGAGGCGCTTTCCCGGATGCACGAATTTCACGACATCCTCGATGCGCGCAGCCCGGGCGAATACTCGCTCGACCGACTGCCGCGCGCGATCAGCGCACCGGTACTCACTGATGCCGAACGCGCAGAGGTCGGCACGCTCTATCGCAATGAATCGGGTTTTGTTGCAAAGCGCGTCGGCGCCGCCCTGGTTGCCCGCAACATCGCCCAGCTCCTTGAGACCCAATTCGCCGAGCAGCCCCGCGAATGGCGTCCCCTGATCTACTGCTGGCGAGGCGGCAACCGCTCAGGCGCACTGGCTACCGTTTTGTCGCGCGTCGGTTGGCGTGTGAGCCTCCTGGAGGGAGGCTATAAGGCGTTCCGGCATCGCGTGATCGACGATCTCGAGAAGCTCCCTGCCACGCTTCAATTCAGAGTCATCGCAGGGCGGACAGGCTGTGGCAAGAGCCTTCTGCTTGACGCGCTCGCTGCGCGGGGTGCGCAGGTACTCGATCTGGAAGCCATTGCGCGCCACCGTGGCTCAGTGCTCGGTCGCATGCCCGGCGAACCACAGCCTGGCCAGCGTTACTTCGAAACGCTGATCTGGGAAAGACTGTCGACATTCACCCCGGATCGGCCGGTGTTCGTGGAGTCTGAAAGTCGTCGGATCGGCACCTGTCACTTGCCTGAATCGCTGACGCTCGCCATTCGACAGGCGCCGTGCGTGGTGTTGGAGGCGGAACGCGACCACCGCAGCCAATTGCTGATCAGCCAGTACCGGCATTTCATCGAACAACCCGACCTGCTAGAAGCGCAATTGAATCGGCTCACCGAGGTACATGGGCACGCCACCATCCAGACGTGGCGCACTCTGCTCACCGCCGGACGTTTCGACGAATTGGTGCAGCGCCTGCTGGGCGAGCACTATGACCCCACCTATGACCGTTCAATGATGAGGAACTTCACCCGCCTGCACGAGGCTTCGGTGGTCAGGCTGGACCCTACCCAGCCCGCCGCGCTCGACGAACTGGCAACCTCACTGCTGACTGGCGTTACCGCCCAATCGTGACAGGGAGCGAGTAATGTCGGATCGCGCTTTGCGCGCCTCGAGGAAATCCGCCACATCCTGCTGAGCAATCAGCTGCTCGAGCTGGGTACGAACCTCGGCTGCGCGCTTTTCAATGGCCTCGGCGCCAGCCTCAGTCACCTTGCGGATTTCATAAATCGCGTAACCCTGCTCGCCCAGATCGACGCCGACCAGTGAGGGCAACTTCGACACGCCGGCCTTGAAAATTGCATCCATGGCGGGCGCGGGAACGGGACCTTGCGTGGCGCGGGTCAGCTCGCGAGTACCGGAGAAACCGTCGCGCCCTGCACCCTCACGCAAAGCCTTCAGCCGCTCTTCACCGGCACGCACCGCAAGCTTCTTCGATTCGTCGCGCACGATGGCCTGCCGAACGTCGTCGCGAACCTCGTCAAAAGGCTTCTGCCGCGCAGGCTGGTGTTCGACGATGCGTGCAGCAATGATTCGGCCCGCACCCGCATCGACCGCTTCGGTGTTGCGGCGCGACGCGATCGAATCCCGGGAGAAGAGTGCCGCGAGCAAACGCGGGTGATTGAGAGGATGCTCACGCGGCAGCGACGCAAGACCGCCCCTCCCCACCCCGGCCGCCTGCTCGAGCTTGAGTCCGAAGCGCTCGGCGGCTGGCTGGAGCGTATCGGGCTGTTCATAGACAAGGTTGCCGAAGGAATCAGCGTCCTCGGCGAGCTTGCGAGCGGCTTGCGCGCGCCGGACTTCGGCAAGGATTTCCTCTCGAACCTCGGCCAGCGTGCGCCCTCGTGAGGGACGGATATCGGTGACTTCGATGAGATGCAAGCCAAACTCGGTTTCCACCGGACCGATCAGTACGCCCTTTTCTGCGGTGAAAGCAGCGTTGGCGAAGGCGGAAGTCATCATCTCCCGAGTGAAAAAATCCAGGTCGCCGCCCTGTCGCGCCGAACCGGGGTCCTGCGATTCCGTGCGAGCGAGATCCTCAAACTTTGCACCTTTCTTCAGGCGAGCAATCACGTCAGCCGCGCGCGCCATGGCAGCGTCACGGTCGGCCTTGGATGCATCCGGCGTTAGACGCAGCAATATGTGCCGGGCGCGCCGCTCTTCGGGCACGCTGTAGCGTTTGCGATTCTGCTCGTAGAAGGCGGCAACGTCGGCCTCCGCGATGTTGATGCGCGCGGCCAGCGCGTCGGCATCGAGCACCACATACTGGACCGTAGCGGCTTCAGGCATCTGAAAGGCAGCTGGCTGATCGTCGTAATACTTTCGCAGCTGCGCGTCATCAGGGATCACCTTGCCAGCAAAATCCTCGGCCTTGAAAGCAAGCTCGGCGACTTCGCGCACCTCGGACAACAGCTTCGCGAGCCGATTGAGAAGTGCAAGCGGAACGATCGCCGACTGGGACAACGCGTCGGGGATTTCCCGCATGGCGACGTCGCGGCGCAACTCCGATTCGAAATAGGGCTCGCTCCGGCCGCGTGCATTCACATAAGCGCGATAACGCTCGATATCAAAGCTGCCATCAGGCCGAGTGAGTCCGGGCAGCGCGAGAATCGCCTCGCGCACGCGCTCATCGCTCACCACGATCTTGCGATCACGCGCATGCACGGCGAGGACCCGCTGATCAATCAGCCCCTCGAGAATATCGCGCCGCGCAGAGGGCGTATCGAACATCTGGGGATCAACCGCGGCGCCAAACATCTGCCGGATGCGGTCGAACTGTTCGCGTTGCGCCTGCTCGAATTCGGCGCGCGTGACCGGCTCTCCATTGACACGCGCCAGATTGTCGCCATCGGAAAACATCCGGTCGTAGCCCTGGATTCCGAAGAAAGCGAACGCAGGAAAGATCAGGACAACGATGATGAACAGCAGAATTCGCTGGTGCTTGCGAACCGAATCGAACATGGTTTCGTCCGATCGCCGGTGGCGACAAGAATGTAGGACAAAAAAAGAGGGCGAACTTTCGTTCGCCCTCGGGACTTGGCGGAGTGGACGGGACTCGAACCCGCGACCCCCGGCGTGACAGGCCGGTATTCTAACCGACTGAACTACCACTCCTGGTACTGCTTACTGTCTCTGAAGCCCGACCCGGCGAACCACTTCGAACTGCAGACAG
>RFXC01000302.1 GCA_009921765.1 Betaproteobacteria bacterium | reverse complement strand
GGAGCCGGGATCGACTACGACTTCGAGGTGCGGGCCTTCTTCACCGCGGGTGGCGCGCTGCGGGAAGACCCGGTGACAGGAAGCCTGAACGCGGCGCTTGCACAATGGCTGATCGGCGAGGCCAGAGCACCCGCGCGCTATGTCGCCCGGCAGGGGACGGCACTTGGTCGCGACGGCCGCGTGCACATTGAGCAGGAAGACGCGGGAACCGTCTGGGTGGGTGGCCACTGCACCGACTGCATCAGCGGCGAGGTGATGGTTTGAATGGCCCGAGCCGGCGCTCTTCAGCCAGTGTGCGCGATCGGCGCTGAATCGCCGGGGAGCGGTTCAGTCTCACCCGCGAGCCTCGCAAGCCGTTCAAGCTTCGGATCGCGCACTCCCCGATCACAGAGCGCCTGCCAGGTATTGATCGCGTAATCACGGTTGGGGCCGCGCTGACCCTGCGCTTCACGCAAGGTCTTCAGGATCTCCGCGTCCGGCAGGCGCCGATACCAGCGACTTTGCCGCTCGGCAATGAAGGCGAGAGCTGCGACCGTCTGGCCATCGGCCAGGCGAACCTGAACGACGGACGGTCGGTAAACGCGCTCTGCCCAGTTGGGGATTTCTCGAGTGAACAGTGCCTCGATCGATGCCTCGCGCGAGCCTCTGGAGAACTGGTAAGCGAGGCCGATGCACGCGCCGCCGCGGTCCAGTCCCAGTACCACGCCTGGACGATCGGGTGTGCCTCGGTAGCGGGTCGAGCCAATGCAAAAAGCCCGGTGATAGCCATGGAGCCGTGCGAGCTCTGCGCGGCAATAGTCGAACCCCGGGTTCCAGATGAGGGACCCGTAGGCAAACACCCAGTCGGTGCGGATGTCTTCAGGGCGCAAAGGCGGCACGCTGGCCAGCATAACGCGAGGCGCGGCGGCTGGTGAAAAAACCGCCGTCGCAGCGGGGCATGCGTGGCGAAGGTCGGGGCCCCGGCCTTCGCTCGCCCGCCGCTAGTCGGTCGTGCGCGCGCGCGGTTTGGCGCTGGCTGCGCGGGTGGCGGCCGGCTTTGCCTTGCTCGCGCGAGCGCTGGGGCCGCGAGAGGCAGGCGCGGTTTTTGATGCCGCCCCGGAAGCTCGCTTGGCGGGGGTTTTGGGTGCCGCTTTGGCGGCGGGTTTGGCTGCTGCGCTGGCCTTTGCTGGCTCAGAGGCGTCCCCGTCGGCGTTTGCTGCGTCGTCTGCGGTGCGGCTGCCCGCGCGCCCGCGGCCCGCGCGAGCGGGCGCCGCCTTGCCCGCCGCGTCGCTACCGGGTTTGGCCGGACGCGGGGCGAATTCGAAGCCGATGCGCCCACCCGGTTCCCGGACCAGGAACGCCTTGAACTTGCGGCGGGTGCGCGACGAGATGAAGCCATCGAGCAGATCGGTGCGCCCCTCGGCAAGGAGCTTACGCATCTGGGCCTCGCCGATTTCCTGCTGGAGAATGATCTTTCCGGAGCGAAAGTCGCAGCTGCGAGCCGGCCCCACCGTGCGCTCGCAGATGTAGCTCATGCCGTGCTCATAGACCGAGCCGCCGCACTTCGGGCAGGCCCCCAGCGCTGAGCGATCACTGAAGTCGACGGCCTCGGCGAGCGCGTCGTCATCGCGGTCGGACTGGCCAAAATCGAACTCGAGGCGATGGTCGGGCGTGAGCTTGAGAATGGCGGCAAACGGCCGCCCCATTTTGCTGCGAAATCCCTGTAACGGGCCGATGGTGCCGTCGTTGATGAGGGCCTCGGCCTCGGCCACCTCGAGCTGACGCGCGCCAGGGATCTTGCTGATCGAAAAGTCGCAGGCTGTGCACGCATAGCGCCGGTAGTTTTCCTGAACCACCGCGCCGCACCGGGGGCAGGGGGCGCTGAGCGTGGCGTAGTTTCCGGGCACGGTGTCGGCCTGGTAGTTCTTCGCCCGCTCGACGATTTGCCGCGTCATGTCGGCGATTTCGCGCATGAAGGCCTCGCGGCCGAGTCGACCGCGTTCCATCTCGGCGAGCTTGTGCTCCCACTCGCCGGTGAGCTCGGGCGCGGTGAGTTCGGCCACGCCCAGCCCGCGAAGCAAAGTGAGCAGCTGGAACGCCTTGGTCGTGGGGATGAGTTCCTTGCCGTCGCGAATGAGGTAGTTTTCGGCGATCAGCCCCTCGATGATGGAGGCGCGCGTGGCGGGTGTGCCCAGGCCTTTGTCGGCCATGGCCGCGCGCAGATCGTCGTCATCGATCAGCTTGCCCGCCCCTTCCATGGCCGACAACAGCGTGGCCTCGTTATAGCGCGGGGGTGGTCGTGTGCTGAGCGCGAGCAGCGCGATGTCATCGACTGCGACCGGCTCGCCCGCTGCCACCGGCGGCAGCGTGTCGTCGCCGCCCTCCCGGCCGTAAATGGCTTGCCAGCCTGGATTGACCAGCACCCGACCCTCGGTCTTGAAGGCGTGCTCGCCCACCCGGCTGATCCGGGTGGTGACGAGCGACTCGGCGGCCGGGAAAAAAACCGCCATGAACCGGCGGGCGACCAGATCGTAGATGCGCTGCTCGGCGTCCGACAGCGCGCGCGGAGCCTGCAACGTTGGAATGATGGCGAAGTGGTCGCTTACCTTGCTGTTATCGAAGACCCGGCGGTTGGGTCGCACCCAGCCCGCCTCGAGAATCTGGCGGGCGAAGGGCCGATATGCGGCCTGCTCGGTCAGCACATCGACCGTCTGGCGGGCCGTCTCGAGGTAGTCCTCGGGAAGGGCTCTTGAGTCGGTGCGGGGATAGGTGAGGACCTTGTGGCGTTCGTAGAGCGCCTGGGCGATGGCAAGCGTGGTGCGCGCCGAGAACCCGAACCGCGAGTTGGCTTCGCGCTGGAGTGAGGTGAGGTCAAAGAGCGCCGGCGACAACTGCGTGGCAGGGCGGGATTCATCGGTAACCGAAGCGGTTTTGCCCTCGCAGGCGGCGACGATGGCCTGGGCGGCGCTTTGGTCCCAGAGGCGCTCGGCGCGGGCTTCGGTGTCGGTATCGTCTTTGCGAAAGGCCGGATTGAACCACTTGCCCTCATAGGCGCCCGCCTGGGCGCCAAAGGTGGCCTTGACCTCGAAGTAATCGCGCGAGACAAAGCTTCGGATGCGTTCCTCGCGCTCGACCACGATGGTGAGCGTGGGGGTCTGAACGCGGCCCACGGTGGTGAGATAGAACCCACCGTCTCGCGAATTGAACGCCGTCATGGCGCGGGTGCCGTTGATGCCGACCAGCCAGTCGGCTTCCGAACGGCAGCGCGCGGCATCGGCGAGCGGCAGCATGTCTGGGTCTTCGCGAAGGTGCGCAAAAGCGTCGCGGATGGCAGCGGGCGTCATGGACTGCAGCCAAAGCCTGCGGATGGGCTGCTTTGCCTTGGCGTGTTGAACAATGAGACGGAAGATGAGCTCGCCCTCGCGTCCGGCGTCGCAGGCGTTGATGAGCCCGGAGACATCCTTGCGGCGAATGAGCCGCGAGAGCAGCTTCAGACGGTCCTCGGTTTTGTCGATGGGCTTGAGGTCGAAATGGGGCGGGATGACCGGCAGGTTGGCAAAGGACCACTTGCCGCGCTTGACCTCGAACTGCTCGGGCGCGCCGATTTCCACCAGATGGCCGATTGCGGAGGAGAGGACGTACTCATCGCTTTCGAAATAGTCGCCCTGGCGCGTGAAGCCGCCAAGCGCCCGCGCGATATCGGCGGCGACCGACGGCTTTTCCGCGATGATCAGCGCCTTGCTCATGAGGACCGGGTCACCTTGATATGTCGTGGCACGAGGATTGCCTTCTTGCTTTTTTGTAGGGCTCTTTTGGCGCAGGGCATGCGCTGGGGCGGCCATCATACGGGCCGATCTGCGGGCGAAGCAAGCAAGGAGACCGGATCGGGCTGAGGAAATCGGCCTCCGGGCTGACCGACGGCGACCGGTTTGGCGAGCCGCTGGAAGCGGCCATCGATCAGTCTTTCGACCTGCCCGGCGAGTTCGAGATCAAGGAGCGCCGCCGCCACATCCGATGCCGATAACCCAGCTGCTCGCGCCAGGGTGTCGGGTGCTGCCGGCGCCCAGCCCAGCTGTTTCAGGAGCTGCCGCGTGGAGGGATGCGCCACCGGGACGGCGGGCTGCTGTGCCGGGTTCCCTGCCAGGCGGATGGTTGCCGGCACGAGCCAGCCCGCCCGTTCGAGCGCCCCGCGCACAAGCTCGGCAATGT
>RFXC01000301.1 GCA_009921765.1 Betaproteobacteria bacterium | reverse complement strand
GCTTCTCCCTGGTCCTGCCAGGCGAGTACGGCGTTGGCAAAGGCGAGCTCGTCGAAAGCCGGAAGACCGAGCCGTGAGGCAAGCGTGGCCTCGGCAGCGGGGCCGTCAAAGCCCGCCAGATCCTCGATGCTCACCTTCAGCATGGCCTGGCGTTTGACGAACTTCCACTTGACCTTGTAGAGCGGTTCGAGCGCTGCGTGACGGGCGCGCAGATCGGCGAGCTCTTCGGCCACACCGAACATTTCGCCGATGAATGCATCGAGCTGTGGCGCGAGATCGAGAAGGAGCGCCGCCTCGTCCTTGGGCGCGAGCCGGTCGCCGGCGGCCACCTGCGCGCGCGCGGCCTGCAGCCGGTTGGCGAGATCAGGGTGGCGGCTGCGGAGCTCGGCCGCGAACTGCGCGTCGATGCGGTTCAGGCCGTCGGTGTGGTACAGGTCCTCGAAGCGCAGATTCCAGGCGAGCTGAACAGTCATCGGAGGGCTTCAGCCGCGGTCGAGCTGATCGAACTTCACCTTGACCTCGCGCCACTCTTCGGCGTCAGCCAACGCCTCCTTGGTTCGCGTGATGCTGGGCCAGCCGCTTGCGAGCTCGGCGTTGAGCGCAATGAAGTGCTGCTGATCGGCCGGCACGTCTTCCTCGGCGCGAATGGCCTCGACCGGGCACTCGGGGATGCAGACCGCGCAATCGATGCACTCGTCGGGGTCGATCACCAGCATGTTGGGGCCTTCGCGAAAGCAGTCGACCGGGCAGACATCAACGCAGTCGGTGAATTTGCAGCGAATGCAGGATTCGGTCACCACATGGGTCATGACGGCAATTCCTGAGAGGAGGAGGGTTGTTGAGCGGGCGAACCGCCCCGGCCAGCAAACGCAAGCCGGGGAATCGGTCCGATTGACGGCGATTTTACCGTGCGATACCTTCAGCGCCAAACTAATGAAGTCACGGCTTCATAAAGCGCCTGATGCGGCGCTGCGGAAGCCGCGCTTACACACGGAGACCTGTCATGACGGCCCATGCGTCGCTTCAACCGCCACGCTCTCCCGTGCAGCTGGACGATGCGCTCGAACTGCTGGCGCAGCCAGGCTGGCTGCCGCTTGCCGGCGGCACCGATGTGTTTCCGGCGCATGTCGGCCGGCCGCTCGTGCAGCCCCTTCTCGACCTCAGCCGGATCGATGCGCTGCGTGGTCAGGGGCGGGTTACTGATGCGCAAGGCCGGGCCTGGTGGCGGATCGGTGCGCTCGAGACCTGGTCTGCGGTACGCGATGCGCCGCTCCCGCCTGGGCTGGAGGCACTCGTTCAGGCCGCGCTCGAAGTGGGCGGGCGGCAGATCCAGAACCAGGGCACGCTGGGGGGCAATCTCTGCAACGCTTCGCCAGCCGCCGACGGCGTGCCGGTGCTGCTCGCGCTCGACGCCCAGGTGGAACTGCGGAGTCGAGCGGGCAGCCGTCGTCTGTCGCTTGCCGAGTTCGTGCTCGGCAACCGTCGCACTGCGCTCGCGCCAGGGGAGCTTCTGGTGGCGATTCACCTGCCCCTGGGGAGCCCGCGTGCGCGATCGCAGTTCCTCAAGCTCGGACACCGCCGCTATCTGGTGATCTCGATCGCCATGGTGGCGGTGTCGGTCGATGCCGATGCGCAAAATCGCCTCACGCGATGCGCGGTTGCGGTCGGGGCGTGTTCGGCCGCGGCCAAGAGATTGCCGCGCCTAGAGGAGCGGCTGCTCGGGCTGCCGCCATCGCAGGCCGCGGGTGCGGCCGCGAGCGCGCTTGCCTCGGGAGACGCGGCGGATCTGCTTGCACCCTTGTCGCCAATCGACGACGTGCGAGGCACCGCGGGCTATCGTCGGGAGGCGGTTCGCGAGTTGATCGGCCGCGCCATCGCCATGGCCTGTGCAACACCGGACGCGGCCGCCTGAGCGGCAAGGAACACCCCATGAACAAGCCTTCAGACGTGGCCTTCGATCATCCTGCTCAATCGCTTGCCTTCTCGGTCAACGGCCAGACGGTCTCGATCCCGCTGGTGCGCGCTGCGCAGCGCCTCACTGACCTTTTGCGCGATGACTGTGGTCTGACCGGCACCAAGGTGGGCTGCAGCGCGGGCGACTGCGGGGCCTGCACGGTACTGCTCGATGGCGAACAGGTCTGTGCCTGCCTGGTGGCGGGCGCGCAGTGCGCGGGACGGCAGGTGGAGACGGTGGAGTCGCTTGCGCCGGCAGGCGGGCCGCTGTCGGCGTTACAACAGGCTTTTATTGACCACGGCGCCGCGCAGTGCGGCATCTGCACGCCGGGCATGCTGATGGCTGCTGCCGATACGCTTCGCCGCCACCCGCAGCCCACCGAGCAACAGGTGCTCGATGGCCTGGGCGGTGTACTGTGCCGTTGCACCGGCTATCGCAAGATCGTCGAGGCTGTGATGGCGGTTGGGGCTGCGCCCGCCCGCCCAGCTGCGGGCGGCCCCACCGGGGCGGCGACGTCTGCGGCCACCCCCGGGCTGTCGATTCCCCTGGTCGCGGCTGGCCATGCGGTGGGCGCGCGGGTAGAGCGTTTTGATGCGCGCGCCAAGGTGACCGGCGCCGAGCGCTTTGGCGCCGATCAGGCGCCGGTCGAGGCGCTGTGGTTGCGCACCATTCGCTCGCCGCATCCGCGGGCGCGTTTTTCCATTGGCGATCTCGACGCCTGGGTGGCCGCGCAGGCTGGTGTGGCGGGCGTCGTGACAAGCGCCGACATTCCGAACAACCGGTTCGCCATCTTTCCCGATCTGCGCGATCAGCCGGCGTTGGCCGAGGGCGAGGTGCGTTTTGCCGGCGAGGCGATCGCGGTCGTGGCAGGCACGCAGGCGGCGATCGAGATGCTGGACGAGGCATCGTTTCCAGTGGCCTGGGAGGTGCTCCCTCCGGTCTCGGGGATCGCTGCCGGCGTGGCGCCGGGTGCGCCATCCGTGCAGGCACGCTGGCCCGACAACATCCTCTGCCGGGGCCGGGTGGTGTCCGGCGATGTGGTGGCTGCCGCGTCGGGTGCGGCCGAACAGTTGTCGCTTGCCATGCGCACCCAGCATGTGGAGCACGCCTATATCGAGCCTGAGGCGGGCTGGGCGCGCTGGGACGTCGAACCCGAGGGGCCGCGGGTCACGATCTTTGCCTGCACGCAGACGCCCTACATGGACCGCGATGAAATCGCCTGGATGTTCGAGGTGGCGCCCGAGCGGGTACGAATCATTCCGTCCGCGGTGGGCGGCGGCTTTGGCGGCAAGCTGGACTTGTCGGTGCAGCCGCTTCTGGTGGCGGCAGCGAGGCGACTGGGCCGGCCGACCCGCATGGTGTATCACCGGCCCGAGTCGATGCGATCGACCACCAAGCGGCACCCGGCGGCAATGGAGGCAAAATTTGCCGCGACCGGAGACGGCCGCTTCGTGTCGTACGATTTCGCGGGCGATTTCAATACGGGCGCCTACGCGTCCTGGGGGCCCACCGTGGCCAACCGCGTGCCAATTCACGCAGCCGGCCCCTATCGCTGGGATGCAGTTCGCGCGCTCACCCGCGCAGTGATCACCAACGACCCGGTGGCGGGCGCCTTTCGCGGCTTTGGGGTGCCACAGTCAACCCTGCTCTGCGAATCGCTGATTGACGACTATGCAGCCCGGATCAATGCCGATCCCCTGGAGCTTCGCCATGCGAACGCACTTCGTCCGGGTGACCGGACGGCCACCGGCCAGACACTGACGGCAAGCGTCGGGCTGCGGGCGTGTCTTGAGGCGCTGCGGCCCGCATGGCAAGCGGCGCGCGCCCGCGTGGCGGACTGGCGCTCGGGGCCGCAGTCGGCGCGCGGGGGCAGCGCGGCTGCGCCCAGTGATCCGCACGGCCGTGACCCCTCGGCGCTGCGACGGGGCGTGGGCGTAGCCTGCATGTGGTACGGCATCGGCAACACCGTGATTGCCAATCCGTCCGACATGGAAATCGGCCTCAAGCCCGACGGCCGGTTCGTGCTGTTCAACGGCGCGGTCGACATCGGCCAGGGCACCTACACCATCATGCCGCAGATTGCCGCTGATGCCCTTGGCGTGCCGCTTGCACTCATTGATCAGACCGTGTCCGACACCGCGCTCACGCTCGATGGCGGAAAGAGTTCGGCTTCGCGGCAGACCTTCGTGTCGGGTAATGCGGCGCGGTTTGCGGGGCTTGATCTGCGTGCAAAGCTCCTCGCCCTT
>RFXC01000031.1 GCA_009921765.1 Betaproteobacteria bacterium | reverse complement strand
GCGTCAGGCGTGGGGAACATTAGGCGGCGGCGGGGCGTGTGTGGAAAACTATGTGGATAACGTTGATGGCAAACGATGACTTCGTGGCCGATGTTCGGCTGTCGGCTGGTTCCGGCTTGAGCCGAAGTCATTAAATCATTTTAAATCAATCAGTTAAAAATCTCTTCCGAGGGCGGGCATGCGTTACGGTCGACATCCAGTGTTGGCGAGGGTTTGTGGATAGGTTTGCCCCCGCAGGCCCCGTCACGCCTCGTTCTGCGCCGTCCGAGCCAGGATTCATGCGGGAAATCCTCACGGTTTCCCAGCTGAACCGCACCGTGAGCGGCTTGCTTGAACGCAGTCTCCCGCTGGTCTGGGTTGGCGGCGAAATTTCCAACCTGACCCGCGCCGCGAGCGGCCACTGGTATTTCACGCTGAAGGACGCTGGCGCCCAGGTCCGTGCGGTCATGTTCCGAGGACGGGCCCAGGCGGTGGGTTTCGCGCCGCGCGAGGGCGACCGGGTCGAGGTTCGCGCACTGGTTACGCTCTATGAAGCGCGCGGCGATTTTCAGCTCAACGTGGAGGCGATGCGGCGCGCCGGGAGCGGCGACCTGCATCGGCAGTTTCTTGAACTGAAGGCGCGGCTCGGAGCAGAGGGGCTGTTTGACGCTGAACGGAAACGGGCGCTGCCCCGGCGCCCCGGCTGTGTCGGTATCGTCACGTCGCCACAGGCGGCGGCGCTGCGCGATGTGCTGACTGCGCTCGCTCGGCGCGCACCGCATGTGCGCGTGGTGCTCTATCCGACGCCGGTTCAGGGCGCCGATGCGCCCGAGCAGCTTCGCCGCGCGCTGGGGCAGGCGATTGCGCGACGCGAGTGCGATGTGCTGTTGCTGGTGCGCGGCGGCGGATCGATCGAAGACCTCTGGGCGTTCAACGATGAAGCACTCGCGCGGGCGATTGCCGCATCGCCCATTCCCGTGGTCTCTGGCGTTGGCCATGAAACCGACTTCACCATCGCCGATTTTGTGGCGGACCTGCGAGCGCCCACGCCCACCGCAGCGGCTGAATTCGCAGCGGCGGAGCGGGCCGAACTGCTTGCAGAGGTGGACGGTTGGCTGGATCGCGCAGGCGGGCTGATCGATCGCGCACTGGGTCGGGCTTCGCAGCGTCTCGATCTCGCCATGGCGCGGCTGCGGCCGCCGTCGGTGCAGTGGCGTGAGCGGGCGCACCGGCTGGCGCTGATCGAGTCCAGGCTCGCCTCGGCAGCGCGCGACAGCCTGGCGCGCAGGCATGCTGTCGCCGAGCGGCTCCACACCCGTCTGCGGCCGCCCTCGGTGGCGGCGGCCGGCGCCCGCCTTGATGCGCTCCGCGGGCGGCTGGTTCAGTCGTCCCGGCGGCTGGTGGACACGGCGGATCAGCGGCTGCGGGCCCAGCAACAGGCGCTGCAGCTGGTGAGCCCGCTCGCGGTTCTGGGGCGGGGCTATGCGATCGTGCAGGACGGCGAAGGCAGGGTGCTGCGGGATCAGGAGGGACTCACCGAAGGCGTCGAGCTTCACATTCGCCTCGCGCGCGCTGCGATCGAGGCGACGGTGACGGGGGTACGGCCGCTCGCGGGCGACGAATCGGCAGACCGCCTGCCGGATTGACCGGAGCGCCGATACGGTCCGCATTGAGGGGCGCGAACTTTGCGCCTAAAATCCGCGGCCTGATTCTCCGGCGACCCGACTCCCCGGCGACCCACTCTCCGGCAACCCGACTCTCCGGCAACCGAATCACCGGCGATTTCGCCACCCAACGTCACGAGGATGACCAAGATGGAACATACGCTGCCCGCTCTCCCGTACGCCCCGGACGCGCTTGCCCCGCACATGTCGAAGGAAACCTTCGAATATCACCATGGCAAGCACCACCAGGCCTACGTCACCAACCTGAACAACCTGATCAAGGGCACCGAATTCGAGTCCATGGGTCTGGTTGATATCGTCCGCAAGTCAAGCGGCGGGGTGTTCAACAATGCAGCCCAGGTCTGGAACCACACTTTTTTCTGGAACTGCATGAAACCGGCCGGTGGCGGTGAGCCCACGGGCGCGCTCGCAGCCGCTATCAGCGCCAAGTGGGGCTCCTACGCGGCCTTCAAGGAAGCCTTCGCGAAGAGTGCAGTCGGCAACTTCGGTTCGGGCTGGACCTGGCTGGTGAAGAAGGCCGACGGTTCGGTCGACATCGTGAACACCAGCAACGCCGCCACGCCGCTCACCACTGGCGACACCCCGCTGCTCACCGTTGATGTGTGGGAGCACGCCTACTATGTCGACTACCGGAATGCCCGTCCCAAGTTTGTTGAAACCTTCCTCAACAGCCTGGTGAACTGGGACTTCGCGGCACGCAACTTCGGCTGATCTCCGGGCTGATCCTGCGCAACGGGCCGGCTCGATGCCGGCGCTTGTCTTTTCTGCGTGCGGGTCAGCGCGGTTTGAAGACCTCCCGGCCCCCCAGCCAGTCGCCCGCGCTTACGCCGCGCCGCTGGAACCAGCCCTGTTCCATTTCCAGCGCAAATCGCACCGGCTCCTTCGAGCAGTGGCTGTTTTCGGTCATGGGTGCCATGTCCTCGATGTTGACGATCCGTCCGTCGTCATCGACAAACGCAATGGACAGTGGAATGAGCGTGTTCCGCATCCAGAAGCACTGCGGCGACTTGTCCTGAAAAACGAACAGCATGCCGTGGTTGGGTGCAAGCGAACGCCGGAACATGAGGCCGGTGGCACGGCTTGCGTGGTCGGCGGCCACCTCCGCCACAATGCGATGCATGCCGGCGGTGAGCTCGGTCCGCGGCAAGCCTTGCTGGGGAACCCCCTGCGACTGCGCGCCAATGCCCGCCGACACGAAAATCAGCGCAGCAGCCAGTACGCGAGCCGCCGAGCGGGACACTTCGAGGATCCGATCAATCGGCCGGAACGCGCGTTTTGCGCCGGTTAACCGCGCCGCAGGTGCTTGCGGCATAATTCGCGCCGCGCTTAAAAGTTGCATGCCCATAAGAACTCAGATGCCGTTTCAGGAAGGATCCCCAGTCATGTACCAGCATATCAAGATCCCCGCCGCAGGCGAGAAGATCCGCGTCAATGCCGACTTTTCGCTGCAGGTTCCCGACCAGCCGGTCATCCCCTACATCGAGGGTGACGGCACCGGTTTTGACATCACCCCGGTGATGCTGAAGGTGGTGGACGCAGCCGTGGCCAAGAGCTACGGCGGCAAGCGCAAGATCCACTGGATGGAGGTGTTCGCCGGAGAGAAATCCACCAAGGTCTATGGCCCCGATGTGTGGCTGCCCGAGGAAACGCTGCACGCAGTCAAGGAGTATGTGGTCTCGATCAAGGGCCCGCTCACCACACCGGTCGGCGGTGGCATCCGCTCGCTGAATGTTGCGCTCCGCCAGGAGCTCGATCTCTATGTGTGCCTGCGCCCGGTGCGCTACTTCAAGGGCGTGCCCTCGCCCCTGAAGGAGCCGGAAAAGACCGACATGGTGATTTTCCGCGAGAACTCCGAAGACATTTATGCCGGCATCGAGTGGGCGGCCGAGTCCGAGGGCGCGAAGAAGGTCATCGACTTTCTGATCAAGCAGATGGCGGTAAAGAAAATCCGCTTCCCGGCCACCTCCGGTATCGGTATCAAACCGGTGTCGCGCGAAGGCACCGAGCGGCTGGTGCGCAAGTCGATGCAATACGCGATCGACAACGACAAGCCGTCGGTCACCCTGGTGCACAAGGGCAACATCATGAAGTACACCGAGGGCGGTTTCCGCGACTGGGGTTACGGCCTCGCGCAGAAGGAGTTCGGTGCGCAGCTTCTCGATGGCGGCCCCTGGATGAGCTTCAAGAACCCCAAGACAGGCAAGCAGATCATCGTGAAAGACGTGATCGCTGACGCGTTCCTGCAGCAGATTCTGCTGCGGCCAGCCGAGTACAGCGTGATCGCCACCCTCAACCTGAACGGCGACTATGTGTCCGATGCGCTCGCAGCCCAGGTGGGTGGGATCGGCATTGCGCCGGGCGCGAACCTGTCGGACTCGGTCGCCATGTTCGAAGCCACCCATGGCACCGCCCCCAAGTACGCGGGCAAGGATTATGTGAACCCGGGTTCCGAAATCCTGTCGGCCGAGATGATGCTGCGCCACATGGGCTGGTTCGAAGCCGCCGACCTGATCATCAGCTCGATGGAAAAAGCCATCCTGTCCCGCAAGGTCACCTATGACTTCGCGCGCCTGATGGAGGGCGCCACCCAGGTGTCCTGCTCCGGATTCGGGCAGGTGATGATCGACAACATGTGATCGGTTGCACGGGCGGAGCCCGTCGGGTTCCGCTCGATGGCGCGCGTGAAAGCGCACAGGAAGCCTCTGGGTTCGCGGAACTCAGGGGCTTTTTTTCAACCAGGGCGAACCCGGTCGTGGCCGGTGCTCAAGACAGGGCCGCATGGATGGGCGGTTTCGGTTTGATCGCTGCACCGGGTGCGCGTTCAAAGCCCTGACGGGCAGGACCCGATGGGTACCGCTCGTCGGCCGGCGTGGGGAGTCGCCAGCCTGTATTGCCGACACCACATCCAACTCCCTGAGGAGTTGGATGTGGCCTCAGATCAGGCGCCCTGAATGTTTGACGCCTGCTTGCCTTTCGGCCCTTGCACGACGTCGAACTGAACTTTCTGACCTTCCTTCAGGCTCTTGAACCCGGCCATCTGGATCGCGCTGAAGTGCGCGAACAGATCCTCACCACCGTCATCCGGGGTGATGAAACCGAAACCCTTAGCGTCGTTGAACCACTTGACAGTACCCGTTGCCATATCGAGGCCTTCAATGAAATGTGTTCCCAGGTCGGCCAAGAACCCAGCAACGAGGTCATGCCCGATCAACTCGGGGCCTTCGCGTCAAGATCCGACCAACTCCCTCGCCCTGCGTTGCCGGTAGGCAACGCCCGCTCCCGGTGCCCGCCTTGCCACCCGCTTGCCTGCGGCCTGGAGACACCGGTGCTACCAGGGATCTGTGAGTGTCCCTACGGAGCATGCGGATTCTTTTACAGTTGTCCGGTGTCGTCAAGGGTTATTGCCGACCAGACCATGCCGGCGGGGGTTTCGATCGCGCCACCACCCGCGTGCCCAGGAAGGCCGTTGTTGCAGCACCACGACGACTCGCTAGAATGTGGTGATGGCGACCCGTCATGATCCCTCAACCGTTGTCGAACAACGCGAGTCGCGCGTTGCGCCGCCCCCCATGTATCAGGTGGTGCTGCTCAATGACGACTACACTCCAATGGAGTTTGTCGTGATCGTGCTGCAGAAGTTTTTCAGCATGACCCGCGAAAACGCTACGCAGGTGATGTTTGCCGTGCACCGTGAGGGCCGGGGTGTGTGCGGGGTCTACCCGCGCGACCTGGCGGCCACCAAGGTCGAACAAGTCAGCAGTTTTTCGCGCCAGCACCAGCACCCGCTGCAGTGCGTGATGGAGGAAGCATGATCGCCCAGGAACTCGAAGTCAGTCTGCACATGGCCTTTGTCGAGGCCAGGCAGCAGCGACATGAATTCATCACCGTCGAGCACCTGCTGCTTGCACTCCTGGACAATCCGTCGGCAGCCGAAGTGCTGCGCGCCTGCGCGGCGAACATCGAGGACCTGCGCCGCAACCTCTCCGGCTTCATCAAGGAGAACACGCCGATCGTTCCGGGTACCGAAGACATCGACACGCAGCCCACGCTCGGCTTCCAGCGCGTCATTCAGCGGGCCATCATGCATGTGCAGTCCACCTCCAACGGCAAGAAGGAGGTCACCGGCGCCAATGTTCTGGTGGCGATTTTTGGCGAGAAGGATTCCCACGCGGTCTATTACCTGCACCAGCAGGGCATCACCAGGCTTGATGTGGTGAACTTCATTTCGCATGGCATCACCAAATCGCCTCAGCCCAAGGAAAGCAGCAAGGAAGAATCCCCCGAGCAGCAGGAAGAGGCGCAGGGCGGGCAGAGCTCGCAGCAGGCGGGGGCGCTCGAGCAGTACACCCAGAACCTGAACGCCGCTGCGCGCGAGGGTCGGATCGATCCGCTCATCGGCCGGGAACACGAGGTTGAGCGCGTGATCCAGGTGCTGTGCCGGCGGCGCAAGAACAATCCGCTCCTGGTGGGCGAAGCGGGCGTCGGCAAGACCGCCATTGCCGAGGGGCTTGCCTGGCGCATCACGCAGGGCGAGGTGCCAGAGATCCTGTCCGACGCCACGGTTTATGCGCTCGACATGGGGGCGCTGCTTGCCGGCACCAAATACCGGGGCGACTTCGAGCAGCGGCTGAAGGCGGTGCTCAAACAGCTCAAACAGACCGCGGGTTCGGTGCTGTTCATCGACGAAATCCATACGCTGATCGGTGCGGGCGCGGCCTCGGGCGGCACGCTCGACGCATCGAATCTGCTCAAGCCCGCGCTGTCCTCGGGGCAGCTGAAGTGCATTGGGGCCACCACCTACACCGAGTACCGCGGCATTTTCGAGAAAGATCATGCGTTGTCGCGGCGCTTCCAGAAAATCGACGTGAACGAGCCGTCGATCGAACAAACCGTGCAGATTCTGCGCGGGCTCAAATCACGCTTCGAAGAACACCACGGGGTGCGCTACTCGTCGTCAGCGCTGTCTGCGGCGGCAGAGCTGTCGGCGAAGTACATCAACGATCGTCACCTGCCGGACAAGGCGATCGATGTGATCGACGAGGCGGGTGCCGCGCAGCGCATCCTGCCCAAATCGCGCCAGAAAAAAGTCATCGGCAAGGGCGAGATCGAAGATATCGTGGCCAAGATCGCGCGCATTCCGCCAGCCTCGGTGTCGTCTGACGATCGCAGCCGTCTGCAAACACTCGATCGCGATCTGAAGGCCACGGTGTTCGGTCAGGACCCCGCCATCGATGCGCTCGGGTCGGCCATCAAAATGGCGCGCTCTGGCCTCGGCAAGCCCGACAAGCCGATTGGCGCGTTTCTGTTTTCGGGTCCGACCGGCGTCGGCAAGACCGAGGTCGCCAAGCAGCTCGCGTTCATTCTGGGTATCGAGCTGATCCGCTTCGACATGTCGGAATACATGGAGCGGCACGCTGTGTCGCGCCTCATCGGTGCGCCCCCGGGCTATGTCGGTTTCGATCAGGGCGGGCTTCTCACCGAGGCCATCGCCAAGAAGCCGCATTCGGTGCTGCTGCTCGATGAAATCGAGAAAGCGCATCCCGACGTCTACAACATCCTGCTGCAGGTGATGGACCACGGCACGCTCACCGATAACAATGGGCGTAAGGCCGACTTCCGCAACGTGATCATCATCATGACCACCAACGCGGGCGCGGCCGACCTTCAGCGCCGCTCCATCGGTTTTTCCGACAGTCGTCAGGCTGGCGATGAGATGGTTGAGATCAAACGTCTCTTCACGCCTGAATTCCGCAACCGGCTCGATTCCATCATCAGCTTCCGTGCGCTTGATGAAGACATCATCCTGCGCGTGGTCGACAAATTCCTCATTCAACTCGAGGAGCAGCTGCACGAGAAGAAGGTCGATGCGGTGTTCACCGACCCGTTGCGCAAGCATCTCTCGAAGAAGGGCTTCGATCCGTTGATGGGCGCGCGCCCCATGCAGCGCCTGATCCAGGACACGATCCGCAAAGCGCTCGCCGACGAGCTGTTGTTTGGTCGGCTGGTGGGCGGCGGCCGTGTCACGGTCGACCTCGATGATGCCGGTGAGGTTGTGCTCACCTTCGGTGAGTCTGGCAACGCCACCGCGCCCGCCGCGGGCGGTACATCGGGCGGGCATTCCGCCGGAGGTGTGTCGGTCGATGAGCGGCGCGACGGCGAGTCTGCCGAGCCTGCGGAAACCGCCACGGTTTAACCCGCGTCCAGGCCGGGAGGAACGGCCCGCTTCATGCATGCGCCAACGCAGCGTCAGGCATCAGCAGATTGATCGCGGTTCGTTGGCCAGGGCCGCCTTTGCGCATAGAATCCAACGATAACGTTGCTCTCAACAAGGAGGAGACTCATGCGTCTGCTGCCCTCGGCCTTGCTGGCCACCCTGTTGTCCCTGTCTGTGCTCTCGCCGGCGAGCGCACAGTCCACCGACGCCCGCTACCTTGCCGCCAACTGCGCCAATTGCCACGGCACTGACGGGCGCTCGGCGGGCGGGAGCGGCATGCCAGGGCTTGCCGGTCTGTCGGCCGCCTATTTCATCGAGCAGATGAATGCATTTCGCAACGGGTCGCGCCAGGCCACGATCATGCATCAGCTTGCCAAGGGTTATACCGATGCGCAGATCGCAGCCATGGCGCAGTATTTTGCAGCGCAAAAGGCCGACAAATGAACGCCGACATCCAGGAGACCAAGATGTCTGACCAATCCGTCCAGCCGCAGCGTCGCCGTCTGGTGGGCGCGGCCCTCGCCGCAGCAGGTGCTTCCTCGTTTCTCGCAGGCTGTGCGACCGAACAGCAGGCGCCAGCCGTCGTTACGCGCAAACTGGGTCGTGTGCTGGTGGTGGGCGGGGGCTACGGCGGAGCCACGGCCGCGAAGTACCTCAAGAAGTGGGGCGGTGACGCCATCGACGTCATGCTGGTTGAGCGCGAGCGCGCGTTCGTGTCATGCCCGCTTTCGAATCTGGTGCTGGGCGGCCACCGCAAGATCGAAGACCTGACCATGTCTTATGACGGGTTGCGGCGTGCCGGTATCCTCACCATGAATGATGAGGTGCTGTCGATTGACGCAGCCAAGCGCACGGTCGCGTTTCAGAAGCTGGCCACCCAGACCTTCGATCGTATCGTCGTTGCGCCAGGCATCGACTTCAATTTCGGTGCGGTGCAGGGACTGAACGCTGACGCGCAGAAACGTATCCTCCACGCCTGGAAGGCGGGCCCGCAAACGGTTGAGCTGCGCCGCCAGCTCGAAGCCATGCCCGATGGCGGCGTCTACGTGCTGTCCATCCCGAAGGCGCCCTACCGCTGCCCGCCAGGGCCCTACGAGCGCGTCTGCCAGGTGGCAAGCTACCTCAAGGCCGCCAAGCCGCGTTCCAAGATCATCGTGCTCGATGCCAATCCCGATATCCAGTCGAAAAAAGGTCTGTTCCTTGCCCAATGGAATGGTCAGTACAAAGGCATGATCGACTACCGTGCCAACAGCATGGTGACCGAGGTCGACGCCAAAACTCTCACCGCCATCACCGAACTCGGTGACAAGGTGCGGGCCGATGTGTTGAACATCGTGCCCCCTCAGGGTGCTGGCGACCTGGTTCGCAAGGCGGGGCTGGTGAATGCCAACAACCTCTGGTGCGCGGTCGACTGGGTGACGCTCGAGTCCACTGCCGCCAAGGGCATCCACGTGCTGGGCGACAGCACGCTGTCGGCGCCTGCCATGCCGAAATCCGGCCACATGGCCAACCAGCACGGCAAAGCGGCTGCGGCAGCGATCGTTGAACTCATGAACGGGCGCACGCCGCAACCCCTCATGATGGCCAACACCTGCTACAGCTTCATGGACGCCAACACCGTGGCGCATGTGGCGTCTGTTCATCGCTACGACGAGGGCAAGAAGACCATGGTCACGGTCGACGGGTCCGGGGGTCTGTCGAGCGCCGCCAATCCGCTCGAGGGTGTCTACGCCAACGCGTGGGCGCGCAATATCTGGAACGACATGCTTACCTGAGCGCCTCGCCGGCCTTGTCCCGTACGCTCCTCGTCCTGACCGGCGGGCTGGCGATCGCGGGACTCGGCCTGGCCTGGGTGTTGCAGCACCGGTTCGATTACCAGCCCTGTCCGTGGTGCGTGCTGCAGCGGTTGCTGGTGAGCGCGGTTGCGCTCGTTGCAATGCTTGGGGCGGTGGCGCCAGGTGCATGGGCACCTGTCATTAGCTCGGCGCTCGCCGCGGTGCTGTCGCTCTCGGGTGTTGCGGTGGCGCTCTATCAGCATCAGGTCGCAGCGCAAAGCGCCTCGTGTAACCTCACGCTCGCTGATCGCATCATCTCGACACTTGGCTTGGCTGATTTCTGGCCTGCCATGTTCGAGGCGACAGCGCGTTGCGACGAGGCTGATCGCCCCTGGTTGGGCCTGCCGTTTTCGCTTTGGGGCGCTGCGCTATTTCTGGTGCTGGGCCTGGGGGCGCTGGTGGCGTTGCGACAAAGCCTTCGGTGGCGTGCCCGAGTGCGCGCCACCTCTTTTTGAATCGGATCGATCGATGAACGCTCTTGAAAGGCTACGGCAGCACACCACGGTGGTTGCCGATACCGGTGATTTCCACGCGATGCGCGCCTACTCGCCGCGTGATGCCACCACCAACCCCACGCTGATCGTGAAGGCCGTTGCACGGCCGGAATACCAGGGGCTGCTTGCCGAAACCGTTGCCGCGCATCGCGGCGAGGCGCTCGCGCAGGTCACCGACCGGTTGCTGGTGCGCTTTGGCTGCGAAATTCTCGCCATCGTGCCGGGGCGCGTCTCGACCGAAGTCGATGCGAGGCTGTCGTTTGACACGGCAGGAACGGTGGATCGTGCCCGCCGCATCATCGAACGCTATGCCGAGGCCGGTATCGGGCGCGAGCGCGTGATGATCAAGATCGCCGCCACCTGGGAAGGCATTCGCGCCGCAGAGCGACTGGAGGCCGACGGGATTCACTGCAACCTCACGCTGCTGTTTTCATTTGCCCAGGCCGTGGCATGCGCTGACGCAGGCGTGACCCTGATTTCGCCGTTCGTCGGTCGCATCATGGACTGGTATCGCAAGCGCGACGGCCACGATTTTTCGCCTGAGCAGGATCCGGGTGTGCTCTCGGTGCGCCGAATCTTCGACTACTACAAGAAGTTTGGTTATGCGACCGAAGTGATGGGGGCGAGCTTTCGCAATACCGGCCAGATTCTTGCGCTGGCGGGATGCGATCTGCTCACCATCAGCCCCGAACTTCTTGAGCAACTGCGGCAAAGCGATGTGCAGGTGGACCGCAAGCTCGATGCCGATCGCGCTCGCGCGCTTGCGATTGACCGCGTGCGTTTCGATGAAAAGCACTTCCGGTTCGCGGTCAACGAAGACGCGATGGCTACCGAAAAGCTGGCCGAAGGTATCCGGCTGTTTGCAGCCGATTCGGTGAAGCTTGATCAGCTGATCGAGGCACAGCGGGCAGCCTGACTCAACGGTGTGACGCCCGCGCTGCGAGGCGCGGGCTCAGATGCGGCACGGGGGCTGTCCCCGAACGGGTCTGAATGCTTACCCTCCGCCTGGATCGGCGCGCCGTCTAGCTCCGACCGGTGCTTCCGAAGCCTCCTTCACCGCGGCTGCTCGCGTCGAAGCCTTCAACCAGCCGGAATTGCGCCTGAACTACCGGCACGATGATCATCTGCGCGATCCGGTCCAGCGGGTTGATGGTGAACGCGTCGCGGCCACGATTCCAGCATGAGACCATCAGCGGGCCCTGATAGTCGGAGTCGATCAGACCGACCAGGTTGCCAAGCACGATGCCGTTTTTTGCGCCCAGCCCCGATCGAGGCAGGATCATCGCTGCAAAACCGGGGTTGGCCAGATGCATGGCCAATCCGGTGGGGATAAGCTGTGCATCGCCTGGCTGCAGGGTGAGCGGCGCCTCCATGCAGGCGCGAAGATCCAGTCCGGCGCTGCCTGCGGTGGCGTAGGCGGGCAGGAAGGCGCGTACCCGCTCGTCAAGGATTTTGAGATCAACCTGCATCGAATCTTCCTGTGAAAAGTTGGGCGAAGTCAGCCAAGCCGCTCGGCGATGTGTCGCACCAGTTCCTGGGCGAGCAGCGCTTTGGGCGCGCGCGCGAGTCGTGTCTGGCCGCTCTGCTCGAGGATGAGCAGCTCGTTGTCGTCAAGCCCGAAGGTTTCATGGCCGATGTTGGCAACCAGCATCGGAATGCCTTTGCGAGCGAGTTTGTCGCGGCCGTGTGCTTCCAGTGATTCGCTCTCGGCGGCGAATCCGACGCAGTAGGGCGGGCGTGCGCGCTGTGCCACGCTTGCGAGGATGTCGGGGTTCTGGGTGAAAGCAAGCTCGGGAACCGCGCGGTCGTCGGTCTTCTTGATCTTGCTGTCGCGGTAGGCGGCCGGGCGCCAGTCGGCCACCGCTGCAACTGCGATGAAGAGGTCGTGCGCACGGGCTGCGGCGCTGGCTGTGTCGAGCTCGGCGTGCACCGCGTCGTGCATCTGCTGGGCCGTCTGAACATTGATGCGGCGTACCGCCCAGGGCGTGGGAAGGGCAACCGGGCCGGCGACCAGCGTGACCTCGGCCCCGGCGGCCACACACGCCCGCGCGATGGCAAAGCCCATCTTGCCTGATGAACGATTGGTGATGCCGCGCACCGGATCAATGGGTTCGAAGGTGGGGCCGGCCGTGAGCAGCACACGACGGCCAGCGAGCCGCTTGGGCGAAAGCCAGGCGCCGATGGCTTCGACCAGCGCGTCGGGCTCGAGCATGCGGCCCATGCCGGTTTCGCCGCAGGCCTGATCGCCGCTGTCGGGGCCGATCACTTCGACGCCATCGTCGCGGACTTGCTGCACGTTGCGCCGCGTGGCGGGGTTCTCCCACATCTGGCGGTTCATGGCGGGCGCCACTGCGAGCGGGCATTCGCGCGCGAGACACAGCGTGGTGAGCAGGTCGCCGGCGCGGCCCTGTGCAATTGAAGCGATGAAATCGGCGCTGGCGGGCGCGACCACGATGGCGTCGGCGGCCCGTGAGAGCTCGATATGTGCCATACCGTTGGCAATGCGCGTATCCCACTGATCAACGAAGACAGGCTCGCCGGTGAGCGCCTGGAAGGTGGCGGGGCCCACAAAGCGGGTCCCCGCCTCGGTCATGACCACCTGTACGCGGACGCCTGCGCGCTGCAACTCACGCGTGAGCACAGCCGCCTTGTAGGCGGCTACACCGCCGGTGACACCGAGCACGATCCGCTTGCCGCTGATATTCATGACATTCTCCGTGCTTGCCGCTTGCTGCCCGTTCGAGGGAAAGTGCTGAACCTGCCTGATTACCGAAGCGCCCGGCTTCAGCGGGAACGCCGCACGCGCAGCAACTCATCGATGATCAGGAGAGCGGCACCTATTGTGATCGCACTGTCGGCTACGTTGAAAGCGGGAAAGTGCCAGCCGCGCCAGTAGAAGAGCAGAAAATCAACCACCTCGCCGCGCATGACGCGGTCGATGATGTTGCCGATCGCGCCGCCCAAAATAAGCGAGAGCGCGAATGAAAACAGCCGTTGCGAGCCATGTCGCCAGAGCATCCAGCAGATGAAGGCGGTTGCTGCCACGCCAATGCCGATGAAGAGCCAGCGCTGCCAGCCGCCCGCGTTGGCAAGCAGGCTGAAGGCTGCACCGCGATTGAAGAGCAGCGTGAGATCGAAAAAGCCCGCCACGATCGGCAGCCGCTCACCGGTCTTGAACGACAGCAGCACCGCCTGTTTGGTGAGTTGATCGGCGAGGACCAGCGCGAGCGCCAACGCGGCCCAGCGGGCGAACCCTGCGCGAACCGACGGCTTGCGACTGGCCACTGGGCGATCGCTCAGGCAAAGCGCCGGGGCTCGCCCGCGCCGAACAGATTGGCCACACAGCGCCCGCAGAGGCCAGGCCGTGCGGGGTCGCATCCGACATCGCTTCGCCAGTGCCAGCAGCGCTCGCATTTTGTCTGGGTGCTGGGCGTGACGCGCACCCCTGGCGTGGTGGCCTCTGGCGCCGCAGCGCTCGCCCGCGCCTGGGAGGTGATCATGACGAAGCGCAGATCGTCACCCAGTGATTCGAGTAGTGCGAGATCGTCGCCGGCTGCGCTGATCTCGATCTCAGCGGCCAGCGATGAGCCAATGGCGCCCGCCCCTCGAACGGCTTCGAGTTCGCGCAGCACCTCGGCGCGAATTTCGCGCAGTCGCGTCCAGCGGGTGATGAGCCGATCGGCGTCGGGTACCTCTGGGAAGCTGTGCCAGACCTCGGTGAAGATGGTTTCGCCGCCTGCCCGATGGCGCTCGGGTGCGAACATCGGCCACGCCTCCTCGGCGGTAAACGACAGCACCGGGGCAATCAGGCGAAGCAGCGCGTTGGTGATGTGCCAGATCACGGTCTGCGCCGAGCGGCGGGCGCGCGATCCCGCCGCCGTGGTGTAAAGGCGGTCTTTCAGAATGTCGAGGTAAAAGGCACCCAGATCTTCAGAGCAGAAGGTCTGAATCCGTGCGATGGCGGGATGAAACTCATAGCGTTCAAAGTCGGCAGTGATTTCCTGCTGCCAGCGATCGGTGAGCGCAAGCGCATACCGATCGATCTCGAGCATGTCGGCTACCGGAACGGCATCGCGTTCAACGCTGAAATCGGACACGTTCGCGAGGAGAAAGCGCAGCGTGTTCCGGATGCGGCGATAGGCTTCAACGACCCGCTTCAGGATTTCATCGGAGAGGGAAAGCTCGCCGGAGTAATCGGTGCTTGCTACCCACAGACGGAGAATCTCTGCCCCCAGGGTGTCCGAGACTTTCTGGGGGGCAATCACGTTGCCCAGCGACTTGCTCATCTTGCGGCCCTCGCCATCGACCACAAAGCCGTGGGTGAGGAGCGCGCGGTAGGGCGCCACGCCATTCAGCATGGCCGAGGTCAGGAGCGATGAATGGAACCAGCCGCGGTGCTGATCGGAGCCCTCCAGGTACATGTCGGCGGGAAACTGCGACTGCTCGGCATGCGACCCACGCAATACCGTCTGATGGGTGGTTCCAGAATCGAACCAGACGTCCAGCGTATCGCGGTTCTTTTCATAGTGGTCGGCGTCCGGACCCAACAACTCGCGCGGATCAAGACGCTGCCACGCCTCGATGCCCTCGCTTTCGATGCGCTGCGCGATGGCTTCCAGCAACTCGGGCGTGCGCGGATGCAGATCGCCCGTTTCGCGGTGGACGAAAAACGCCATGGGTACGCCCCATTGGCGTTGCCGCGACAAGGTCCAGTCGGGACGGTTGGCGATCATGCCGTGGAGTCGGGCCTTGCCCCAGCCGGGAAAGAATTGCGTGGCCTCGATGCCGGCGAGTGCGGTGTCGCGCAGACTCGCGCCGCCGTCCCGGGGTATGACATCCATGCCAGCAAACCATTGGCTCGATGCGCGATAGATGATGGGCGTCTTGTGCCGCCAGCAGTGCATGGTGCTGTGCGGGTTTTTGCGTGATGAGAACAGCGCGCCGTGCGTGCGCAGGTGCTCGATGATTTTGGGGTTGGCATCCCAGATCGAGAGTCCGCCGAAGTCGGCAAGCGACTGGGCATAGGTACCGTCGCCCAGCACCGGCTGAAGGATGTCGGCATCCTTCATGCCATAGCGCTTGCACGAGACGAAATCTTCCACGCCATACGCCGGGGCCGAATGCACGACGCCGGTGCCGCTTTCGAGGGTGACATAGTCGCCCAGGTACACCGGCGAGGAACGTCCTGCGAACGGATGCGCAAAGCGGATCAGTTCAAGCGCGCGCCCAGGGCAGCGAGCGATGATTTCCCCCTCCAGTTGCCAGCTCGCGAGACAGCTCGCCACCCGGTCGGCGGCAAGCAGCAACAACGCGGGCTCGCCCTGCCAGACGGTGCGCACCAGGGCGTACTCAAATTCCGGGTGGAGATTGAGTGCCTGATTGGCCGGAATCGTCCACGGTGTGGTGGTCCAGATCACGCAATAACCCCGTGCGAGGGGCAATGCGTGGAGTCCGAATGCGCGGGCGAGCCTGGGTGCCTCGTCGGGCAGGAACGGAAAGCCGACGTCGATGGCCGGGTCGTTGCGATCAGCGTATTCGACCTCGGCCTCGGCGAGTGCCGAACCGCAGTCGAAACACCAGTTCACCGGCTTCAGTCCACGAAACAGAAAACCGCGATCAAGCATGCGGCCAAGTGCCCGCAGTTCATCGGCTTCGTTGCGGTAGGCCATCGTGAGGTAGGGATTGTCCCATTCGCCCAGTACGCCCAGCCGGATGAAATCTTTTTTCTGGCGGCTGATCTGCTCGGTGGCATAGGCGCGCGATTTGGCCAGAACCTGATCGGCCGGGAGATTCTTCCCGAACTGCCTTTCGATCTGGATTTCAATCGGCATGCCGTGGCAATCCCAGCCCGGCACATAACGCGCATCGAAACCGGCCATGTTGCGGCTTTTGACGATGATGTCCTTCAAGACCTTGTTCACCGCGTGACCGATGTGGATGTCGCCGTTGGCATAGGGCGGACCGTCATGCAGCACCCATATCGGGCGACCCTTGCAGATCTCGCGAATGCGCCGGTAGGTGCCTTTGTCCTGCCACGCGGCGGTCCAGCCTGGTTCGCGCCGGGCGAGGTCGCCCCGCATGGGGAACGGCGTGTCGGGCAGGTTCAGCGTGTCGCGCCACGCCTGCTTGTCGGTGGCGGAGGGTTTGCCTTCGGGCATGTCAGTCTCTTGAAAGGGAGGCAGCTTGAAACGGGTGGGCGGCATGCCAGGCGCGGGCCTGATCCGCATCGCGGGCGATTTGTTCGGTCAGCAGTTCGAGCGAGTCGTAGTGGCGCTCTTCGCGCAGTCGGCTCATGAACTCCACGCTGACCACCTGGCCGTAGACCTCTTCTGAAAAGTCGAAGAGGTGGACTTCGAGCAGCAGTCGGCCGTTGGCTTCTACCGCCGGCCGGGTGCCCAGGCTTGCCACGCCCGGAAGCGGGTGATCGCGAAGGCCGTGAACCCGGACCACGAAGATGCCGGCAAGCGCTGGGCGTTCGAAGGGGATCCGCAGGTTGAGCGTGGGGAACCCGATGGTGCGGCCGAGCTTGCGACCGTGGAGAACATGACCGGTAAGCGTGAAGGCCCGCCCGAGCAGATGCCGGGCACGATCGAAGTCGCCAGCCGCGAGCGCCTCGCGCACGGCCGAGCTTGAGACCCGCATGCCGTCGACCTCGAAGGATTCGATGCGCGAGCAACCCAGGTTGCGCTCGGCGCAGAGCGCGCTCAGCATGGTGAAGTCGCCTTGCCGCTGATGGCCGAAGCGGAAATCGTCGCCCACCAGAAGATCCCGGGCATCCAGCCCCTCGACGATGATGTTTTCGAAAAAATTGCGCGCCGACAGGTTGGCCAGTCGTGCATCGAAGGGGGCAACGCACACCCGGTCGACGCCGCATTCGGCGAGCGCATTCAACTTGTCGCGGGTGGTCTGGATGTGGGCGGGTGCACGCGACGGGTCGCCCGAGCGCTTGGCGAAATACTCTCGCGGGTGCGGCTCGAATGTGAGCACGCACGTGGCGAGCCCTCGGGCGCGCGCGCGCGCCGTCAGGGTTGCTATCACCGCCTGATGGCCGCGATGCACGCCGTCGAAATTGCCGATGGTGAGCGCACAGGCGCGGCGCTGGTCGGGCGGCGGCAGTCGTCTAAAAACCTCCATGGGGCGGGCTCGGAAAGGTGACGCAAAACCTTGAATTATAAGATTTTGGCGCGCCTTACGGGGGCGGGCCGGGTGGTATCATCGGCCGGATGAAAAAAATCGTCGTGCTGGTGTCCGGGCGCGGCTCCAACATGGTTGCGCTGCTCGATGCCTGCGCAGCGCTGCGCTGGGATGCCCGGATCACGGCGGTTGTCTCCGACCGCGAGGAAGCGCCCGCCTGCCAGATCGCGCAGGCCCGCGGGGTACGGTCGGTGGTGGTCGCCCGCCGCAGTTTCGCTACCCGGCCGGCCTTCTATGACGCGCTTGCCGCACAGCTCGAGGCCCTCGCTCCGGATCTGGTGGTGCTGGCGGGCTTCATGCAGATTCTGCCGGCGGCGCTGGTGGCGCGTTATCAATCGCGGATGCTCAACATTCACCCCTCTCTGCTCCCTGTCTTCCCAGGCCTGAACACACATCGGCGCGTGCTTGAAAGCGGCGCCCGTATTCACGGAGCAACCGTTCATTACGTCATCCCCGAGCTTGATGCCGGGCCGATCGTGGTGCAGGCGGCGCTCCCCGTGCTGCCGCATGACGACGAGCCTTCGCTCGCGGCTCGGGTGCTCGCTGCCGAGCATCGCATCCTCCCGCTTGCAGTCGGCTGGCATCTTCGCGGACGGCTGCGGATCGACGGGCCGCGGGTGGTGCTCGAGTCGCCCGGGGTCGCCGAATCTCAACTGCTGTGGTTGCCGTGACGCAGCCGGCCAGATCCTCAAAGGCTCGTGGGACCGCGGACAGGTCGCGATCGGGTAGGTCGGATCGACCGCACCGCGCAAAGGGGTCGAGTCGCGCGACACGTCGCGGCGAGCCCGATCTGCTCAGCCGGGCGCTGGCCGAGGCCCTGTCGCTCAGGCTGCCCGCCGATGCGGTACTGCGAAAATTCTTTCGCGAACACCCGGAGCTGGGTCGTCGCGACCGCGCCGACCTCGCCGATACCGTGTTTGATGTGCTGCGCCATCGCCGCCTCTATGCCCACTTCGCTCAGGCGGGCGACGGCGCAATCGAGGAGCGGCTGATCCAGCTGTCGCGCGCCTGGCGTGCGCGGATGGCGTCGGCAGGCACGGCAGGCACGGCAGGCACGGCAGGCACGGCAGGCACGGCGGCAGCGCCCGGTCGTCGCGCGCCCGAGACCACGCGCGATCCAGTGGCGACTGCCGATTGGCTCACCCGTATCGGCGCCGCCGATCTCGACAGCTTGCCAGCGGCGGTTGCGCTCAGCCTTCCCGACTGGCTGTTTGAAGCGCTCTGCGATCGGTTCGGAGAGGCGGAGGCGCGCGCGCTCGGCCGCTCGCTGCTCGAACCGGCGCCGCTCCAGCTGCGCGCCAACGCGCTGAAAGTCCGGCGCGAGGCATTGATTGAACAGCTGGAGGCCGAAGGCATCCGTGCCCGGGCGATTGCCGCGGTACCGGGTGCGCTTGAGGTGGAGGGGCATCCCGCGCTCGAGCGCAGCGCCGCGTTCGCAGCCGGTGCATTTGAGGTGCAGGACGCCGGCAGTCAGCTGCTCGCGCTTCTGGTTGGCGCGCGGCGCGGACAGCGGGTCATCGACCTCTGCGCCGGTGCGGGAGGAAAAACCCTGGCGCTCGCCGCGATGATGAACTCGCTCGGGCAGGTGTTTGCCTGCGATGTGTCGATCGCGCGTCTGCAGCGCCTTCGGCCCCGGCTTACCCGTAGCGGTGCCACCAATGTGCAGCCGTTTGCGATCGATAGCCTCGCCGACCGCAAACTTGAGCGGCTGGCGGCACGGGCTCACGCCGTGCTGGTGGATGCGCCGTGCACAGGAACGGGAACCCTGCGCCGCAACCCCGATCTGAAATGGCGCTTTGGGCCTGATGATTTGTTGCGCCTGCGCGACGAACAGCGTGCAATTCTGGCGGCTGCGGCCCGTCTGGTCGCGCCTGACGGGGTGTTGGTCTACGCAACCTGCAGCCTGCTCGCGGCGGAAAACGAAGAGCAGGCGCAATGGTTCGAAGCCTCGCATCCTGAATTCCAGCGCGAGGACGCCGCTGCCTTGCTGTCGGCTGCGGGGGCGGTGCTGCCTGCGGACGCTTTTCGTGATCGGGCGCTCGTGTGCCTGCCCCATCGACATGGAACCGACGCATTTTTCGGTGTTCGCTGGCGGCGCGTGCGACCCCAATCGAAACAGGGTGCAGAGACCCTGCCAAGCAGCTAAAATCGCAAGTCGGCAGGTGAGTTCACAAAGTCGAATTCACCCCAGCCTGTTCCCGACAAGCGTGCGCCCTGCCTTCAAACCCCCGGTTTGAGCAGGGGTCGCACCAGCAGCGAGGAGCGGGCGCCACGCAGGAGGGTTTGTTTTGATCGATTCCGTATTGCAGTTTCTCGACGCTGGCCTGCTCGACCTGAGCGGCTGGCAGGTGTTGGGCGTCACGCTGCTCTTCACCCACATCACCATCGCGGGCGTCACCATTTACCTGCACCGCTGCCAGGCCCATCGGGCGCTTGATCTTCACCCAGCGGTGTCGCATTTCTTCCGTTTCTGGCTCTGGCTCACCACCGGCATGCTCACCCGTGAGTGGGCCTCCATTCACCGCAAGCACCATGCGAAGTGCGAAGGCCCGGAAGATCCCCACAGTCCGGTTCGCTTTGGTTTGAGCAAAGTGCTGCTCGAGGGAGCCGAACTCTACCGGGCCGAAGCGGCCAACCGCGAGACCATGGAGAAATATGGTCACGGCACGCCCGACGACTGGATCGAACGGAACCTCTACACGCGTTTCCCGATTGGCGGCATTCTGCTGATGCTCGCGATCAACGTTGCCCTGTTTGGTGTGATTGGGATATCGGTGTTTGGCGTTCAGATGCTCTGGATTCCTGTGCTGGCAGCCGGCGTCATCAACGGCCTGGGGCACGCGCGGGGCTATCGCAACTTCGAATGCCCCGATGCCAGCACCAACATCGTTCCCTGGGGCATCCTGATCGGCGGCGAAGAACTGCATAACAACCACCACGCATTTCCCACGTCGGCCAGGCTGTCCAACAAATGGTATGAGTTCGATATCGGGTGGCTGTACATCCGGTTGCTGTCCATGGCCGGCCTTGCGAGGGTGAAAAAGATCGCGCCCACCCCCAAGCTCACCAATGCGCGTGCCAGCATCGATCTTGACGCGGTGCAGGCGCTGATCGCGCACCGCTACGATGTCATGCAGCAGTTCGCGCGCTCTCTGCGCAAGGCGTGCGCCGAAGAAGCCGCGCGCCTGTCGCAGTTGAGTCGGCCTGAGGGTCAGCTTCTGAGCGCTGCCCGCCACTGGTTGCCGCTTGATGCGGTTCGCTGGAGCGGCGACCAGCGCGCTGCGCTGCCCGACGTGCTGGCCGCAAGCGAACGGCTGAGCGTATTGGTGGAGATGCGGCGCGAGCTTGGCGTGATCTGGGAGCGGTCCAACCGGTCTCGCGAGCAGCTGGTGGTCATGCTCCAACAGTGGTGTCAGCGGGCGGAATCAAGTGACATTCCTGCCCTGCGTTCAATGTCTATCCGGATTCGCTCCTACGCTGCTGCGTAGGCGGATGGGGCGGGGCAGAAAGCCCCTTCTGACTGAAGTGGCGTGAGATGCGGTCCCGTTGAACGCCTCGCGCGTGCGTGGCGAGGGAGTTTAAAACCGCGCTTTTAGCCCGCGTGGCGAGGTTCGCTACGTTGGGAGGGAGCCGGCCACAACATTCCGGCTCAACCCGTCCTTCTGGCTCAGGCTCAACCGGCCGTCACTTGATCTTGGTTTCCTTGTAGGCCACGTGCTTGCGGGCCACAGGATCAAACTTCTTGATTTCCATTTTTTCGGGCATCGTCCGCTTGTTTTTGGTGGTCGTGTAGAAGTGACCGGTGCCGGCGGTGGATTCGAGTTTGATTTTTTCGCGCATGATGGAAGTGTCCTGCTAAATGGGGCAGTAAGTGGGGCAGTCAGTGAAACCGTGCGCCACCGGTCAAACGGCCTCGCCGCGGGCACGCATTTCGGACACCACCACCTCAAGCCCTTTCTTGTCGATGAGCCGAAGCGCAGCGTTGGTCAGGCGAAGCCTTATCCAGCGGCTTTCGCTCTCGAGCCAGAAACGACGGTTCTGAAGATTGGGCAGAAACCGGCGCTTGGTTTTGTTGTTGGCGTGAGAAACGTTGTTTCCGACCATCGGCGCTTTGCCGGTGACCTGGCAGACTCGGGCCATGGAAGGCTCCTGGTATGGGGTGACTGGGAAGGGGTGAGTAGGGAAAATGCGAAACCAGAGATTGTAATCGCGAAAGGCGTCTGGCCGCAAATTGGGCCGTGCATCGCTACATGAGTCCGGCCTCCGCGAAGGAAAAGCACTGGTGGTCAGCCACGATGACATGGTCGAGAATGGGCAGATCGAGCAGCGCGAGGGCCTGACGCAGTGCCCGGGTAAGTTGATGGTCGGCAGCGCTGGGAGTGGGTGTCCCGGACGGATGGTTGTGGGCGACGATCAGCGCGCAGGCGCCCGTTTCAATGGCCCGACGGGCGATTTCCCGCGGGTAGACCATGGTTTGCGCAACGGTGCCCTGAAACATTTCTTCGGCGCAGATCAACCGGTTTTGACTGTCCAGAAACAGCACTACAAAGCACTCCCGTGGTCGTTCGCGCAGCCAGAGTGTGAGAAAGGCGCGGAGTTCGGCTGGCGAATTGATGGGCGAGCGAGCCTGAAGGGCTTCGCCCAGACAGCGACGGCTGAACTCGAGGGCGGCCTGCAGGATGGCGCTGCATTGCCCGCCCCGGCTGAACTCGGGCATGCTTTCGTGCGCTTCGCAGGCGCCAGAACCCGGCTGAGGGGTCATGCCGGCCCGCGCGCCGTTCGCTTCCTGGAGGTGGGCGAGCTCCCTTAGCGAGCCCCGGGACGCGGCGAGCCGCTGCAGCGCCGCGCGGGCAGCCGGCTGGACACCTGGCGCGCGGGGCCGCACGGGGTCGTCGCCCAGGAGCAGCGCGACCAACTCGGTATCAGCAAGCGTGTGTGCGCCGTGGCGCAGCAAGCGGGTGGCAAGCGGCCCAAGTGGGCTTGCAGGGGCACGGGACCGGGTGGTTCGAAGGGTCTCGGCTGGCATGGGTGTTCCTTTAGAATGGGCTGATGAACGCTTCTTCAACGCCAGGCACCGTGCCCGCCGACTCCGCAGATCCCAATGCTTCGGTCAATGAGGGCGCGCGGGTAGGGGCCGATTCGCATCTCACGCTGCACTACCGGCTCACCCTTGCAGAACGCGGCGCTGACATCATCAGCACTTTCGGCGGAAAGCCCGCCACGCTCCAGATCGGGATCGGCCAACTGGCTGAGCCCCTTGAGCGATGCCTGATGGATTTGCGCGAAGGCGAGCATCGCCGCTTCGCGCTTGCCCCCGGCGAGGCGTTTGGTCCCCGCAATCCGGAACTGCTGCAGCGACTGTCTCGATCAGTCTTCGACGCCCACACCACAGCGGGCACCACCTATGAGCCCGGCGACCTGGTGGAGCTTCCCGCCCCCGGTGGTGGTCGGTATGCCGGCGTCGTCAAGGAAATCAACGATCAGTCGGTGTTGTTCGATTTCAATCATCCGCTTGCCGGCCAGGCCATCGACTTCGAGGTCGAGATCCTGGGCGTGTTGTAAGGAGTCTCTGATGGATATCGTCCTGGCTCAGCCTCGGGGGTTTTGCGCGGGCGTTGACCGTGCAATCGAAATCGTTGAACGCGCGCTGCAGAATTTCGGCGGGCCGGTCTATGTCCGGCACGAAATCGTCCACAACGATCATGTGGTGGGCGAACTGCGCGGCAAGGGTGCGGTATTCGTCGACTCGGTCGACGATGTGCCCGATGGCGCCGTGCTGATTTTTTCCGCGCACGGCGTATCGCGTGCGGTGCGCGTGAAGGCCGAGGGGCGCGGGTTGCAGGTGTTCGATGCAACCTGTCCGCTGGTTACCAAGGTGCATGTCGAAGTCTCGAAAATGCGGCAGGACGGACGTGAGATCGTGATGATCGGACACGCCGGGCATCCTGAGGTTGAGGGCACGATGGGGCAGATCGATGACGGCATCCACCTGGTGGAAACGGTGGCCGATGTCGACGAGCTTCGGGTCAGTGATCCTTCGCGGCTGGCCTACGTCACCCAGACGACCCTGTCGGTCGACGACTGCCAGGCGGTGATTGATGCGCTGAGGCGGCGTTTCCCGCTGATCGCCGAGCCCAAGAAGCAGGACATTTGCTACGCCACCCAGAATCGACAGGACGCAGTGAAATTTATGGCGCCGCAGTGCGACCTGGTGCTGGTCATCGGTTCGCAGAGCAGCTCCAACAGCAATCGCCTTCGCGAAGTTGCCGAGAAAATGGGCTGCGAAGCCCGGCTGATCGGCTCAGCCGCGCAGCTTGACCCCGCCTGGGTGACGGGGCGGCATCGCGTTGGTGTGACCGCTGGTGCATCGGCGCCCGAGGTCCTGGTCACCGAAGTGGTGGCGCGACTGCGCGAGTTGGGGGCGGCGCGCGTAAGTACGCTGCCTGGCGTGGAAGAGAAGGTGACCTTTCCGCTGCCGCGCGGGCTCAGCGCGAAGTAAGCCGCAGCATCGCCTGCCACTGATCTGGTGTTACCGGCGTAATCGATAGCCGGTTGCCGCGCCGCAGTACCTGCATGTCGGCGAGCGCCGCATCGGCGCGCATTCGGGCAAGCGATACGAGCGGGATGCGTTCAACCGCTTTCACATCGACCAGTATCCAGCGTGGCTGGGCGGGTTTGCTTGCCGGATCAAAGTAGGCCGAACGGTGGTCGAATTGCGTGGGGTCCGGATAGGGCGTAGAGGCCACCTTGGCGAGACCCGCCACACCGGGCTCCGCACAGCCCGAGTGATAGAACAGCACGCCATCGCCGATTCGCATGGCATCGCGCATGAAATTGCGCGCCTGGTAGTTGCGAACACCGACCCAAGCCACGGTACGGTTTGGCGCCGCGAGTGCGTCATCGATTGAGCACTCGTCGGGCTCGGACTTCATCAGCCAATACTGCCGGGGAGCGTTCATGGGAGAGGGTTCGAACCCGGGTGAGCTGCAGCCCACCGGTTGCGCTCAAACGAGAGCGAGAAACAGGGGCCCCGCCTGTGCCGGCAGACCAGCATCCTGAACCGTGAAGTTCAGGTCGGCCACAGCAGGCACCGCATCAGGTTCATCCGACGAGGGACGATCACAACAGCGGTACGCGAATCGCCGTGGCCTGAGTCACATTATTGGTTCAAGGAATGTATGGCCTAATCGAACACCGCAGGGCGCATTGATTGTATCGCGCCTTGGGAGTCAGGCCTGCAGTCAGAAAAGATTTTCCTGCTGCCGAAGCTCGGTCTCGAGGGTATCGTTGATTTTGCGCAGCCGGCGGCTGACCTCGGCCGCTTGCTGGGCCTGAGTGTCGTTGCCGTTACCGAGGATCTGATGGGCGAACTGCAGCGCTGCGAGCACTGCGATTCGGTCAGTGCTGGTGACCCGGCCTGAGTCGCGGATTGCGCGCATCTTGCTGTCGACCATTTGCGCCGCCCGGACCAGCCGGTCTTTGTCCTCGGGGGTGACCGATAGCCGGTACTCGCGATCCAGGATCCTGACGTCGATCTGTTCCATCTGGGGCTCGGTGTCGGTAAGGGGATTCGAACGGGGCGGCGGCCCGCGGCGGGGTGATCAGGAAGGATCGGCCATGTCGGCGGGCAAACGGGAGAGTGCGAACTCGACCCGGGCGCGGGCATCGGCCATCCGCTCGCGCAGATCGGCGTTGAGGGCCTGGCTGTCAGAGAGTGCCGCCTTGAGGCGGGCGTTTTCGTCGACCAGTCGGCGCATGTTGGCGAGCAGACGATCGATCTGGTCGCCAAGAAGTTGTACGTCTTGTTCCATGCCAGGATGTTAGGCAGACCGAAAGGGGGGGTCAAGTTGACCGGTCCGGCAAGTGGGGCGCCAGTTGCTGTCCGGGCCCAGGATCGGCTTCGGTTACCATCGCGGCCGTCGGTGGTCCGGTGTGACGATTGATGCAGTGTGGATCGGGAGTTCCGTGAACATCATTGAATGGGTTGGTCGAATGACGGGGCGAATGGGCCTGCGGTCGCTGGCGGCGGTGCTCGTCGTCGGGGCGATGGCGACCCGCGGATGGGCCGAGCCCGCCCCGCCGGTCTCGCACTGGATTGCCGCGACGGGCGCGTCGCCCGCGCAGGTCGGGCTGGTCGCCGTTCCCGTGACGGGCGGGCCGCCGCTCCTTGAATGGAACGTTGCGCAGGCGTTGAATCCGGCCTCGACCATCAAATTGCTGAGCACCTATGTCGCGCTCAACGTTCTGGGGCCGGAGTACCGCTGGGTCACGACCGCGCATCTTGGGGGCCGCCTGTCGGATGGCGTGCTCGAAGGCGACCTGGTGTTGCGCGGTGGCGGCGACCCGAAGCTGGTCGTGGAAGACCTGACCGAATTCATCCGGCGCATGCGGGCGGCGGGGCTGCGCGACATCCGTGGCGACCTGGTGATCGATGATGCGCTTTTCGATTTGCGCGCTGAACCTGGGCAGCCGATCGATGGTGACGCATCGCAGCCCTACAACGTCGCGCCGCACGCTGCGCTGATGAATTTCAAGTCGGTGCGGGTGGTGGTGAAACCGGCAGGGGGCGCGGCAAAAATCGCGCTTGATCCCCCGCTCGCGGACGTCCGGGTGGTCAATGAGCTGAGCGTCCAGGCAGGGGCCTGCCAGCCCGGGTCGCTTGCGCTCTGGGTCCGAGACGCTGCAGCGCAGACTGAACCGGGGTCTTCGGGGGCGGCCTCGATCCGGGTGGGGGGACGGTATTTTCCTTCGTGTGGCGAGCAGGGCATTTACGCAGCG
>RFXC01000004.1 GCA_009921765.1 Betaproteobacteria bacterium | reverse complement strand
GGCCGGCTGGGCTACAACGACTACTCGGTGGTGGAGCAGGTGTTCACCCGGCCGCTTCATCCCTACACCCGGCATCTGATCGGCAGCTCCCCCGACCGGCTGACGCTGGGGCGTGGGGCGGTGCGCGCTGGTGCGGCGCCAGACCTCTACAACCTTCCCCCGGGTTGCCCGTATCAAAATCGCTGCCCGCGCGCGCAGCCGGTTTGCCAGGGCGAGCTGATGCCGTTGCCGGCTGACGAGGCGCATGCTGCGCGCTGCCACTTCCCGGAGGCAGGGCCATGACCGCCGCGCTGCAACTCGATCAGGTGGTCAAGCACTTCCCCGGGCCCAGGCGCGGCACCAGGGTGCATGCGGTCAACGATGTGTCGTTCAGCGTGGCGCCTGGCGAGACCGTGGCGCTGGTGGGTGAATCGGGTTCCGGCAAGACCACGCTCGGACGGCTCGCACTCCAGCTCGAGCGCGTCACCTCGGGCCGTGTGTTGCTCGAGGGGCGCGATATCACGCAGCTTAGCCAGTCGGCCCTGCGAGCGCTGAGACCTCACATGCAAATGGTGTTTCAGGATCCCTGGGCAACGCTCAACCCGCGAATGAGGATCCGCTCGGTCCTCGAGGAGCCGCTCAAGCTTCACACGACGCTGAGCGCACCCGAGCGGCTCGCGCGCATTGTCGGCATGGCCGAGCGGGTGCATCTTGGCGGCAGTCTTCTCGATCGTTTCCCGGCGCAGCTCTCGGGCGGCCAGCTGCAGCGCGTTGCACTTGCGCGGGCGCTCATGACCCAACCCAGGCTGGTGGTCCTGGATGAGCCCACCAGTTCGCTTGATCTCTCGGTACGAGCCGAAATCCTCGAGCTCCTTGCCGAGCTGCGTGCGCAGAGCCAGGTGTCGTATCTGTTCATTACGCATGACCTGGGAACGGTCCGTCTGATTGCCGATCGGATCGTGGTGCTCTACCTTGGCGCAATCGTCGAGAGCGGGCCCACCGCTCTGATTTTCAATCATGCGCGTCATCCGTATACGCGGGCCCTGTTCTCTGCGCAGCTCTCCACCGACGTACGCGAACGTCGCGAACGGGTGGTGCTGCAGGGAGAGATCCCCAGCCCGGTCGATCTTCCCCGGGGCTGCAGCTTTGCCGGGCGCTGCCCGGCCGCTGACGATCGCTGCCGGGCAGAGCGACCGGCGCTGGTGACCGAGTCGGCGGTTCAGATTGCCTGCTTCAAGCCAGGTGTCGCGCTTGCAGCGCGCTAAGATCGTCCAGATTGAATTGCCAGGCCGTGGCGAGTCACGCGCAGGGCAGCGGGTCTAACGGGAGATCCTCATGGCAGGACCGACGGTAGCGGCGGCGGGCGAAGACTGCGCCCCCCTCACCGAGCAGATCGCGCGGTACGCCTGCGCAATGACGGCGCAACAGCCGTCGGCGCGCAGTCTCGAGATTGTTCGGCTGGGCTTTACCGACGCCGTGGCAGTGATGTTTGCGGGTCTTGACGAGCCGGTGACCCGGGTGGTGCAGCGCCTGGTCCGGCAGGATCCGGGCTCGCCTCGGGTAGCGCGCCTGCTGCTTACGCGCGAGCGTGTCGGCGCACCTCAGGCGGCACTGGTCAACGCAGTCGCTGCCCACGCTACCGACTGGGACGACTACGCCTATTCCAATCACCCGAGCGCGGTACTGGTCCCTACGCTCCTTGCCGTCGGTGACGCGGCGGGTGCGACCGGCATTCGGCTTGCGTCCGCTTATGTCGCGGGCTATGAGGTCTGGGGCAACCTGATGCGGCGCGAGCCGGATCATCTGCACAGCAAGGGCTGGCATCCGACCGCGGTCCTGGGGCCGGTTGCTGCAGCGGTGGCGGCCGGCGTGGTGCTCGGCCTGGCCCCGCGAGCCATGCGTGATGCGATCTCGCTCAGCGCCTCGTTCGCAGGCGGTGTCATGGCGAACTTCGGCACCATGACCAAGCCGCTTCATGCGGGCCGGGCGGCTCAGTCGGGCATTCAGGCCGCGCTCTGGGCACAAGGCGGGCTTGAAGCCGGTGCGGTCACGCTGGAGAGTCCAGTGGGGCTGATGCGCGCGCTGTCACCCGGCGGCCGGGTTGACCTCAAGACACCCTTTCCCAGTGCTGATGCGCCTGCGCTCATCGATACCCTGGGCCTCAACATCAAGAAATATCCCACGGTGGGGGCCTCGCAGCGAATCATCGATTCCATGCTGTTCTATCTGGCCCGCCATCCTGTTGACGCCAGCCTGGTGGTCGAGGCGATCCCCCGGGTCAGCGAAAAATTTGCCTCGGTCATGCCCTTCCATGCACCGCGCACGGCGCTTGAGGCGAAGTTCAGTCTGGAGTTTGTGGTGGCGGCCAGCCTGCTTCGGGGCAAGGTGGGTCTTGCCGAACTGAGCGACGATTTTGTGGCGAGCGAGGCGGTCCAGTCACTCATGCGCAGGGTGCGCATCGAACGTACCGCAGAGTCCGACCCCGGTTACCCGAACGCCGCGCCAGTCGATTATGTTCGGTTGCGGCTAACCGATGGCCGCGAGCTGCGCACTGATGAAATTCATCGCGCAACCGGACACGCAGATCTTCCCCTGGGACGCGAGCAGATCGCGGCAAAGTTTGCCGAATGTGCGGCGGCTGCATCGATCAGCGAAGGCGTCGCAACGCGCCTCTTCGAAGCTCTGCAGACGATCGATCGCTGGCGCGGCACAGAAGACCTGCCCCTTCTTGCATGACGTCTGCCGAACTTTCCCGCACGCCAACCAGGAGCCGCCCACTCATGAATGAAGATCCGCAGCTCTATCCCTATCTGCCCAGCATCGCTCGACCGAAAATCAGCTGGCCAGGGGGTGCGCGACTGGCCGTCTGGGTCGCGCCCAATATCGAACACTATGAATACGATCCACCGCCCAGTCCGGTGCGAAGTCCCACGCCGCGTCCCGCGCCCGATATCAACTGGCTCACGCTTCGAGACTACGGCAATCGTGCAGGTGTCTGGCGCATGATGGAGGTGATGGACCGCTACGGCGTGCGCGGCAGCGTCTCGCTCAACGTTGGCGTATGCGATCACTATCCCGAGATCATCGAGGCCTGTGTCAAGCGTGGCTGGGAACTGTTCTCGCACGGTGTCTACAACACGCGCTACCTCTACGGCATGGATACCGATCAGGAGCGAGAGCTGATCGAGGATGTGAAGGCCACCATTTATCGGGCCTCCGGGCAGCCCTTGTCGGGATGGCTCTCGCCCGCGTTGTCCAACACCGTGGACACCATGGATCTGCTGGCCGAAGCTGGCGTGCTCTATACCTGCGATCTGATGCATGACGATCAGCCGCTACCGGTCAAGGTGAAGTCGAATCACCGCCTGATCAGCATGCCCTATTCGCTCGAGATCAACGACTACACCTGTCTGGCGCTCAAGCGCATGACGCCGCGCCGCTACACCGAGACGATCAAGGCGCAGTTCGATCAGCTCTGGGAGGAGGGTGCGGACAATCCGCAGGTGATGTGTCTGCCGCTGCATCCATGGCTGATCGGCCTGCCGCACCGGTTGCGCGAATTTGATGAGGCGCTGCGCTACATCACCCGTCGCGACAAGGTCTGGCTCGCAACCGGTCGTGAAATTGCGCAGTGGTATCTCGCCAATCACTATGACCCGGTTATGAGCGCGCTTGGCGCCTAGAAAGGACCTCTCATGACGCTGCCCCGCTCGTATCTCGAATACCCGCGTCGTGCGCCCGGCATGGACCATGACCGCTACGACTACCGCAATCTGTTCCGGCACAAGAAGGTTGTTTGGCCAGGTGATGCGCGCGTCGCGCTGGTCGTGGTGCCGGTGGTGGAATTTTTCCCGCTGAACATGAACCCGGCGCAGATGGTGGTCAAGGCGGTGGGTGGCATGGAGCGCCCGTACCCTGACTACTGGAACTACACCACCCGCGACTATGGCACGCGGGTTGGCATCTACCGCATCTTCAAGGTGCTCGAGCAGTTGGGGCTGCCGGCATCGGTCGCGATCAACGCACGGGTCGCCGAGCGCGCCCCGTTTCTGTTGCAAGAAGTCACCCGCCGCAACTGGGAAGTGGTGGCGCATGGGCTGGATATGAGTCAGGTGTTTCACGGCAAGTCGGCGGTGGAGGATGAACGCGCTGCGATCACCGCTGCGCTCGCGCTTCTGCGGCAGGCATCAGGCCAGTCTGTGACAGGCTGGCTTTCGCCCATGCAATCTGAATCGCACGCCACCCTTGATCTCTTGAGTGAACATCGGATTCGCTACACGCTTGACTGGAACATCGACGACTTGCCGGTCCGTATGAATGCAAGCACGGGTGCTGTGTACGGCATGCCGTTCGCACTTGATGTGAATGACCGCCAGTCGGTGCTTGACTTCAACCTATCGAATGACGCCTACGTCGAGCAACTGGTGGATGGCTTTGTCACGCTCTGGCAGGAAGCCGGGCAGTATGGTGGACGGGTCTTCACGATCTCGGCAAACAGCTGGCTCACCGGGCAACCCAATCGCATTGCAGCGTTCAGGCGTGCGTTGGAGATCATCCTGTCGCATCCGGGCGTCTGGCCAACCACGTATGGCGCACTACTGGACACCTATCAGGCGCAGGAGTAAGCATGGATCTGTGGCGCATGACGGCTGCGCAGGCCTCGGCAAGAATGGCCGAGGGGCTTCTCACCTGTGAGGACTACGCACGGGCATTCCTCGAGCGTGTGGCCGCGCGCGACGCGCAGGTGCGGGCCTTCACCTCCATCGATCCGGCTGCCGTGCTCGCCTGTGCAAGGGAGCGTGACCGCGAGCCGCGGCGAGGGCCGCTGCACGGCATCCCGTTTGCAGTGAAGGACGTGATCAACACCCGCGATGCGCCCACGCAGCACAACTCTCCGATTTATGAAGGCCATCGACCGGGCGAAGATGCCAACTGTGTCGCCGTCCTGAGGGCAAGCGGCGCCGTCATGCTGGGCAAGACCGACACGCTCGAGTTTGCCTCCGGTGGCCGACGACCGCTCACGCGCAATCCGCATGATCTTTCGCGAACGCCAGGTGGATCGTCCTCGGGATCGGCCGCCGCAGTCGCCGACGGCATGGCGCCGCTATCGCTTGGCACCCAGACGGGCGGCTCAACGATTCGGCCTGCCTCGTTCTGTGGCATCCACGGCATGAAGCCCACCATCAGCCGGATCAGCTTTGAAGGCATCAAGCACTATTCGCTGCACCTGGATACCGTAGGCCTCTATGGGCGCTCGGTTCCCGATCTCTGGCTGCTTGCCCAGGCCTACCGGATTCTCGATTCCGCCGAGCTCTCGCCGCCCGCGCCCGATGCGCTCACCATCGGCTTGTGCGAGACGCCAATGTGGTCGGCAGCCACGGAGGACGCCCGGGCAGCGCTCTCTGCAGCGGCAGAGCGATTTTCAAGGGCCGGTGTTCGTGTGCGGCCCTTCGTGATGCCAGCTTCGTTCAATACGCTCACTGCCGAACAGGATGCGCTCATGCACGAAGGCGGGCGCGCTGCTTTTCTTCCGGAGTATCTCGCCCACCGGGATCGGCTGCACAGCGACTTTGCAAAGAAGGTTGAAAACCGCAATGGCTACCATCCCGCGCAGATGCGGGCGGCGCTTGATGCGGTTGCAGCCCGGCGTGTGGAGTTCGAGTCGATGATGTCCGGGTTCGATGCGGTCATGACGCTGAGCGCCCCCGGTGAAGCAACACCCGGTCTGGCTTCGCAGGGGGAGGCCACCTTCAACCGCATGTTCACTGCGCTGGGTGTGCCCTGTATCAGCCTGCCCGGCATGACTGGCGCCAACGGGCTGCCCATCGGCATTCAGCTGATCGAGCGGCGCTATGAGGACGACCGACTGCTGCAGGTGGCCGCAGCGCTCTCGCCCATTCTCTTGCCGCAAGGGGCATGCCCATGAGTGCAGACCCTGTCGGTGATCCTTCTGTCTCCACCCCGGAGCGCCTGCAGATCGGTCTGCTGGCCTTCAACGACATGCTGCTGCTCGACCTCGTCGGTCCGTGGGAGGTGTTTTCCAGCGTGCCCTGGGCACAGGTGCACCTGATCGCACCCCGTGCCGGACCGGTCAGGGCGGCCAAAGGACTGCAGATCGAGCCCACTTCCACCTACGCCGATTGCCCGGCGCTCGATGTGGTTTGCGTACCGGGTGGCCCCGGTGTCGCAGCGCTCATGGAAGACGAACCCACGCTTGCCTTTCTCAGGCGTCAGGCGGGCAGCGCCAGGGTGGTGAGCGCGGTGTGCACCGGATCGCTGGTGCTCGGCGCGGCAGGGCTGTTGCGCGGCCGTCGTGCCACGTGCCACTGGTTGTCGTTGCCGCTGGTTGCAGCCTTTGGCGCGACGCCTGTCCATGACCGTGTGGTTGAGGACGGCCCCCTCATTACTGGCGGGGGCGTCACCGCGGGCATCGATTTCGGACTCCACGTGGTCGCTAGGCTGTGGGGGCAGGCGGTTGCTGAGCGCGTCCAGCTCGGCCTCGAATATGCGCCTGCGCCACCGTTTGATTCGGGCAGTCCATTGCGCGCGCCGCCAGCCCGGGTCAATGAAGTGCAACAGGCGTCGGCCGCAATGCAGGCGGCGCGTGAAGCGATCGTGGCCCGAGCAGCGGCACGCCTGGTTTAAACCCTTTCTTCAGAGGCTCAACGCCCATGATCATCGACTATCGCGCCTACACGCTTCACTCCGGAACCGTCTCGGCATTCATGGAGCTGTTTGAAACGGAGGGCCTTGAGCCGCAGGTTCGAATCTGCGGCAACTTCCTTGGGCTTTACCGCACCGAGGTTGGCAACATCAACCAGATCATCATGATGTTCGCCTACCAGGATCTGAATGATCGGCAGCGTCGGCGTGATCAGCTCTATCAGGATCCGGCCTTCAAGGCTTACCTGACCAAGGTGCGACCTTTCCTTCGCGACCAGGAGGTCCGGCTGCTCACGCCTTCCCGTTGCAATCCGCCGATCGGTGAGCTCAGCTTTGGCGCCTGACCCGGTGCGCGACCAACGGTGGGCGGTCCTCGCGCTGTGCGCGCGACCCGGGGCGACCGAGGAGCGTTCATGATGTCTGCGCAGTCACTCCCCGGGCCGATCCAGGGGGCGTCGGTCTGGTACGGACCCCAGGTAGCCGAGCGCCCGCACACCTGGTGCTTTGCCTTGGACGATGCCGATCTTGTCGAACTGCAGCAGGCGGCGGAGCGCTTTCTCGACACCGGCGCCGATATCAGCGAAATCAGAGCAGCCGGTTTTCCGTTGCCGCGGCTGTCCGCGCGGCTCGCCGCCTGGCACGAGCGGCTGGTCAGCGGTGCGGGCTTTGCGCTACTGCGGGGGCTGCCGGTTGATGAGTGGCCACGCGCGGTGAGTGCGGCGGCGTTCTATGGCGTGGGCGCCCACCTGGGGCTCGCCCGGCCGCAGAATGCGCAGGGTCACATGCTGGGGCATGTGATCGACATGGGCCTTGATGCCAAGGATCCGCGTGTGCGCATTTACCAGACGCATGCGCGGCAAACGTTTCACACCGATTCCTGCGACATTGTTGGTCTTCTGTGTCTGCGCAAGTCGAGGCGGGGCGGCGAGTCGGCGCTCGTTTCGTCCAACACAATCTATAACGAGATGCGTGAGCGTGAGCCGGCGCTCGCTGCCGCGCTGTTCGATCCGCTCTCCACCGACCGGCGGGGTGAAGTGCCGCCTGGTGGCCAGCCCTTCTTTTCGATTCCGGTGTTCAACTGGTACCAGGGCTTGATGTCAACCATCTACCACCGGCAATACATCGACTCTGCGCAGCGCTTTCCCGAGGCCTTTCGTCTAACGCCTTTGCATATTGAGGCGCTCAATTACTTCGACTCGCTCGCCGAGAGCCCGGCGCTGCATTTCATGATGGATTTCGAGCCCGGCGACATGCAGTTTGTGCACAACCACACCATGCTGCACGACCGGATGGGTTTCGAAGACTGGCCCGAAGCGGAGCGTCGCCGGCATCTGCTGCGTCTGTGGTTGTCGTCGCCGCGCGCGAGGCCGCTGCCGCCTGTCTACGCTGAGCGCTATGGCTCGGTTACGCCGGGTGAGCGGGGCGGGGTGATGATGCCGGCGGTACGCTGGTATGCGCCTCTGGAGCCCTGATGCCATCGGCGAGTCTCTGGTCAGCGCTTGAGCTGGGCGGTGGACTTCGGTTGCCCAACCGGATCGTGATGGCGCCATGCACGCGCAACCGCTGCACATCCGATCTGTCACCCCCGCACGATGCGATCGAGCATTACGCCAGTCGCGCCGAAGCGGGTCTGCTGATCACCGAGGCCACCATGATCGCCCCGGAAGTCCAGGGCTATCTCGATACGCCCGGTCTGTTCCTCGATTCTCATGAGGCGGCGTGGTCAAGGGTTGCGAGCGCGGTTCATGAGCGTGGTGGTCGGATCTTCGTTCAGCTCTGGCATACCGGAAGAGTGGCGCACTCCTATTTTTCGGGGCAGCAGCCGGTGGGCGCCTCGGACGTGCTCGACCGGGTGCCGCGCCGGCAGGCGGGCGTTGCCAGCCTGTACAACGAACGCCCCCGCATGCTCTCAAGCACGCAAGTCGAGGGCGTGATCGCGCAGCACCGGGAAAGCGCCCTGCGTGCCAAGCGGGCTGGGTTCGATGGCGTCGAGGTCCACGGCGCCAACGGCTATCTGATCGAACAGTTTCTGCGCAGCCACACCAACCGCCGCACCGATGACTGGGGAGGCGACCCCGAGCGTCGCGCACGGTTTGGGATCGAAGTGGTGCGCGCCTGCATCGATGTGTTCGGTGAGGGGCGGGTGGGCCTGCGGTTGTCGCCAGCCGCCTACTTCGGTGAAATGACCTGGACCCCAGGCGACAACGAAGCCTATGCAGCGCTGCTGTCGGCCCTCGCCGATCTACCGCTCGCCTACGTCCATACCGGTATTGTCGAGGACTGCGCCTATGACTACCTGGGTGGCACTTCCACGGAATTTCTGCGGCGACACTGGCGTGGTTGTCTCATCGCCAATGGTGCGTACACGCCCGAGCGTGCCGAGCAGATGCTGCGCGAGGGCGAGTGTGAGCTGGTGTCCTTTGGCAAGCTCTTTCTTGCCAATCCCGATCTGCCCAGACGCTTGCGGGACGGCCTGGCACTGACCGCTTATTCGCCCTCGCTTCGCCTGCCCCCCACGTACGCGCGCTCGCCCAATCTTGGTCCCGATGCGCCGGTGTTCGTGAGGTAGGCGGGCCGCGCGTCAGACCGGATCAACCTGGGCAGGAATGTCGATCTGGAAATGCTTTTTCGCCACCGCGCGCAGTTCATCGAACACGATGCCGATTCGAACCGGCCGGAAGCTGCGCAGATCGATGATGGATGACCCGAGCCCGCGCGCATTGCTGTACTTCGAGGCGCCACGGTCAAGCGCGAGCGTGGTGGCGGCGACCACCTCCGATTCGACATCGCGGAAATGAAATTTGCTGCCGGTAAGCGAGCGGTTGGCGGAAGAGCCGAAGACGGGTTTCAAGGTTTCGAGCGCTCGGCGCGCGATTTCGTCGTGAGTGGGACCAGCGTTCATCAGGATATCCATCGTGCCCGCTTTCGATGCGTTGGCGATCACAAACGGAGCGATGTCCCGGAACAGCGGATGATCCGCCCGAAAGGGCGCCACGATCGAAATGGGCAGGCGATGATCGAAGATCACGGCGCGCACGAAATCTCGCGCCCGCGCGTCAATCTCGATGACCTCCATGAACATGTCATAGGAGCCGAACATGCCACAGGGCTTTGAGAAACTGCGTTGCTTGGCTTCGTAGATCCTGCGGATGGCGGGCTCGGTGTGTCCCACGATTGCGTAGCCGACATCGGCCTTGAAGATGGCCACGCCGCCCGCAACAACGGTGTCATGCACTTGGCGGCCATCGGCAATCGGATCAGGAGTGGTTTGCTCGCTCATGGTGGGGGTCTCTTTCCGGAAAAGGGAGTCAGGCTGCAGGCCGCTCGGGCAGCGTGATGTTGAAGTGCCGCTTCAGAATGTCCTGAATGTTTTCATAGCAGCTTCCAAACCGCACGACCTGAAGCGTTTCGCAATCGAGCAGGGTGGATGAGGCCTGCCAGGGGTGGTACTTCATCAGACCATAGTTGATCGTCACATCCGCAATCGCGAGGATTTCGGGTTCGATGTCTTCCACCCTGAATTTCGTGCCGTGCAGTGAAAGATTGGCAGACGATCCGAACAGCAGTGTCTGCTCGCGCAGGCTTACCCTGGTGATGGCGGCATGAAAGGGACCGGAATTGAGCAGCATCAGCAAGGTGTTGTCCTTGGTGCTGCGCTCATAGGTGTCAGGGTCGAGTTTGCGCAGCAACGGGTGGTCTGCATGGCAGGGTGCGATCAGCCCAAGCGGCAAGTCATAGTCCTGGGTGATGGCCTGAACGATCGCGCGCCCGCGGTCGCTCACCCGATGAAGCTCGCGGTGCAGGTCGTCGTTGCCCAGCATGGCGTTCAGCTTGGTGGGCGCTCTGCGCTTGGTGTCGAAGATTCGGCGTAGCGCCGGGCCGTGGGCTGCAATGAGCGAGTAGCCGACATCGTTTGGAAGAATTGCGATTCCACCCTGCTTCATCACCTGAAAGGCGCGGTCGGCATCGGCGCTCGGGTTGATTACGGCCATTGTCGTCACCTGGGTCGTGGGCTGCGGAACTGCCGATTGTAATGAGCGGCGGCAGTCAGTGGCCGCAGCCGCGCACCAGGTGACACGCGGTCAGCGATTGAGCCGCACCGCCTCGAAATTGAGTACTGCCGCAAAACTCACCCAGAGCAGGTAGGGCACGAGCAGGAGCGCGGCCCGGGGTGCGTAGGGTCGGAAGTGGAGGATGAGCGCGACGATCGAGCCCCACAGGATCACCACCTCGGCGAGCGCCCAGTCGGGGCGGCGCAGGAAAAAATAGAGCAGGCTCCAGCCCACGTTGGCGAGCGCGTTGATGGCCAACAGCGTGAGCATGCGCATCCGGGGGGATGGATCCTGGTGGGCACCAGCGCGCCAGCCAACCACTGCCGCCCAGGCGATCATGAAAAAAAGCAGTGTCCAGGCGGGCCCGAAGGCCCAGTCGGGAGGCTTGAACGCGGGCTGTTTGAGCGCGTAGTACCAGTCATCGAGCCGGGTGAGCGCGCCGCCGGTGCCGGCGACGATGATGACGGCGACCGCTGCGACCAGCGAGTCGATGCCCAGACCGCGCGCAGGCGGGCTCGCGGCAGCGCCCGCGAGAGGCGTTGCCGCGTCGGACGAAGGGGACTGCTGGACGGACTGCGAGGGCGGTTTCTGCGAGGGGGTCATGCCTTGGCGATGCCGAACAAATGCGCAAGATCCTTTAGGAAAATACGCAAGTGTGCAAGCGGACGCCGGCGGACCAGTCGCTTGTTCATGTAGGAATCGAAGGTTATTTGCTGCACGTCGCGATCGCGGCAGATCTTGACGAACTGTTCGCGCCGCTTGTCGTTGCCATACCAGAACCGTTGCAGCAGCCCCAGTACAAAGAACACCCGACCATGCTCTTTCATGAAACGTTTGCGGGCCGATGCCAGCTCAGCGCCACGTCCGCTCTGAAGCGCAGCCAGCGCGGCGTCGGCTGCCAGGCGGCCACCCAGCATGGCGTAGTAGATGCCCTCACCCGATGCGGGAGCGACCACACCGGAAGCGTCGCCCGCCAGCACCACGTTGCGGCCGTTGTCCCAGCGTGGCAGCGGCTTGAGCGGAATCGGTGCGCCCTCGCGGCGCAGTGTCTCGAAGCGGTCCAGACCTGCGGTGCGGCGCAGGTCGGCCACCGCGCTGCGAAGCGAGAAGCCCTTGTCCATACTGCCTGTGCCCACCGAGAAACACTTGCCGTGGGGAAACACCCAGCCGTAGAAATCGGGCGATAGCGTGCCGCGGTAATAGACGTCGCATCGGGAGGGGTCGTAGTCGACGCCAGCGCGATCCTCGGCGGCCGGCGCGCGCACAATCTCGTGATAGGCGAAAACGAATTTCCCTTTGTCGGAGTCGGCGATGGCCTGCGCAGCAACCCGCGATTTTGCGCCGTCGGCACCGATCACAAGCCGGGTGCGGATGCTGACCGGGGCCTCGGCGCGCTCGCCTGCGCTCGCGCGGCTCTGGATGCGCACAGTGGTGATGCCGTCGGCATCGGGACCGTCGAGCCGCTCGAAGGTGCCGATCAGCCGGGTGGCGCCGTGCTGTGCGGCACGCTGTCTCAGCCACTCGTCGAATTCATCGCGATCAACCAGTCCGACAAAGCCGTTTTCAATCGGTATGTCGACCCGCTGGTCGGAAGGCGAAATCATGCGTGCGCAGCGTGCATGCGCAACCAGCAGGCTTTCGGGAATGTCGAAGTCGCGGATGGCGCGCGGCGGGATCGCACCGCCACAGGGTTTGATCCGGCCGGCGCGATCGAGCAGCAGGACGCGTCGTCCGGCGCGGGCGAGATCATCGGCAGCGGTGGCACCAGCCGGGCCGCCGCCGACCACGACGACGTCATAAAGGGTGTCTTCACGCATGAGCGCCTCCCTGGGCGAGCGGTTGTGGCGGGGTGTTCTGGGTATCGCCGCTGACGGCGGGTTCGCGAATCTGGCTGGCCAGGCGCGCGGCCAGGATGAAGAGGAGCGCCTCCAGGCCGAACACCACCGCATAAGCGAGCGCGGTGTCCTGGATGACAAGACGGGCCAGGTCGGAGAGGGCCGTTCCGAGGAGCCCGCCGCTGCCAAAGGCGAGCGCCTGTGCGGCGCCCCAAAGCCCCATGCGCGTGCCTTCGCGACGGCCTTCGCCTTCGCCCGCGAGCCGCATCATGGAAGCGATGGCGGCGATCGAAAACGCGCCATTGGCCGCGCCAAGCAGGAACACGTTGGCGCGAAGCGGCCACCCTGGTCCGGCCACACCGGCCGCCACCAGGCCTGCGAGCGCAAAGCCCGATGCGATGCAGCCGCCTACCGTCCAGAAACGCAGCGACCCCAGGCGGCGGCCAAAAATACGGCCACTGCCGGCAAGCGCCACCAGCAACATGCCGCAGAGGATGCCCGAATGCTGCAGCCCCGAGAGCTTGGTGGTTTCGCCCGGAGTAAAGCCAAAGACGGTGCCTGCGAAGGGCTCGAGGATGAGGTCCTGCGCGCTGAAGGCGAGCATCGAGATGAACACGAAAACCGTGAAGTGACGGGCGGCGGGTTCGCGCCAGACCTTGGTGAGCGTGGCGCGAAAGCCCTCGGAGGCGGGGCCGTTTTCCTCTGCTGGATGAGCGTCGACCGCGCGCTCGAGCCGGAACAGCATCAGCATGGTGACCACCAGCGCAATTGCGGCCACCCCGGCAGCCACGGCGAGCAGGCGGGCTTCCGAATAAGGGTCGAGCAGATGGCCGGCGATGCCCGCGGTGACCGCAAACCCGGCGATCATCATGAGCCACACCAGGGTGGCGGCACCCGCGCGCCGACGCGGGGCCACCCGTTTGGCGAGCAGGACCAGAACCGAAGTGCCGCTCGCACTTACTCCGATACCGATCATGAGAAACGCCAGCACCGATAGCGCGATGCCGGTGCCAAGTGATCCGCTCATGGTGACCACGGCGACCGCACCCAGCAGACCGCCGCAGGCGAGGACCGCCATGCCGCCCAGGATCCAGGGCGTGCAGCGCCCCGAGCGATCGGATCCGAAGCCCATTCGCGGCCGCAGGATCTGCACTGCATAGTGCATGGCCACCAGGAGTCCCGGCAGCACGGCAGGCAGGGCAAGCTCAACCACCATGATGCGGTTGAGTGTTGAGGTGGCGAGCACCACGATGCCACCCAGACAGGCCTGGATGAGGCCCAGGCGCGCGATCGACAGCCAGCCGAACTGCGAGCCGGCAGGCAAGACAGGTTCGTGTTCCGGTTCGAGCGATTGATTCATTGTTTCCTCCTGATCGCATTGGCCTCACGGATACGTGCCGTGTGGCTCAGCCCAGACCCCGAAGCGCGAAGGCGCTGACCATCATTCCCGAGACGTAGAGCGGCACGCCGAAGCCGCTGTAGAAGAGCGCCTGCTCGATCGGGGCCGCGATCAGGCGGCGCATCAGCACTGCCTGGGCCGCGATCAGCGCAGCAACCGATACCGCCGACACCGGCGCCCCCCACTGCACGAGCAGAATCACCACGATGATCTGCGGCACCGCCATGACCCAGCACGCCACCCGTGCTGCCCGGTCGGGGCCGAGTTGCACCGGCAGCGACCGGATGCCCATGCGCGAATCGCCCTCGATGGCCTTGAAGTCATTGAGGGTCATGATTCCGTGGGCACCGATGCTGTAGAGGAAGGCAAGGAGCAGCGAGCGCGCCTCGGGCAGCGCGCCGCCCGCCATGACTGCCGCGCCAGTGATCCAGGCGAGCCCCTCGTAGGACAGGCCGCAGGCGAGGTTCCCCCACCAGCCGTTCTGCTTGAGCCGAACCGGCGGCATGCTGTAGGCCCAGGCGAGCACCAGTCCGAGCGCGGCGGCAGCAAAGCCCCATATCCCCAGCCCGGTAGCCACCAGCAGGGACAGCACTGTCCAGGCGATGGCGACATACAGGCCCCAGCGCCCGGGCATGCGGCCGGATGGAATGGGGCGATGCGGTTCGTTGATGGCATCGACGTGGCGATCAAACCAGTCGTTCACCGCCTGGCTGGTTGCGCACACCATGGGGCCCGCCAGCAGCACGCCCAGAAGGGCGAGCGGCCAGTGCGTGGCGAGCTGCGCCCCCGAGGCCACCACGCCGCAGGCAAACGCCCACATGGGTGGAAACCAGGTGATGGGCTTGAGCAGCTCGGTAAACGCCGAGAGGGTGGGGACGGTGCGGACAGTCATCCGTGGATTCTCTGCTTGACAAAACCGAACGTCAATTGCAATTTACACATCTTGGCGTCGTCCCGGACAGTTTGTTTCGGTGCGGCCCCCCGAATCCGTCGCTAGGAGGCGACAACCGCCGATGCTTCAATCCGCGTCCGACGCCCTGCCGCTTGCGGGCCCGCGAGGTGCCCCGATTGCACCGCCCCTGCCGGAGGCCGCGCTGGGCGAGGCGCGCTCCGCCCCCGCACGGATCATGACGGGTCGCGCCGCCTCGTCGGGCGCGCCACGGGTGGTCATCATCGGCAGCGGCTTTGGCGGCCTCGCCTGCGCCATCCGCATGCTCTGCAAGGGCTATCGGGTGACGGTGCTGGAGCGGCTCGATCAGCCGGGTGGGCGTGCGAGTGTCTTCACGCAGGACGGCTTCACCTTTGATGCCGGTCCCACCATCGTGACCGCGCCGTTCCTTCTCGAAGAGTTGTGGGCGTTGGCTGGCCGACGCTTTGCCGATGACGTGGACCTGCGGCCGATGAATCCTTGTTACCGGATTCGTTTTGATGACGGCACGCACTTCGACTACCAGCGCGAGCCGCAGGCCATGATCGAGGAGGTGCGGCGGGTCAGTCCGCAGGATGTGGGCGGCCTGCACGCTTTCATGGCCGAAGCCGATCGCTGTTTCAGGCTGGGCTACGAGGGGCTGGGCACGGTGGCCTTCGAGTCGCTTGGCGACCTGTTCGCGGCCTTGCCGGCCATGGTCCGGATGCGCGCCTGGCGCAGCATCTATCAAATGGCCTCGCGCCACTTCAAGAGCGAAAAGCTTCGTCAGGTCTTCAGCTTTCACCCGCTTCTGATCGGCGGCAACCCCATGTCGGTCACCAGTGTCTACAGCCTCATTCCCTCGCTCGAGCGCATCCACGGCGTGCATTCCGCCATGGGCGGCACGGGCGCGATCGTGCGGGCGATGGCCCGGCTGATCGGCGAACTGGGTGGCGAGATCCGGTTGGGCGCCGATGTCGCTCGCATCCGGGTGGTGGATCAGCGTGCGCGTGGGGCCATTCTCGCAAGCGGTGAGCGGGTCGATGCCGAGATCGTGGTGTCGAATGCGGACAGCGCATGGACCTACAAGCATCTGCTGAAGGCCGAGCCCCGCCGAGTGTGGACCGATCGCAAGGTGGAGCGCGCGGCCTATTCAATGGGGCTCTTCGTCTGGTACTTCGGCACCCGACGGCGCTATCCCGATATTCCGCATCACATGATCCTGCTTGGCCCGCGCTACCGCGAGCTGCTGGGTGACATCTTCGATCGCAAGGTGCTGGCAGACGACTTCAGTCTCTACCTGCATCGACCCACCGCAACCGACACCTCCCTTGCGCCCGAGGGTTGCGACACGTTTTATGTGCTCTCGCCGGTGCCGCATCTCGAGGCCGGCATCGACTGGGCAAGCCGCGCCGAGCCCTATCGGCAGCGCATCGCGCAGATGCTGGGCGATACGGTTCTGCCCGGTTTGTCTGAGGCGATCTGCACAGAGCGCTATCTCACGCCGGCCGACTTCGAGAGTCGTTATCTCGCTTTCAAAGGCGCGGCCTTCGGCATGGAGCCCAGGCTCCTGCAGAGCGCATGGTTCCGGCCGCACAACCGCAGCGAAGACATCCGCGATCTCTACCTGGTGGGGGCCAGCACCCATCCTGGCGCAGGCATTCCAGGCGTGCTCACGTCGGCCAAGGTGCTTGATTCGATCATTCCGCCCGCCGCCCGGGTTGCACGCGCGCAGGCGGTCTTATGAACATGCATTCCAGCCCGGAGATCGAGCGTCTGCTTGCTGCGCCCGCGCCCGATTGTGTGGAGCTGATGCGGCACGGATCGAAATCGTTCTTTGCCGCCTCGCGGCTGCTTCCCGCGCGCTATCGCGATGCCGCCGTATCGCTGTACGCTTTTTGTCGTGTGGCCGATGACGAAGTCGATGGCAGCGGAGCGAGCCCCGACACGCTGGCCGCGCTCCATCGCCGGCTCGACGCCGTGTACGCCGGGACGCCTCATGCCATCGCAGCCGATCAGGCGTTCGCGCGCGTGGTGCATCGCTATCGGCTGCCGCGCCGCATCCCGCTTGCGCTGCTGGAAGGCTTTCAGTGGGATGCGCAGGGCCGGCGCTATCGCACTTTCGAGGAGCTGCTTGACTACTGCGCGCGGGTGGCCGGCACGGTCGGCGCCATGATGGCGCTGGTGATGGAGGTGCGCGACGAACGGGCGCTTGCGCGGGCCTGCGAGCTGGGCGTGGCGATGCAGCTCACCAACATCGCCCGCGATGTCGGCGAAGACGCGCGCATGGGACGCATCTATCTCCCGCTTGAGTGGCTGCGCGAAGAGGGGCTGGACCCCGATGTCTGGCTCCTTGATCCGCGGTTCTCTGCGGCAATCGGGCGCCTGGTCGAGCGGCTGCTGAACGAGGCCGACGCGCTCTACCGTCGGGCCGAGGAAGGGCTGTGGAATCTGCCGCGCGGCTGTCGTCCGGCGATCCTCGCGGCGCGGCTGATCTATTCCGATATCGGTGTCGAGATTCGCCGGGCCCGGCTCGATTCGATCAATCGCCGTGCCGTGGTGAGCGGCCGTCGCAAGCTTGTCCGGGTGGCGCAAAGTCTGCCGTGCGCGCTGTCAGCGCCGCGTCGGCCGCGGGGTCATGTGCCGCTCGATGCAATTCGTTTCCTCGTGGAGGCTGCCTCATCGGCGATCGCCGATCTGCCGCCCCGCAGCGTTGCGGAAAAAGCGGCCTGGATGGTGAACCTGCTGGTGACGGTGGCCGAGCGCGAGCGCTCAACGCAGGCGTGGCATCCGCCAGGGCAGCATCAGTCGGACCAGCGCTGAGCGCAGGCGGGGGCCGTTCAGCGTTTCATGCACGGACACCACCTGCCGTCCGCCCACCGTGGATTCTGCAAGCGAGCGTACATAAAACGGTGTGTCCTCCAGCGTGCGGGTGATGCGTGGTGGGGGTCCTGCACCCTCCGACCGAATCGATCGGCCGATCCGCCAGCCGGTTCGGGCGAGTGCGTGGCGGGGCCCGGGATCAAACTCGGTCACCTGGCCGTCGGTCTGGAATCGGCGGGCGATCAGGTGCTCGCGGCCGTCGCGGGTGCGCAGGTCATAGACCACCGCCGACGATCCGTCATCAACCGTCGCTCGCGACCAGTCCCATTCGTCATAGCGCGACTCGATCGGCTCATCGCCTTCATTTGAATCCAGATAGCCGTGGCCCTGCCACTGAATGCCGGGCGAGTCGAAGTCGACGGAGATCCTTCCTGCGGGGGCGAGTGGGCCCCAGCGATGCTGCCCCGAGGGGTCGAGCGGAAGCTGCCAGTCGAACCAGCGCGGGGCGCTCAGGCGAACCGTTCCGCGCACTGCGAGCGGAATCGGCGCCGATCGCTCATCGATCCGGATCACCAGCTCCGAGCCGGTCCACTCGAGTGCGCTCGGGCCGACCCTGAACTCGCGGGCGCTGCGCTCGATGCTCGCGCGGCTGCGCTCGGTCATCGTCCAGCGCTTGCGGCCGGGGGTGTAGAGCGCCACATTGATTGCGCAGAAGTTTTCCGGATCAACCGGCGCACCGGCGCGCGCGGCACGTTCGCGAGCCCAGGCGTAGTAGGGTGAGACGCTGCCCCCCGCCAGGAACAGCCCCGGAATCGCTGTGGTGGCCGAGGGTCTGCGAAAGGAGGACATCCAGCCGTGCGGGGCCATCCCGTAGAGTGCGCCCCCGCTCGCCGGAAAGCGTTGGTGAAACTGCTGCGGTGTGCTGCAGACCTGCGCCGCGGCTGCTGCACGGATCGTGAGGCCACAGCGCTGCAGATGGGTGAAGGCTGTGCTTCGGCATTGTTCGATCTCCTCGGCGGCAGGCGCAGACTGGTCGCCGCGTGCCGGCGCGTTGATGAGGCAAAACAGGCGCTCGGGCTGTCCGGGGGGCCGGGCGTCGGTGCCTGCCCGGTCCTGTGCGCACAGATAAAGCGTGGGTTGCCGGGGCAGTCGACCCTGCCGGAATATGTCGGCGAACTCGGTGGCATAGCCCGGCTGAAAAAACACGTTGTGGTAGCTGAGGTCAAAGCCGTCAGCGACGCCGTGAATCGCAAAGGTGAGTGCCGACAGCGACCGTGGTGACAGCCCATCGGGCCGAACCGCGGGGCGCGCGGCCTCGCCGAGGAGGCCACTGGCCAATGCCTGCGCGTCACCGTTGAACACCACCGCGTCCGCGGTGATTCGATTGCCATCATCGAGGGTCACGCCGCTTGCATGTCCGGCGCTCACATCGATCGAGCGAACCCCGCACCCCAGCCGCAAATCAACCCCCAGTCGGCGGGCGGTACGCTCGATGCGTGTGGCCACCGCCTGCATCCCTCCGTCGGCCGCCCACACGCCGCGCAGCTCGACATAGGCGATCAGCGCGAGCGTGGCGGGTGCCTCCCAGGGTGAGCCGCCGCAGTAGGTCGCGTAGCGCGCGAACAGCTGCCGCAGGCGCGGATCGTGGAAGTGCCGGGCGAGGCTTTGCCAGAGGCTTGCGAAGGGGCCCAGGCCCGCCAGCAGCGCGAGCCCGCGCACGCCAAGATCCTGGCTCATCGAGGCAAGCGTCGGGCGTTCAGCGCGAATGTAGGCGTGCTCAAGCGAGTGGTAGAGCCTGCGCGTTTCATCACAGAAGGCGAGAAATCTGGCCGCTTCGGCGGCGCCTGCAAGCTTGCCGATTGCATCGGCCGATGCTTCAGGACTCGCGTGCAGATCGAGTTGCTCGCCTGCTGTCCAGGCGTGGCGCGCGATGATCGGTAGCGGCCGCAGCGTGAGCGTGCCGTCTTCGAAGCGCTCGCCGCAGTCGGCCAGCAGCTGATCGAAGACCCAGCGCATGGTGAGCACCGTGGGGCCGGCGTCGATTCTTACCGGTCCGACCTCATGCTGGTGAATCTTGCCGCCAGTGACCTGTGCGCGCTCAACGAGCGTCACCTCAACGCCCTGGCGGGCGAGGTCGCAGGCGGCGGCGAGTCCACCCGCGCCCGCGCCGATCACGATCACGCGTCGGGTGCTCATACGGTGCTGCCCAGCCGCTCGCCAAGCGCAGGGCTGGCTTGCGGCCAGTGCCCGCCGATCTCGAGCACCCGAAACCGAGTGAACATGGACTCGGAAAAAAATCCCTGCGAATAGGCCTGGCGGATGGCCTCCAGATGGGCGCCGCTTCGCGCGTAGGCGTCCATGGCAGGCTGGTCATGCCAGAGGCTGAACGTAGCCTGCCGCAGCAGCGGCGCCTCGCCCAGCCCAACCGCAAGCAGGCAGCCGGGCGCCTGGGCGAGCGAGACCTCTGCAGCGGGCGAGAGCGACCAGAACCGGCGGGCGAGGTGGGGTCTGATCGAGGCCCGCGTAAGCGAGGCCACCATGGTGTCGGGGGGCAGTTCGGCATCGGACTGGGCGACCGCCAGGCTGTGACCCGACCAGCTCCCGCGGCTTGCGAGCGGCTCGAGCAGAACGGTGAGCCACTGCTCGGCGCGATCCTTCCACCGCGCAACCTCGTCGGAATCTGCCAACCACTCGCGGGCGGAGTTGGTCTGGTCGAATGCGCAGAAAAGCCCGAGGCGGTTCCAGGCCGGGCGGAGCCCGAAGCCGCCTTCGTGACCGCTGCCAAGCACCTTGCGCCAGCGCATGGTCGGGGCAGCGGGTTGGATGAGCGGGCCCTGCATCAGCTGCGCGAGCCCCCATGCGATGTAGGCCGGGCGCCACACCGCCAGCACCAGCGCGACGCTGGTCGCTGTCGGGTCGGTGCCCGACCCGGCCCGCGGGCCGGAGATCCCCGCCGTGCCTGCCTCAGGCACCGCTGTCGTCGGGGTCGGGACCTTCGATCCCGTAGCGGCGAAGCTTCACGTACAGGCTCTGTCGCGAGAGCCCCAGCATGTCGGCTGCCGAGGCGCGGTTGTTTCGCGTGATCTTGAGCGCAGCTTCGATACAGAGCCGTTCGATGAGATCGACGGTTTCGCCGACGATGTCTTTCAGCGGCATCCGACCCACCAGTGCCGCGAGATCGCTGCTCGATCGCGTGACGGCGGTGGGTTCGTCCTGCGCGCCCAGTCGACGACCCGTATCGCGGACCACGAAGGCGAGGTAGGGGTCGCCTTCGCTGGCGACCGCGACGCCGGAAATTTCGACCGGAACAGGAATGCCGCCGCTACCCACCAGGCGGGTGGCGAACAGCCGGATGGTGCCGCCCTGCGCGAGGCTGTTGATCAGCACCGCGAGGTCGGTGTTCGAGCGTCCCAGCCAGCGGTTGAGCGGCTCGCCGATGATCTGTCCGGCATGCGCCATCTGGATCATTTCAACGAAGGCCGGGTTGGCGCTCTGGATGAGGCCTCTCGCGTCGGTGAGCACGACGCCGTCGCTGAACTGGCGGATGGCCTCGAGGATCGACGCATCTTCGCCGGTGAAGGCAAGCCGCGATTCGGGCTCGAGCCGCAGCAGCACCACCGTCTCTTCTTCCTGCCGCAGGCTGGAGATGAACAGGTGAGCGGGCTTCTTGTCATGCCCGAACTTGAGGGTGAGTTCGGCGGGTCGCCCGGATCCGATCACCTGCTCGACGGTGACGCGGAAGGCTGCAGTGGCCTTGGGCCCAAGAAAACTGTCGATCGTGCGCGTGGCGAGTGTTTCGCGATCGAGCCCGAAATAGAGCGAGGCGGCGCGGTTGGCATCGACCACCGTGTGCTCGTCGGGCTGGACGATCAGGATGGGATCACGGATGACATCAAGCAGTTGCCGGTGCTGGTTCTCGATCCGGCGCAGGCGCAGGTAATCGGTTTCCATCCGCTGCTGCGCTTCAAGGAGGCGTGCCTGCAGCGAGGCCACCACCCGCAGGTCGCGACCGACGGCCACCATTTGCCCGGAATCGCCGACGCGGATCAGGGAAAACAGGATGGGGATGTCGCGCCCGGTGGCGTCAATGTGGTTGATGTGCCGCCAGCGCGAGGTGCGCCGCCCGGCACCCGCTTCGCGCAGCAGTTCATCGACCTTGGGCCGGCTTTCGCTGGTGACCACTTGCGACCACGGCTGACCGGCCCAGTGCTGGATGTCCTGGGTGGGCCAGTCGTCGGTGCCCATGGACACGCTGGAGATCACGCCATTGGCGTCGAGAACCAGTGCGATGTCGGAGGCAGCCTCGACCAGCGCGGCGCTGGCTTCTGCGTCGAGCGCGGCAAGTTTGCCGCGGGATTCGTCAGCGTGTCCCAACCGAATGCTCCGTTAACAGCCGGACCGCCCGATTGAGCGCGTCGGTTGCATCGCCCGATACGATGTCCGCATCCAGGCGCTCCACCAATTTTGGAAAGAATGGGACGGCCGCGCCGCCCACCATGATTGTGGGACGAAAACCGCGACAGGCATTGCGCATGCGCAGGATCAGGGCGCCAGCCGAACGCAGATCGGTTTCCGAACTGAGCGAGAGCCCGATCAGGGCGGGTCTCATGGCGGTGATCTGGCTGATCAGTGCAGCTTCATCGCCGTGGCCCAGCCGGGTACGCCAGCCGGCCCGGGCAAAAAACGCCCTGACCATTTGCACGCCCAGTCGGTGGGTAGCGCCCGGCATCGTGCAGAAAAACGCTGATGGGGGGCCGGCTTCCGGGGCGGCTGTGGCGGGCGTATCCGGCAGGCCCAGGCACTGAAAGTCGTCGAGCAGGCTTGAAAAAAGCTGCTGCAGATGGCCCAGCGCGATCGTGACATCGGTAAAGCTCAGCCGGTCGTCGCTCCAGCCCTGACCCAGATGCTGCGCGGCCGGCTGGATGACCTGCAGAAAGATGGCCTCGATCGGTACGCCGCTTTCGCGCAGCTGCGCGATGAGGGCAGCGGCGGCCCGGCCATCGCCCTGCTGGCAGAGTTCCGCAAGTTCGAGCGCATGCACGAGGAGCGGCCCCACCCGGGGCGGTCCGTCGCCCAGGTTCATCGATGCGACCGGTCTGCCCGGCCAGGCGCTGCGATCACTCGGCAGCACAGGACCGGGACCGCAGGCAAGACGGGTCAGTCGTGGAACCACCTCGGTGAGAAGCAATTCCAGTAATGGCTCGCCAGGTTGATCCAGAACGCCGGACTGCCCTGACTTCATGGGGACCTCCTCGGGAACAACCGATCGGGCGGGCGAATGCCAGCCGACAGTGCCCCTGTCTACCGTCGACTTTTGCCGATTCCGGGCGCTATGTCCAGCGCCTCGTGAATCGCCGAGTAACGGCATCCTCACAGAAGTCTCCCCGTGTTCAATATCTGTCCTCTGCTGTCTTGGACAGTAATCATCGTCCGGCCAGGTTGGTTTGTCAATTACAGTAGACGTAAATCAAAGTTGACATTTTTTCGGGGCGGTCCTAGAGTCGGCTGGGTCAGCGTTTCGGACGATCGAAACGCCTACACCTGCCCAGGGGAAACGATGTCGCGCACACTGACCGGGATCATTCAGCCAGCCGGCCCGCCGGCCGCGTTGCGCCCGGTCTACACACCGGAAGAACGCGCGCGCCGCGATGCCACCCGCTGGACGCTGGTGCAGGGCCTGCTCGCCCCCTTGCAGTTCGTGGTGTTTCTGGCAAGCCTCGGGCTCATCGTCCGCTATCTCGCCACGGGCGACGGCTGGGCGGTTGCGGCGGCCTCGGTGGTGGTCAAGACGCTGGTCCTCTACCTGATCATGGTGACCGGGGCCATCTGGGAGAAGGTGGTCTTCGGGCAATACCTGTTTGCACCTTCCTTTTTCTGGGAAGACGTGTTCAGCATGCTGGTGATCGCGCTCCACTCGGCCTGTCTGGTGGCGTGGTTTGCGGGCGACACCCTGCTCGATGCCCGGGGCCAGATGCTGCTCGCGCTGGCCGCCTACGCCACTTACGTCATCAACGCCGGCCAGTTTCTGTACAAGCTGCGTCGAGCCCGCCAGGAGCGTTCACAATGAACGCAAGAATTCCGATTTCTCCAGTTTCGGCACAAGGCTGCGAGCGGCCCGAGCCCGAGGTGCTGCGCGAGCGCGGTCAGCGCGAGGTGTTCTGTGGCCTGACGGGCATCATCTGGCTGCATCGCAAGATCCAGGATGCGTTCTTCCTGGTGGTGGGCTCGCGCACCTGCGCGCACCTGCTGCAGTCGGCGGCGGGTGTCATGATCTTTGCCGAGCCGCGCTTTGCCACCGCCATCATCGATGATCGTGATCTCGCCGGTCTGGTCGATGCCAATGAGGAACTCGACCGTGTTGTTGGTCAGCTGCTCGAGCGCCGGCCCGACATTCGCCTGTTGTTCCTGGTGGGCTCGTGCCCCTCAGAGGTCATCAAGCTCGATCTGGCTCGCGCTGCGCAGCGTCTGGATGCCCAGCGCGCGCCGTCGGTGCGCGTGCTGAGTTATTCGGGCAGTGGCATCGAAACCACCTTTACCCAGGGCGAAGATGCATGCCTCGCGGCACTTGTGCCGCACATGCCGGTCGCTCAGGCTGCCGAGCCGTCGCTGCTGGTGGTGGGCGCCCTCGCAGATGTGGTTGAAGATCAGCTCACCGGGTTGCTGCGTGAACTGGGAATCGCGAGGGTCGACTGTCTTCCGCCGCGACGCTCGCGCGATCTGCCCGCGCTGTCGCCTGGTACCCGGTTCCTCCTGGCACAGCCCTTCCTGGGCGATACCGCGCGCGCCCTCGAGGCGCGTGGTGCGGTTCATCTGCCCGCGCCATTTCCGCTTGGCGAACACGGCACCACCGGCTGGCTTGCAGCGGCCGCGCAGGCCTTTGGCATTTCGCAGGAACGGCTTGACAGCGTCACCGCGCCTGCACGGGCGCGGGCGCGTCGTAGCCTCGAGCGCTACCGATCGCAGCTTGAAGGCCGCAGCGTCTTTCTGTTTCCGGACTCGCAGCTCGAGCCGCCGCTTGCGCGCTTTCTCGCGCAGGAGCTGGGCATGCGGCCCACCGAGGTTGGCACGCCCTATCTTCATCGCACGCTTCTCGCGCATGAGTTGCAGGCGCTGCCCGAGGGCGTGCGACTTTCCGAAGGACAGGACGTCGAACGCCAGCTCGAGCGCTGTCGCGCCGAGCGTCCCGATCTGGTGGTGTGCGGGCTCGGGCTCGCCAATCCGCTGGAGGCCGAGGGCTTCACCACCAAATGGTCGATCGAGCTCGTGTTCAGTCCCATTCAGGGCTATGAGCAGGCGGGCGATCTGGCTGAACTGTTTGCTCGACCGTTTGTGCGTCGTGAACGCATCAGCGCCCTGATCAGCGAGGCCCATCGGTGAAACTTGCCCTCTGGACCTACGAAGGCCCGCCGCATGTGGGCGCAATGCGGGTCGCCACCGCCATGCGTGATGTGCACTATGTGCTCCATGCGCCGCAGGGCGATACCTACGCAGATCTTCTGTTCACCATGATCGAGCGGCGAAATCGTCGCCCGCCGGTCACCTACACCACGTTCCAGGCGCGCGACCTGGGCGGTGATACGGCTGAACTCTTCAAGCGTGCCGCACATGAGGCGTTCGAGCGGTTTCAGCCTCGCGCCATGATGGTGGGCGCCTCGTGCACCGCCGAACTGATCCAGGATGATCCAGGGGGGCTCGCCCAGACGCTGGGGCTGCCCATCCCGGTGGTGCCGCTCGAACTGCCCTCCTATCAGCGCAAGGAAAACTGGGGCGCCGCCGAGACCCTGCTCCAGATGGTGCGGGCGCAGAGCCCGCGCCAGGCGCGCGGCTGCGTTGCAATATCCTCGGTCCCACCGCACTCGGATTCCGGCACCGTGACGATCTGATCGAGATTCAAAAGCTCCTGGAGGCAATCGGCATCGACGTCAATGCGATCGCGCCCTGGCAGGCGAGTCCGGCCGATCTGGCGCGGCTGCCCGAGGCGGGATTCAACGTTGTGCTTTATCCGGAAACTGCGGGCCTCGCTGCCGGGTGGCTGCGCCGGCAGTTCAAGCAGCCGCATACACACACCGTGCCCATTGGTGTACAGGCCACCGAGGCCTTTATTCGTGAAGTCTGCACCTTTGCAGGGCTTGAGCCCGAGGCCGCGATTGCGCGCTGCCGCCGCGCCTGCCCGGGGCACTCGGCGTGGTACAGCGCATCGGTCGATGCCACCTATCTCACCGGCAAGCGGGTGTTCGTGTTCGGCGATGCTACACACGCGCTTGCAGCTGCCCACTATGCGGCCACCGAGCTCGGATTCAACGTGGTGGGGCTGGGCACCTACAGCCGGGAATTTGCACGCGAAGTACGCGAAGCGGCGGCAGGCTACGGCGTCGAGCCGCTCATCACTGACGACTATCTCGAGGTCGAGCGTGCCGTTGCCGCGCTACAGCCTGATCTGGTGCTTGGCACCCAGATGGAGCGGCATATCGCCAAGCGGCTGGGCCTGCCCTGCGCAGTGATTTCCGCACCGGTGCATGTGCAGGATTTCCCCGCCCGTCACTCCCCGCAGATGGGCTACGAGGGCGCCAACGTCCTCTTTGATACCTGGGTCCATCCGCTCATGATGGGCCTCGAGGAACATCTGCTTGGCATGTTCCGCGACGACTTCGAGTTTCACGAGGGTGCAGCGCCTTCGCATCTTGGCCGGTCGGGTCATGGGCGCGCGGCGGCAGGCGATACGCTCTCCGACTCCTCACAGGGCGGTGCCCCGCAGACTGCCGATGCTGGCGCGGCGGCGCCCGCGGTCTCCGGCAGCCGCATCCCGGCCACGGCCTCCTGGCAGGCCACGAGCGACACGTCGATACCCGGTGAGTCGCAGGCCATCGTTGTTGGTAGCGCGCCCCAGGTGGCATTCGAAGCAAGAGAACCGGATGCCACCCCGCTCGCGCTGGCGGACACCCCGCCCGCCACGGCCACCGTGCGACCTGCGCCCGGCTCGCCGCAATGGGCCCCCGAGGCCGAACGCGAACTCGGCAAGATCCCGTTTTTCGTGCGCGGCAAGGCGCGTCGCAATACCGAACGCTTTGCCGCGGAGCGCGGTGTGGCGCTCATCACCCGCGATACGCTCTACGAGGCAAAGGCGCACTATGGCCGCTGAACGCATCCGCAGTCGGAGCGGCGGCGGTGCAGCCGGCCCGATGCTTCGCATCGTGGTCGTCACCATGGACACGCATCTCGCCTCGGCCACGGTGAGCGCCGCGCGTCGACTCGCCGCGCGGCTTCCGGGGGCAAGCCTGGAGATGCATGCAGCATCCGAATTCTCCGCAAGCCCCGAGCGCCTCGCGCAGTGTCGTGCCGCCATCGAGGCCGCCGACATGCTGGTGGTCACCATGCTGTTCATGGAAGAGCATTTCCTGCCCATCATCGACCTCTTGCAGAAGCGTCGAACCGAGGTGGACGCAATGGTCTGCGCCATGTCGGCACCGGAAGTGGTTCGGCTGACCCGGTTGGGCCGGCTGGACATGTCCAAGCCGGCAAGCGGGGCACTGGCATTCATCAAGCGGCTGCGTGGCAGCGCCAAGCCCGGCCAGGGCGGGGCTGATTCCGGTGAAAAGCAGATGAAGATGCTGAGGCGCCTGCCCCGCATCCTGCGTTTCATCCCTGGCACCGCTCAGGATCTGCGCGCCTATTTCATCTGCCTGCAGTACTGGCTGGGGGGCTCCGAGGACAACATGGAGGGGCTTGCGGCGAGTCTCATCAATCGCTATGCGAGCGGGCCGCGCGAACCGATGCGAGGCCGTATCGAGGCAGCCGATCCGGTGGAGTATCCCGAGGTCGGTGTCTATCACCCACGCATGTCGGGGCGCATCAGTGATGATGCGCGTCGGCTGCCGCGCGCACCGGATCCCGCACCGCGTGGCACGGTGGGCGTGCTGATGCTTCGCTCCTATCTTCTGGCCGGTAATGCAGCGCACTACGATGGCGTAATCAACGCCCTCGAGGCGCGGGGGCTCGCGGTCATTCCGGCCTTCGCCACCGGACTCGATTCGCGACCTGCGGTCAATACCTTCTTCCGCCGCAACGGCCAGCCGGCGGTGGATGCGATCGTGTCGCTGACCGGGTTCTCGCTGGTTGGCGGCCCGGCCTACAACGACTCCCAGGCCGCCGAGGCCATGCTCGCCGATCTCGATGTGCCGTACCTGGCGGCGCATCCGGTTGAATTCCAGACGCTTGCCGACTGGGGTGGATCCGACCGAGGCCTGCTGCCGGTGGAATCCACCATCATGGTGGCGATTCCCGAGCTCGATGGTGCCACCTCTCCGATCGTCTTCGGAGGGCGACCCGGGGCGCCCGGCGCGGTGTGCGCGGGCTGCGACCGCAGTTGCCGCTTCGATGACATTCGCAGCAGCCAGGACATGGTGTCGTGCCCGGAGCGCGCCGACATGCTGGCTGCACGCGTGGCGCGGCTGGTGGCGCTAAGGCGCAAGCCCGCCACCGATCGTCGCGTGGCGATGGTGCTGTTCAACTTCCCGCCCAACGGTGGCGCCGTGGGGAGCGCCGCGCATCTGTCGGTGTTCGAATCGGTGCATGGCACGCTGGCCGCGATGCAGAAGGCGGGCTATCGGCTGACTCTGCCCGAGTCACCCGAAGCGCTGCGTACCGCGCTCCTGGGTGGCAATGCATCGCGGCACGGTACCGATGCCAACGTGCTTGCCACCGTGCCGGTCGCCGATCATGTGCGGCAGGAGCGCTGGCTGAGCGATATCGAAAAGTGCTGGGGGCCAGCCCCTGGGCGCGTCCTCACCAACGGGCGCGAGCTGTTCGTACTTGGCCTCGATCTGGGCGAGGTCGTGATCGCAGTGCAGCCCGGGTTCGGTTACGAAGGCGACCCGATGCGGCTCCTGTTTGAAAAAGGCCTGGCGCCCACGCATGCCTTCTGTGCGTTCTACCGCTGGCTTCGAGAGCAGTTCCGGGCTGACGCCCTGGTGCACTTCGGCACCCATGGCGCGCTCGAGTTCATGCCGGGCAAGCAGGTGGGCGCATCGGGGGCATGTTGGCCCGATCGCCTGATTGCCGACCTTCCCAATTTCTATCTCTACGCGAGCAACAATCCGTCAGAGGGCACGATCGCCAAGCGGCGCTCGGCCGCCACGCTGGTGAGCTACATGACGCCGCCAGTTGCCGAGGCGGGTCTCTATGCGGGGCTGCGTGAACTGCGTCAATCCATTGATCGCTGGCGGGCCACCCCGCTTGAGTCGCCGCAGTCGGTGCCAGCCGCAGAGTCCGAGCATGCTGGCCTTCTCGCGCTGATTGAGGAGCAGGCACTGGCGGTGGAGCTTGATACCGCCCTCCTCAAGGGGTCTGGGGTAATGGCCGGGCAGCGGGTCACGCTTGCCGACTATGACCGCGCGGTGCTGGCCTTGCTCAGGTCACTCGAGGAAATGGAGCGCACGCTCATTCCCTGCGGGCTGCATGTGTTTGGCGAACCCTTTTCGCGCGAGGCGCGCCGCGACATTCTTGTGGCCATGGCGCAGGCGCATCAGCCTATGAGTGGCGAGCCGGTGGCGCATGATCGTGTGCTTGCTGCAGTCGATGCCCTGATCGACGCAGCCACCGAATCGCAGGCGGAGGCGCGCGCGCGGTCTGCGCTCGGGCAGGGCGAGGCCGCGCAGGCGCTTGCCGCGGTGCTCGCACGCGCCAACGCGCAGATGCAGGCCAACCATGAAATCGAATCGCTCCTCCGCGCGCTGGAAGGCCGGTTTATTCGGCCCGCGCCTGGCGGTGATGTGCTGCGCACGCCCGAAACCATGCCCACGGGCCGGAATCTCCACGGGTTTGATCCGTTTCGCATGCCCAGCCGTTTTGCGGTGATCGATGGTGCACGTCAGGTCGAGCGTCTGCTTGCCCGGCATGCCGACGAGGGGCACGGCCTGCCCGAAACGGTGGCCATGGTGCTGTGGGGAACCGACAATCTCAAGACCGAGGGCGGACCCATCGGTCAGGTGCTGGCGCTTCTGGGCGCGGCGCCGCGCTTTGATTCCTTCGGACGCCTCGCGGGCGCCACCCTCACGCCACTGGCCGAACTCGGCCGGCCGCGAATCGATGTGGTGGTCACGCTGTCGGGCATCTTCCGCGATCTGCTGCCACTACAGATTCGCATGCTGGCAGAAGCCGCGTTTCTTGCGGCCTCGGCCGACGAACCGCCCGAACTCAATTTTGTTCGCCGTCATGCACTTGCCTACATGGCCGAGCATGGCTGCGATATCGAGACCGCTTCGCTTCGGGTGTTCGGCAACGCCGACGGCGCCTACGGTGCGAACGTGAATCAGATGATCGAGCAGGGCGCATGGCAGGACGAAGACGAACTCGCCGAGACCTACACCCGCCGCAAGGGCTTCGCCTACGGCCGCGCCGGCAAGCCCCTGCAGCAACCCGCGCTCCTTCAGTCGGTGTTGCAGGATGTCGGTCTTGCCTATCAGAACCTGGATTCCATCGAAGTGGGCGTCACCACAGTCGACACCTACTTCGACACGCTGGGCGGTGTCACGCGCGCGGTGCGGCGGGCGCAGTCCCGGAAGTCGACAGCGGGTTCGTCGCCGACCCCAGGAACCCCGTCAGCCGAGCTTCCTGTCTACATCGGCGACCAGACCACCGGAGCCGGGCGCGTGCGTACGCTCTCCGAGCAGGTGGCGCTCGAAACCCGCACCCGCATGCTCAACCCCAAGTGGTACGAAGGCATGCTCGCGCACGGCTATGAGGGCGTACGCCAGATCGAAGCGCATCTCACCAACACCATGGGCTGGTCGGCCACCACGGGGCAGGTCCAGCCCTGGGTCTATCAGCAACTCACCCGCACGTTCATGCTCGACCCGGCGATGCGCGACCGGCTCGCGCAACTCAACCCCGCAGCATCGGCCAAGGTGGCCAACCGCCTGCTCGAGGCCTCTGAACGTCAGTACTGGACCCCCGATGCCGAACTCCTTGAGGCGCTGCGTCGGGCAGGCGAAGAATTCGAAGACCGAATTGAAGGCGTAGCAACAGGAGCAGCTCCATGAATGTCGCAACCGTTCCCGTCACCGAAATACGGCGCAGCCGACCTGTGCCGCCTGACGGCGAGGGAAGCCTTCAGGTACAACTCGATCCTTCCATGAAGATCGGCAACGCCAAGGTGTTCGCCGTCTATGGCAAGGGTGGCATCGGCAAGAGCACCACCTCGTCGAACCTGTCGGTGGCCTTTTCCAAATTGGGCAAGCGCGTGCTGCAGATTGGCTGCGATCCCAAGCACGACTCCACCTTCACGCTCACCAAGCGGCTGGTGCCCACCGTGATCGATGTGCTTGAAACCGTCGATTTCCACCCTGAGGAGTTGCGCGTCGAAGACTTCGTCTACGAGGGCTACAACGGCGTGATGTGCGTCGAGGCGGGTGGCCCTCCCGCCGGCACGGGTTGCGGCGGCTATGTGGTGGGCCAGACCGTGAAGCTCCTGAAGGAGCACCACCTGCTCGACGAAACCGATGTGGTGATCTTCGATGTGCTGGGCGATGTGGTGTGTGGCGGATTTGCGGCGCCGCTCCAGCATGCCGAGCGGGCGCTCATCGTCGCGGCCAATGATTTTGATTCGATCTTTGCCATGAACCGGATCGTTCAGGCGATCAGCGCAAAGGCGAAGAACTATCGCGTGCGGCTCGGAGGCGTCATCGCCAATCGGAGCGCGCAGACCGACCAGATCGACCGCTTTGCCGATCGGGTGGGTCTCAACCGGCTCGCGCACTTCCCCGACCTGGATGTGATTCGCCGCAGCCGCCTGAAAAAGTCCACGCTGTTCGAGATGGATTCTTCACCTGAACTTGATGCGGTTCAGCAGGAATACCTGCGGCTGGCCGCGAGTCTGTGGGCCGGCACGCCGGGGAGTGCACCGGCTTCGCTCAAGGACCGGGAAATTTTTGATCTGCTGGGGTTTGATTGATGGCACAAACCAGCTATATCGAGCGCCGCGGTCAGATCGAGGCGTATTTCGACCGCACAGCGGCTGAGGCCTGGGCGCGTCTCACGTCCGACGCTCCGGTAAGCGGCGTACGCGCCACGGTGCGTGCGGGGCGCGAGCACATGCGTCGCCTGCTGGTTGACTGGGTGTCCCGCCCGGATCCGGCCCAGCCGCCCACTGGTTTTCCGCTGGCCGCGCGCACGCTGCTGGATGCCGGCTGCGGCACCGGACTCCTGGCCGTGGACTGCGCACGGCTGGGTGCGGCGGTGACCGGCATCGACCTGTCACCCACCTTGGTCGATCTGGCGCGCGAGCGTCTGCCGGACGATCTGTCGCCCGGCGAGGTCAAACTGCTTGCAGGCGACATGCTCGATGCTGCGCTTGGCGACTTCGATCACCTGGTGGCGATGGACTCGCTCATCCACTACGCGCCCGAGCAGTCGGTGGCGGCGCTCGTGGCGGTTGCGCCCAGGGTGCGCCGCTCCATCGTGTTCACCTTTGCACCGGGCAGCCTGCCGCTTCGCATGATGATGATGGCGGGACGACTCTTCCCTCGTGGCGACCGCTCGCCCGCCATCGTGCCGGTTGCGCCCGAACGCATGCACCGCATGCTCGCCGAGGCGCTGGGTCCGTTGGGATGGCAACTGGGCCGAACCGAGCGCGTGGCCCGCGGCTTTTACACCTCGCAAGCTCAGGAGCTGATCCGGCGATGATGCTGCTCGATCTGCTCTCGCCCCGGCGCTGGTCACGCATCGACCCGCGCTGGCTGCCGTTTGCCGATCTGGCCACGCCCGATCTGCCGATGTCGCGCCTGCTGCGACTCGCGCTGTTTCAGGTGTCGGTGGGCATGGCCACCGCGCTGCTGGTGGGTACCCTCAATCGCGTACTGATCGTTGAACTGGGTGTGGCGGCCTGGCTGGTGTCCACCATGGTTGCGCTGCCGCTTGTGTTCGCGCCGTTCCGCGCGTTGGTCGGGTTTCGTTCGGATGTGCACCGCTCGGTGCTGGGCTGGCGGCGGGTTCCTTACATCTGGGCCGGCACCATGCTTCAGTTTGGCGGGCTGGCCATCATGCCGTTCGCGCTCATTTTGCTGTCGGGCGATACCCACTGGCCGCAGTGGATCGGCCCGCTGTCGGCCGCACTGGCTTTCCTGATGGTGGGTGCGGGCATCCAGACGGTCCAGACAGCGGGGCTCGCGCTCGCGACCGATCTTGCCGCTGAGGAAAATCGGCCGCGGGTGGTTGCAATGATGTACACCATGCTGCTGGTGGGCATGGTGGTGAGTGGCTTTGTGTTCAGTCTGCTGCTGGCCGATTTCAGCAAGATCACGCTGATCAAGGTGGTACAGGGCGCAGCGTTTGTGGCCTTCGTGCTGAATCTGTTGGCCCTCTGGAAGCAGGAGGCGCGCAACCCATCAAAGACCCACCCTGGTATTGCCCGGCCCGCCTTCCGCGACAGTTGGCGTGACTTCGCTGCCCAGCCCGGGCAAAGACGCTTCCTGGTGGCGCTCTTCATGGGAACCGCCGCATTCACCATGCAGGACATCATCCTCGAGCCCTACGGTGGTGAGGTGCTGGGCCTGTCGGTATCGGCGACCAGCGCGTTGACCGCGTTCATGTCGGGCGGTGCACTGGCCGCTTTCGCATTGGCTGCTGCGCGGCTCCGGCAGGGCATGAACCCGCACCGCCTGGCTGCCTGGGGAGCCGTGGCAGGCGTGTTCGCATTCTCGCTCGTGATTTTTGCCGAGCCGCTGGAAGCACCCTTGCTCTTTCGTGCGGGCACGGTGTTGATTGGTTTCGGCGGCGGGCTTTTCTCGGTCGGTACGCTCACTGCGGCCATGAATCTCGAATCCAACGGCATGAACGGGCTTGCGCTGGGCGCGTGGGGGGCGGCGCAGGCCAGTGCGGCTGGGCTTGCTGTGGCCGCAGGCGGGTGGCTGCGCGACCTCGTAAGCAGCCTTGCGCTCTCCGGGGGCCTGGGGCCCGTGCTGAATTACTCGGGAGTCGGCTATAGCGCCGTCTACCACCTTGAACTGGTGCTGCTGTTCGCAACGCTGGCTGCGATCGGGCCGCTGGTACGCGATCTGCGCGCGCAGGGCGGCGATCGCCGCAATTTCGGACTGGCTGAGTTTCCGGGCTGAACGGATGCCTTTTGAGGAGATGACCATGGGAAGAGGTGCCATTACCCAATACATCGACGTAGCGCAGATGGTGCTCTACGTGTTCTGGGTGTTTTTTGCCGGACTGGTGTTTTATCTGCTGTATGAAAGCAAGCGCGAGGGCTTCCCGCTTGAAAGCGACCGGCGCGACGGATCCATCAAGCGCGAGCCCGGTATTCTTCCGATGCCGCGCGTCAAGATGTACCGCACTCGGTTTCATGGCGATTTCCCCTCGCCGCACGAGCGCGATCTTCACGAGCCGCGCGTGCAGGGCGAGCGCGCAGCGCCCGTCACCGGGATGCCTTTCGAGCCCACGGGCGACCCCATGACAAGCGGCATCGGTCCGGGTGCCTTTACGCGCCGAACCGATGAGCCCGATCTCACGGTGGATGGCGATCTCAAGATCGTGCCGCTTGCGGCAGCGCCCGGTTTTTCCCTGGTGGAGGGCGATCCGGATCCACGCGGCATGCCGGTGATCGGCGTTGATGACGCGGCGGGCGGCACGGTGGTCGAGATCTGGGTGGACCGCTCCGAGCACATGATCCGGTATCTCGAGGTGCAGACCGCGGCGGGGCGCCGCGTCATGTTGCCGATCACGTTTTGCCGCGTCATTTCCGACCGTGTGCATGGCCGCAAGGTGATCGTGCGCGCAATTCGCGGCGAGCAGCTTGAAGGTGTGCCCGGGCTGCGGCGACCCGATCGCATCACGCTCTTCGAGGAAGAAAAGGTCATGGGCTATTACGGCGCAGGCACGCTCTTCGCAATCCCTGGCCGTCGTGACCCGATCCTATGAGCGCACACCGTCACAGCCTCGGGCACGAACACGAGATCGAGCCGCAGCACGGGCTGCCCGAGGCGCTGCCGGCAGGCGAGCGTCTGCTGTGGCAGGGCTCGCCTCAGAAGCGCCGTGTCGCGCTCGATGTGTTCCATCTGCGCGCGGTGGCGGTGTATTTCCTGGTGCTGCTCGGTCTTCGGTTTGCGCTGGTTCAACACGACACCGGTTCGGTCGCGCAGGCGCTTGCGTCCACCAGCTGGGCTGCGGCGTGCTTTGCGATCGGCCTGGGGCTCCTCTGGCTGCTCGCCGATCTCACCGCACGAACCACTGTCTACACCATCACCGACCGGCGTGTGGTGATGCGGATCGGCATGGTGCTGAGCCTCACTTTCAATGTGCCTTACCGTCGCATCGCCAGCGCGCAGGTCAGACGGCGCGCTGATGGCTCGGGTGATCTGGTGCTTGAACTTCTGGCCGAGGACAAGATCGCCTACGCACATCTGTGGCCGCATGCCCGGCCCTGGCGGTTATCGCACCCACAGCCCATGCTGCGGGCGCTCGGCGCGGTCGACGAACCCGCTGCGCTGTTGACCGACGCCTGGCTCGCTGCCCAGCCAGTCGGTGAACGGGTGCGGATAGGCGCCACGCCCGATGCAGCGGCACAGCCGATTGCAGAGCCGTTGGCACAAGGGGACACGCGAGGGGTGGCCCAAGGGGTGGCACAAGGGGTAGCAATTCGTCATGCACAGACCGCCTGACGACCGGCTCGGCGTTCAGCCATCCGAGGGTAGGGTGGGCCCGCACGCCTTCCCACACCCCGGCAGCGGGCAATTGTCTGCGTCCGCACTCACTGCACGGCCCCGGATCGAGGGCTGGCCGCTTGCCCTGGTTGGCCTCGCCATGCTGGGGAGCCTCGCCTTTGCTGCCTGGCATCAGTATCAGAAGGCGCAAGCCCCTGAGCCCCTGCCGGTGGTGGCAGTGCTCGACTCAAGGCAGCTGCTGTTTCGTGATGCACGAGACGGCAGCGTGGAGGTGATTGATGCCCGCACCCGCGAGCCGCTAGAACCGATTGTCGGCGAGGCGGGGTTTGCCCGCGGGGTGCTGCGGGGCCTTGCTCAGGCAAGACTTCGCCAGGGTGGCACACCCGCCGAGCCGTTTGAATTGCGGGCCGAATCGGCCGGCAGCCTCCGCCTGTTGGATCCGGTCACCGGCCGAACGGTGGACCTCACTGTATTCGGACCCGCCAACGCAGCGGTGTTTCAGTCCTATCTCAACATCCGATAAGTTCATTTCCGGAGATTCCGTGATGAGTACCGCGCAAAGGCCAGGCCGTCGCCCCGACGAGATCAGTGAATCAACCCGCATGGCAATGACCGAGTCCCTCATTTCGCCTCGGTTCTACACAACCGATGCGGATGCCATCAATCGGATCTCGGTCGACAACATCCGCCCGCAGTGGAATGCGCTGATGGCCGAGTTCGAGGGCGATAACAACATCGACCACTTCCAGCGGCCCGCGGATATGGATCGTGACTACTCCAAGCTCGATCCTGAGCTCTACAAGGAATTCACCGACTTCCTGATCAGCTCGATCACGTCCGAGTTCTCGGGTTGCGTGCTCTACGCCGAACTGCGGCGCAAGGTGGACAACCCCGACATGAAGGCGCTCTTTGGCTACATGGCGCGCGACGAATCGCGACACGCGGGCTTCATCAATCAGTGGCTGAAGGACTTTGGCATCGGCGTGGATCTGGGGCTGCTCACCAAGGTTAAGAAGTACACCTACTTCAAACCCAAGTTCATCTTCTACGCGACCTACCTTTCGGAAAAAATCGGCTACGCGCGCTACATCACCATTTACCGTCAGGTGGAGCGTCATCCAGAGCTTCGCTTCCACCCGATCTTTCTGTGGTTTGAAAAATGGTGCAATGACGAGTTCCGGCATGGCGAGGCGTTTGCGCTGCTGATGCGTGCCAACCCGAAACTGCTCACGGGCGTGAACCGACTCTGGATCCGGTTCTTCCAGCTCGCGGTGTTTGCCACCATGTATGTGCGTGATCACACGCGGCCTGCGTTGCACCAGGCGCTCGGACTCGATCCCAGCGAATACGATCAGAAGGTGTTTGCGATCACCACCGAGATCTGCAAGCAGGTGTTCCCGGTCACGCTGTGTTACGACGATCCGCGTTTCATCGCGGGTCTCAACCGTTTGCGTGACCTTCAGAACGCGGTGGATGCCGAGAAGGCTCGGGGTGGTGTGTTTGCCACGATCCGGCGCGGGCTGCTTGCGGCGCAGGCAGCTGTCGTCTTCAGCCGCATGTTCCTGCTTCCGGTACGCGAGAATCGGCTACCAGACGATGCGCGGCTCGCGCCCAGCTGGTGATGCGTCGTCGCCCGCTTCCGCAGCGAGCCTGAGTCCACGTGGCGCTCCTCCTTCCCATCGCGTTCACGCTCGGCGTCTGGTGGTTGTCCACCGGGCTGGTGCTCCGCGCGATCCAGCCGTCGGCGGGCCGGCAGCGCGGGGCCATGGCGGCGGCCTCGCTTTTGCTGCTCCTTGGGATGGCAGGGGTGGTGGTCACACGCGACCTGGTCACACCGCTGGGGGCCTATCTCGCTTTCGTGTCGGCCGTGCTGGTCTGGGCATGGCAGGAAGTGGCGTTTTTGCTGGGGCTGGTCACTGGACCCAACCGTGCGCCATGCCCGCCGGTGTCGGGTTGGCGCCGTGCCTGGTATGCCTTCACCGCTATCGCGCATCACGAACTCGCACTGCTGTTGCTGGGGGTCGCGGTGCTGCTGCCCAGCCTCAGTGCACCCAACCCGGTGGCAGCGCAGGTGTGGCTGGTTTTATGGGTGATGCGGCTGAGCGCCAAGCTCAACATTTTTCTGGGCGTGAAAAATTTTTACGAGCCCTTTTTGCCGCCTTCGCTCCATTACCTGCTCAGTTATTTTTCGCGTCGGCGCTTCAATGCGCTCTTTCCCTTCAGCGTAGGGCTGGCCAGCGTGATTGCGGTGCTGGTCTGGGTCGCGGCGGTCAGAACCGACAGCGCCTACGAGGAAACGGCGCTGGGGTTGGTGGGCTCTCTTCTGGTCCTCGCCATTGTTGAGCACTGGCTGCTCATCATTCCCATGCAGCCGCAGTCGCTGTGGCGCTGGGCGCTGAAAGGGCGAGGCTAGGCGGGTAGCACGGCGTGGCGGTGGGTCGCTGCGGCGGGGGGCGCTGCGGCGGGTTGCTCGAGCCCGCGCCCTTATTGGGCGGGCGGCACGGTATCGGCGAAGCTCGGCCGCGCCGACAGCTTGTCAACCAGCGCGCCCAGATTTGGATAGTGGCCGCGCCACTCCAGGTGCGGAAAGCGCCAGGCCAGATAACCCAGCGCACAACCCACGGCGATGTCGGCGAGCGAATATTTGCCATCGACGCAGTAGGGCTGATCACCCAGCCGTTTTGACAGTGCGGCGAGCGCGGCATCGACCTTGCTCTGCTGCTTGAGCACCCAGGCTTCGTTCTGCTGGGCCTGCGGGCGCATGGATTCGAGTCTGATCAGACCGGCCGCCTCGAGCATGCCATCGGCCAGGGCTTCCCAGACCTTGACCTCGGCGCGGGGGCGGCCGCTTGCAGGGATCAGACGATGCACCGGGGTGAGGTTATCGAGATAGTCAACGATCACGCGCGAATCGAACAGCACTTCGTCGTCATCGAGGACGAGATAGGGAACCTTGCCCAGAGGATTGAACTGCAGCGTGTGGGCGTGGCTTTCGGCCACGTTGATGGACTCGAACTGGCAATCAATTTTCTTTTCAGCCATCACAACGCGCACTTTGCGTGCGAAGGGACTGCCATGGGAGCCGACGAGTTTCATCAGGGTATCTGCTCTGAGGGGGGAGGGTGTTCCAGGCGATTCGGGACAAACCAGACTGCGGGGGCGCCACATGACGCAACCTCCGAGTATATCAATCGACCATCCTCCAAACGGATGACTATTCCGGCGTTGCGTCAAGGCGCCGCAGCATTGGTCAGGTCTCCTGAAAATCGTCGTCAGGTGCACGGGTGCTAGCATTGCGCTTCCTGAAATTTCGAGGCGTTCGCGCCCCACTCCGATGAGTGTTTCCGACGAATCCTCTGCGTTTGCGCTCCAGGCGCTCAGCCCTCTGGACGGGCGTTATGCGCCGAAATTGGGCGCGCTGCGTGCACTCATGTCCGAGTCGGGATTCATGGGCTGGCGGGTGAGGGTGGAAGTCGAGTGGCTGCTTGCACTCGCCGAGGCTGGCCTGCCCGAACTTCCCGCGTTTTCAGAGTCTGCGCGCGCGCGACTGCGGGCGATCGCTGATCAGTTTGGCGCACCGCAAGCCGCCCGCATCAAGGCGATCGAGGCGCGCACCAACCACGATGTCAAAGCGGTCGAATATTTCCTCAAGGAATCGGTGCAGGGTGATGCCGAACTCGAACGCGCCGCAGAGTTCATCCACTTTGCCTGCACGTCTGAAGACATCAACAACACCTCGCACGCGCTCATGCTTCGCGCTGCGCGCGAGCAGGTGATGCTGCCGGCGCTGTGTGCGGTGACAGATCGTCTGCGCGAACTGGCGCACACGCTTGCCGATGTGCCGATGCTGTCTCGCACACATGGTCAGCCGGCCTCGCCCACCACGCTCGGCAAGGAGCTCGCCAATTTCGTCGCCCGACTGGAACGCGCAGTCGATCATTTTTCCGGGATACGACTGCTGGCGAAGCTGAACGGCGCAGTGGGGAACTACAACGCCCACCAGATTGCCTGCCCCGAGATCAACTGGGAGGCGCATTGCAGGCGGGTGGTCGAATCGATGGGCCTGACCTTCAATCCCTACACGATCCAGATCGAGCCGCACGACTACATGGCCGAGCTGTTCGATGCGCTGGCTCGTATCAACACCATTCTCATTGATCTTGATCGTGATATCTGGGGCTATATCTCGCTGGGCTATTTCCGGCAGAAGCTGAAAGCGGGCGAGGTGGGTTCGTCAACCATGCCCCATAAGGTCAACCCGATCGATTTTGAAAACTCCGAGGGCAATCTCGGATTGGCCAACGCGCTCCTCAGGCACCTTGCCGAGAAGCTTCCGATCTCGCGGTGGCAGCGTGACCTCACCGATTCCACCGTTTTGCGCAACGTCGGGGTTGCGCTGGGTCATGCACTGCTTGGATTCGATGCGTGTCTGCGCGGGCTGGGCAAACTCGAGGTTGATCACGATCGGCTAGCCCATGATCTCGCAGCCAACCAGGAAGTGCTGGGCGAAGCGATTCAGACCGTGATGCGTCGATACGGGGTCCCCAACCCTTACGAGCAGCTGAAGGAACTCACCCGCGGCCGCACGCTCACTGCACAGGATCTGGTGCGCTTTATCGACACGCTAGACATCCCCGAGGAGGCTCGGGCGCGTCTTCGTGCACTTACGCCGGCAGGCTATGTCGGCAAGGCATCCGAACTCGCCCGAAGAATCTGACTGAGGGGGCGATTCGTCGCAGATCGGGGGCGAAGGCGGATCGCGGATGACCCGTCAGATCGGGGGCGATCAGGCGGATCGCGGATGACCCGTCAGACCAGCGAGCGACCTGGCCGAGCGCTGCCTCGCCGGGCGACTGCGTCGGGCGCACGAGCGCATGATGGCCAGGTCGCGAAGCGACTGAGCAACCAAGCGGGTCAATCAGGGTTTGTTCGCGGGTGGGCTGATATCCTCGACGGCAGCGGGAGTGCTAACCGGCGCTCCACCCTCCATCGCACCGTTCCGAGGATGTCGCCATGAAACGTCTCGCACTTGCAGCGGCAGTGCTCGCTGTCTCCGGATCTCTTTACAGCACCGGCGCGTCGGCGCAGTTTGCCAAGCCCGATGATGCGATCAAGTATCGCCAGTCGGCCTTTACAGTGCTCACCACGCACATGGGGCGATTGGGCGCCATGGCGCGCGGTGATGTGCCGTTCGATGCCGCGGCGGCGCAGGCATCGGCGCGGGTGGTTGAAGTGGTGAGTCACCTGCCATGGGATGCGTTCCCGCCAGGATCGAATACTGGTGCGGCCAAGATCAAGGGCGATCCCTGGAAAGACGCTGCTGCGTTCACCAAACTGCAGGGCGATCTCAAGGCGCAGACCGCCAAGCTGCCGGCCGCTGTGGCCACGCTCGACGGGCTCAAAGCCCAAGTGGGTGCCACCTCGCGGGTGTGCCGCGAGTGCCACGAGAGTTTCCGGCAGGTTCGCTGATCGGTTGCCTGGGCGGCGCTGGCTGAGGCGCTCAGCGGACCAGCCAGCCGACCGCCGCACCCGCGGCAAGAAAAATCGCGAGCGCGCGAAGTCTCACCGCGCCGTTGTCTTGCGCTGGTTCGGCGTTGGCGGGCGCGTCTGCGCTGTCACCGCTGATCATCGGCCGCACCAGCCGTTTGCCTCGCGCGAACCGATACCAGGCGATGGCAATCAGGTGGAGCGCAATGAGGGCAATCAGCACAAACCGGTTGGCGAGATGAAGCGCTGTGATGGCATCGCTCAAGCTGCCGGTGATCCACTTCCGAAGCGGTCCGTCCCATACGATGCCATCGTTCGAGAAGAGCCCGCTCACCACCTGAAACGTGCACGAGGCGAGCAGCGCATACACTGACCATGCTGCGAGGGGTGAGTGGCCCGGGGTGGGGGCTGCGCGCCCGCGGATATGGGCCCAGGCCGCGGCAAGGCTGGGTGGAAAGCTTGAAAACCGCGCGTAGCGCGGGCCTGCAAAGCCCCAGACCAGTCGGAAGAGCAGCAGCGTGAGGATCAGGTAGCCAAACCTGAAATGCCAATCGGTGTGACCGGTCTTGATGCTGATGATCGAACCGGCAATGCTGATTGCGAGGCCCCAGTGAAAGAGCCGCGTGGGCAGATCCCAGATGCGAACTGTGGAGGTGTTCATCGACTCAGGCGAGCAGCAGCGCCCCCGCGAAAATGCCGATCATCATGGCGACAATCGCAAGTTTGGCGACCGTTCCCAGCAGCATGCCGATCCAGGTGGCAAGCCCGACCTGACCCGCGCGCAACAGGTCCTGGCGGGCGATGAACTCGCCGATCGCGGCACCGGCGAGCGGCATGAACAAAAGGCCCCAGAAGCCGCTCAGTACGCCGAGGATGGCGCCCACGGTGGCGCCGACCACCGCCCACTTGGAGGCACCCACCCGGCGGGCGCCCAGTGCGCCGGCGATCCAGTCAATGGCAATGGCTGCCAGGGCGAGCACCGAGACGATGGCGCAGACCAGCCCGGAAATCTTGGCGAAGCGATCAATCCAGGCGGCGAGCAGAATGCCGAGCAATACCAGCGGCGGCCCTGGCAAGGCAGGCATGACCGTGCCGACGAGGCCGACGGTGATCAGTGCGAATGCGAGGATCCAGAGGGCGATATCCATGGTGAGGAAAACCTTTGGCAGGGGCTCACGGGCAGGCGAGTGCTGGCGTCGCACAATCGTGATGCGGGCAGGCAGCTGGCGAGGCCGCTCAGGGAAGCTCGGGCTCGCCTTCCTGGTTTTTCTTGGGCGGCTTCACCAGGTCTTCCCGGCGCACGCCCAGCCACATTGCGATGGCAGCCGCCACGAACACTGAAGAATAAATGCCGAACAGAATGCCGATGGTGAGCGCAAGCGCGAAATAATGGAGTGTGGGCCCGCCAAAAATCAGCATGGACAGCACCATGATCTGTGTGGAGCCGTGCGTGATGATGGTGCGCGAGATGGTTGAAGTGATGGCGTTGTCGATGACCTCGACGGTGCTTGCCTTTCGCATCTTGCGGAAGTTCTCCCGGATCCGGTCGAAGATCACGACCGACTCATTGACCGAGTAGCCCAGCACCGCCAGCACGGCAGCCAACACCGATAGCGAAAACTCCCACTGAAAGGCAGCGAAAAATCCGAGGATGATGATGACGTCGTGCAGGTTTGCCACGATGGCCGCCACCGAAAATTTCCATTCAAACCGGAAGGCGAGGTAGATCATGATGCCCACCACCACCAGGAGCAGTGCGAGGGCTCCGTCGGTGAAGAGCTCCTTCCCAACCTGCGGGCCGACGAACTCGACCCGGCGCAGCTCAACGCCGGCATCGGCTGCCTTGAGCGCCGCCATGACCTGATCGCTCTGGCGTGCTGCGGCAGCCCCCGAGCCGTCTTTCAGGGGCAGACGGATCATGACATCGCGCGAGGTGCCGAAGTTCTGCACCTGAGCGTCGGCGTAGCCGAGCTCGATCACCTTGGCTCGGATGGTTTCAAGCTCGGCCGCCTTGGGATAGGCGACTTCCATCACGGTGCCGCCGGTGAACTCGATTGAGAAGTTGAGGCCACGGATGGCCAGAAACGCGACCGCCGCCACGAACGTGAGCACCGAGATGACGTTGAACACCAGCGCGTGGCGCATGAACGGGATGTCGCGCCGAATCCGGAAAAATTCCATGGTGGCTTCCTGCGGGTTCGCTATGCGGTGGTGTCGGGGGGCGGTGGCGCGCGATCAGCCGCGCTTGGCGGGCGAGGCCGCCGCGGTGTCGGGCTTCCAGATCTGTCCGATCGACAGGCTGGGCACACGCTTCATGCGCCCGTACCAGAGATTGACCAGACCGCGCGAGAAGAACACGGCTGAAAACATGGAGGTGAGGATGCCCAGGCAGTGAACGACCGCAAAGCCGCGCACGGCGCCGGAACCGAACGCCAGCAGCGCCACGCCTGCGATCAGCGTGGTGATGTTGGAATCGAGAATGGTGCCCCAGGCGCGGTCATACCCGGCAACGATCGCCGCTTGGGGCGTGGCGCCATTCCTGAGTTCCTCGCGAATGCGTTCGTTGATCAGTACGTTGGCGTCAATTGCCATGCCGAGCGTAAGCGCAATCGCTGCAATACCGGGAAGCGTGAGGGTGGCCTGCAGGAGCGACAGGAGCGCCACCAGAAGGAGAACATTCAGCGCCAGCGCGAGCGTGGAGAATGCGCCAAACAGCAGGTAGTAGGCGCACATGAAGAGGGCGATTGCGGCAAAGCCCCAGACCGTGGACAGGAACCCCTTGCTGATGTTTTCGGCGCCCAGGCTGGGACCGATCGTGCGTTCCTCGATGATTTCCATGGGGGCGGCAAGCGAGCCTGCGCGCAGCAGGAGCGCCACGTCGTTTGCTTCGGTGGTGGTCATGCGGCCAGAGATCTGCACGCGCCCGCCGCCAATTTCGGTACGGATCACCGGCGCGGTGACCACCTCGCCCTTGCCCTTTTCGATCAGCAGAATCGCCATCCGCTTGCCGACGTTTTCGCGAGTGACGTCGCGAAAGATTCGCGCGCCCTTGGCATCCAAGGTGAGATGAACCGCAGGCTCCTGGGTTTGCGAATCAAAGCCCGCCTGTGCATCGTTGAGGTTGTCTCCGGTGAGCACCACCTGGCGTCGGATCAGGATCGGGCGGCCATCGCGTTCGGTGTAGCGCTCGCATCCGAAGGGGACCGTGCCGGCAGCGAAGGCGGCCTGCTCGTCGGGTGCCTCGCACACCATGCGTACTTCCAGCGTGGCGGTTCGTCCCAGGATGTCTTTCGCCTTGGCGGTGTCCTGAACCCCCGGCAGTTGCACCACGACACGGTCGAGGCCCTGCTGCTGGATGATGGGCTCGGCCACGCCCAGTTCGTTGATGCGGTTCGACAGCGTGGTGATGTTCTGCTTGAGTGCCGATTCCTGCACTCGGCGCGCGGCCTCGGGCTTGAAGGCCGCGACCAGCCGAAGTTCAGCGCCTTCGCCGGCTTCGGACAGGCTGAAATCGGGTTGCGTGTCGCGCAGCAGCGTGAGCGTGCGGGCCCGCGTGTCGGCATCGCGGAAGCGGATTTCGATGGTGTCGCCCGAGCGGCTGATACCGGCATGACGGAGATTTTTTTCGCGCAGTTGCGTACGCAGGTCGCCCACCGTGGCATCGAGACGCTTGCTGAGCGCCTGCTTCATGTCCACCTGGAGAAGGAAGTGCACACCGCCCCGCAGGTCAAGTCCCAGGTACATGGGAAGCGCGCGCAGGGCGGTCAGCCAGTCAGGCGAGCTCGACAGCAGGTTGAGTGCCACGATGTAAGACGGGTCGGCCGCGTCGGGGTTCAGATCGGCGACCAGGGCATCTTTGGCCTTGAGCTGGGTATCGTTGTCACGAAGCCGCACCTTGACCGAGTTGCCATCGAAAAAGAGGCCGGTGGGCTCGATGCTCGCGCGCTTGAGGGTTGCCTCCACCCGGCCCATCATCGCCGCCTCCACCTTGACGGTGGCCTTCCCGCTCGAGACCTGAACCGCTGGCGCCTCGCCGTAGAAATTCGGCAAGGTGTAAAGCAGGCCCAGCACCAGCGATATGAGCATCGCGATGTATTTCCAGATCGGGTAGCGGTTCATCGTGTCCTCTGGAGCGGGCCAGATCGTTGTGACGTGCGGGGTATCGCCGGGGTTTGGCGATGCCGGGCAGACGCGGATCGCCCGGCACCGGTGCTCAGCGGCCCGCGCGCATCAGATGGCTTTGATCGTGCCGTTGGGCAGCAGCGTCTGGATGGCGCTTTTCTGGAAAGTGACCTCCACGCCCTGCGGGTCCTGCCCGTGGCGAGCCTCGGGCAATTGCGCGATCTCGATCGTGACGTAGGTTTCGCCGACCTTGGTGATGCGGCCGACCATGCCCCCGGCGGTGACGACTTCATCACCCTTCTTGAGCGCGCCCATCATGGCGCGATGCTCCTTGTTGCGCTTCATCTGAGGACGGATCATCAGGAAGTAGAGCACCACGAACATCAGGATGATCGGCAGGAAACCGACCAGCTGGCTCTCTGCGGATCCGCCCGAGGCCTGCGCGTAAGCCGTTGAAATCAGCACGGAATTCTCTCCTTTTCGGCAAACCTTCGATTATAGACTGCGGCGCTGCAGGTGGGCATCACAGCCCGCGTGCCCGGTCGGACGCGAATTGCCGCCGCCAGGCCTCGAAGTTCCCCTGGGCGATCGCCTCCCGCATCTCCCTCATGATCGTCAGATAGAAATGCAGATTGTGGATCGTGGCCAGTCGTGCACCGAGGATCTCATTGACCTTTTGCAAATGATGGACATAGGCCCGCGAAAAATTCGCACAGGCATGGCAACTGCAGGTGGGATCAATGGGGCTGGGATCGTCGCGATAGCGGGCGTTGCGCAGCCGCAGGTCGCCGTATCGGGTGAAGAGCCAGCCGTTCCTTGCGTTACGGGTGGGCATCACGCAGTCGAACATGTCGATGCCGGCGGCCACGCCCGCCACCAGGTCTTCCGGGGTGCCCACACCCATGAGGTAACGCGGGCGATCATCGGGCAGTCGGGGCGTGGTGTGGTCGAGAATGCGCAGCATCTCTTCCTTGGGTTCGCCCACAGACAGTCCGCCGATTGCGTAGCCGTGAAACCCGATATCGGTCAGCGCGCCGAGCGATTCCTCGCGCAGGTCGGTGAACATGCCGCCCTGGACGATGCCAAACAGCGCGTTGCGGTTGGCAATGTGGTCAAACTCGGCGCGCGAGCGCTTTGCCCAGCGCAGCGACAAGCGCATTGAATCGGCCGCCTGCTCGTGCGTGGTGATCACGCCAGCGGTGTCATAGGGGGTGCACTCGTCAAACACCATGGCGATATCAGAGTCGAGCGCATGCTGAATGCGCATCGACTCTTCCGGGGTGAGCATCAGCCGGTCGCCATTGATTGGCGAGGCAAAACGCACCCCCTCCTCGCTGATTTTCCGCAGCGCCCCCAGACTCCAGACCTGGAAGCCGCCCGAGTCGGTGAGGATCGGGGCGTGCCAGCCGTTAAAGCCATGCAGTCCGCCGAACCGCCCGATCACCTCGGTGCCCGGCCGCAGCCAAAGGTGAAAGGTGTTGCCGAGGATGATCTGCGCGCCGACCTCGGTGAGTTCGCGAGGTGCCATCGCTTTCACCGCGCCGTAGGTGCCGACCGGCATGAAGATGGGGGTCTCGACGACGCCATGGTTGAGTTGGAGCCGCCCTCGGCGGGCCGCGCCGTCGCGGGCAAGCAGTTGGAATTCAAGCATGGTGGGATTGATTATCGGCGATCGTCGCGCCGCGGGCGGGCGAGGAGCATGGCATCGCCATAGCTGAAGAAACGGTAACGATGAGCGATCGCGTGCGCATAGGCGGCGCGGATCAGGTCAAGTCCGGCGAAGGCACTCACCAGCATCAGAAGCGTTGATCGCGGCAGGTGGAAATTGGTGACGAGGATATCGACCACATTGAAGCGATAGCCCGGGGTGATGAAGAGCGCGGTGTCTCCTGGCCCTGCATGAACCTCGCCGCTTTGGCCAGTGGCGCCTGACTCCAGGGTTCGAAGCGACGTGGTGCCCACAGCCACGACGCGTCCGCCGCGGGCGCGCGTTGCACGGATGGCTGTGGCGGTGGCGTCCGGAATCTCATACTGTTCGCTGTGCATGCGGTGCTCGCGGATATCGTCCACGCGCACTGGCTGGAAGGTGCCCGCGCCCACATGAAGGGTGACGAAGGCACATTCGATCCCGCGAGCCGCAAGTGCTGCGAGAAGCGCGTCGTCGAAGTGCAGCCCCGCTGTTGGCGCTGCCACCGAACCTGGGTGGCGTGCGTAAACCGTCTGGTAACGCGTGTCGTCGTCGTGGCCGGGCGCGCGGTTGAGGTAGGGCGGCAGCGGCATCTCGCCCTCATCCTCGAGCACCTCGAACACCGGGCGATCAAACGCGAGTTGCCAGAACTCTCCCGTGCGGCCGACCACCTTGGCCTGCGCGCGCTGCCAGCTGAGGGTGCTGCCAATCTGCGCGGGTTTGCTCATGCGCATCTGAGCGAGTGCATGGTGGGAGTCGGTCACGCGCTCAATGAGTGCTTCAACGCTGCCGCCGGTTTGTTTGTGACCGCGCAGTCGTGCGCGCAGCACGCGCGAATCATTGAAAACGATCAGGTCGCCGGTTGCGAGAAGCTGCGGGAGGTCTGCGAAGCGCCGGTCTTCGATGATCTGCGCATCGAGCGGGACGAGCAGCCGCGACGCGCTTCGCTCGGGTGTGGGTTCGCGGGCAATCAGATCGTCGGGGAGATCGAAGTCGAAGTCGGTGATGCGCATGGCCGCGATTGTAGGGGAGGCGGTTGGGTGCGCCGGCGGTAGACCTTTCCCCTGTGCAATAATCGGAGGAACTCCGGTGCCCGAAAGGGCGTGCGGGTTCGAGTCCCGCCTCCGGCACCACTGCGCCAGCAGTGGAGACGGAGAGCACAGTCCCTGCGGACTGTGCGGGCGGGACGAGAAGGGCCGGGCATGCAAGCCCGGCCGCGGCCTGCGAGAGCGAAGCGGTGTAGGCGAGTCCCGCCTCCGGCACCACTGCGAGGCGATCAATCTCCCGCGAACAGGGCGTGCAGGAACTGCTGCGTCGCCCCCGCCGGCGTCTCGTGATGCTCGAGCGTCCAGTCAATCAGCCTGAATGCCTTGCCCAGTTCCTTTGACAGCGACTGCGCGTCATACCGCACCACTTCAAGTCCGCTGCAGCGAAGGGGTCCCTCGGGGCCGAAGGTGGCAATCAACACGTGTCCGCCCGGGCGAAGGGCAGCGGTCATTTGTGCGACATACGCTTCGCGGTCGGAGGCGCTGGTGAGGAAATGAAACACCGCGCGGTCGTGCCAGATATCGAAGTGATGGGCGGGCAGTTCAATATCGAGCACATTGCCGACAAGCCAGTTCACTTCAGCGGCTCTCCTGCCCAGGCGCGAGCGCGTCGATTCGAGCGCGGATGCCGCAATATCGAGTACCGTGAGGCGGGTGTAGCCGGCTGACAGCAGATCGTCTACGAGTGTGGAAGCGCCCGCGCCGACATCAAGAATCGCTGCGTTGAGGTTCGGCGCAATCCGGCTGATCGATTCGAGCGAGTGCTCCAGATGCGCCCGGTACCAGCTCACCTCGGTGGTCGAGCGACTCCGGTAGACCTGCTCCCAGTGCTGATCAGTTTTCATGGCGAGTACCTTGTCGTGATCGTGGGCGGACGCTCCGATGGCAAGACACCGCGGGCGCTCAGCTTCTCAGCACCAGCACCACTCCCGCCAGCAGCACCGCCATGCCGATCAATTCTCTACGGTTCTGCTGCTGACTGAAGATTCGCCGGGAAATGATCTGCGCGAACACGATCTCGATCAATCCGAGCGTACGGATCTTGGCCGGGGTTTCGATCGCGAAGGCCAGAAACCAGCACTGCGATCCGGTGGCGGCAAGGAGGCCGGTGGCAAGCGACGGTCGCCAGACTTTGAGTACCTCCATCAACAGCGTGCGGTTGGCGACCAGCATCCACCCCACCAGGGCAACCACCTGCATTGCGAGGCTCAGCACCATCACGGCCGTCGCTTTGACAACAAACGCCTCGCCGCTATCGATCGACAGCATGGCGGCACGAAACGCAATGGCCGAGGCAGCGAACACTGCGGCAGAGGCGAGCCCCAGCGCAATCGGGCGCAGCGACCAGCCCGCGCCCGCCGCGGGCCATGACAGCCAAAGCACGCCAGCCGTGGCGAGCGCAATACCTGCCAGCAATGGCCAGCCGAAGGTTTCGCCCAGCAGTGCGAACCCCATGATCGCGACCCAGACCGGCTCGGCCTTGACCAGGGCGGTCGTGACCACAAACGAGCGCTCTTTCATTGCGGCAAGCATCAGGGCGGTGGCCACCACCTGGGCGAGCGCACCGGCTGCGGTCCAGGCGACGGAGACCGCCTGAAAGCTTGGAATCGAGTCGCCAGTGACAGTGATCGCGATGCCGAGAAAAAGAATGCCAAACGGCAAGCCATACAGAAACCGGACCTGCGTTGCCCCCACCGTGCCGAGCACCGAAGTGAGTTCACGCTGCATGGCATTGCGCGCGCTTTGCGCGGCCGCTGCGGCCACGGTAAACGCAATCCAGTACCAGGGTTCGATGCTCACGGGGGTCGGTTATGCTTGACGGGTTTCGATGAACGTTGGCTCCCGGGAGCCTAGCAAACACGCCGCCCCGCGGCGCACCATCCGTCTCGAGAAAGTTCATTGCATGCAGATGACCGACATTGCCTTCGGCACCACCGACTGGTCGACGATCGCGCCGGAGGAGCATCCCGGCGAGCGTGGCCGCGCCCTCTGGCGAACCCGTCAGTTCGGTACCATCCGGGTACGAATGGTCGAGTATTCGCCCGGCTATCTGGCCGATCACTGGTGCTCCAAAGGTCACATCCTCCTGTGCCTCGCGGGCGAGTTGCACACGGAGCTTGCCGACGGACGGCGCTATGTCCTCACGCCCGGCATGAGCTACCAGGTGGCCGACGGGGCCGAACCGCACCGCTCATTTACCGAGGGCGGAGCGCGCCTTTTTATCGTCGATTGATTCGTCCGCTTGCAGCAACCTGAAGGAGATTGATCATGACAGGACAGGTTCTTCGCGAGACCCGGGGTGCGGTCATGACGCTCACCCTGGACAACCCTGGATCGCGCAACGCCATCACGCTGCCGATGTCAACGCAGTTGTGCGAGGCGCTTCGCGAGGCGGCGCTCGATCCCGCGATTCGCGTGGTGGTGCTCACCGGCAGCGGCGGCGCCTTCTGCGCGGGGGGCGATGTCAAGGCGATGGCTGCGGGTCGCGATGCCGGCTTGTCGGTCGAGCAACGCGCCAACCAGCTCCGTGACCGTGCAGAATCGGTTCGCCTGCTGCACGAAATGGCCAAGCCCACTGTGGCAGTGATCCCCGGTGCGGTGGCAGGCGCAGGCCTGGGCCTTGCGCTCGCCTGCGATTTTCGCGTTGCCGCGAGCGATGCCAAGCTCACCACGGCGTTCGCGCGAGTCGGGCTCGCTGGCGACTTTGGCGTTAATTGGCTGCTCACGCGGATTCTGGGCGTTGCACGGGCGCGCGAGCTGATGATGTTCGCGCCGGTCCTGGGGGCCCAGGAGGCCCTCGAGATGGGCCTCCTCACCAAGGTCTTTCCGTCGCAAGAACTCTCGCAGAAAGCTGGTGCGATGGTGGCTGAACTGGCAGCCGGCCCCACGATCGCCTATGGCCATATCAAACAGGTCACCAGCCTTGCTGCTGCTGCTGCATTTGCGCCCACGATCGAGGCCGAAGCGCTGCATCAGGCCTGTTGCATGATCACCGAAGACCACGCGAATGCTGCCCGCGCGTTTGCCGAGAAACGGCCGCCGGTGTTTAACGGCCGCTAGCGGCGGCGAGTTCCTGGAGAACCGTGTCCAGCCCCCGCTGCCAGGGGGGAAGCGTCAAGCCGAAGCGACGTTCGAACGCTGCACAATCCAGCCGCGAATTGAGCGGGCGTTTCGCGGGCGTCGGGTACTCGCTCGAGGCAATTGCCTCGAGTGCGCGAAGCGCGAGCGGTGATTCGGGCGACAGCATTTGCCAGCGCTCAAAGAGCGCCTCGGCAAAGCCGTGCCAGCTGGTATGCCCGGCTGCGCAAAGATGATGCACTGCACTCTGGAAGCGGCCTTCGCGTCGCTCGGCGAGCGCGACCGCGAGCGCTTGCGCTGTGGCGTCTGCGATCAGACGCGCCGAGGTGGGGGCGCCGATCTGGTCGGCCACCACGCGCAGCCGCTCCCGTTCCGTACCCAGTTTGAGCATGGTGCGCACGAAGTTCCGGCCACGCGAGGCATAGACCCAACTGGTACGAAACACCAACCAGTCAGCGCCGATTGCGGCGATCGCCTGTTCGCCGGCGAGCTTGGTGCGGCCGTAGGCGTTTTGCGGGTCGACCGGGTCTTCGGGTTGCCAGGCGCGTTCGCCCGTGCCGGCAAACACATAGTCGGTGGAGTAGTGGATGAGGAGCGCGCCAGCTCGCTGCGCCGCCTGCGCGAGCACGCGTGGTGCCTCGCCGTTGATCCGGAGCGCAATCGCCTCTTCCTGTTCGGCCTGGTCAACTGCGGTGTAGGCCGCGGCGTTCACGATCACGTCGGGGGCTGCGCGCGTTACGCACGCGGCAAGTGAATCGGGATTGTCGAAATTGGCAATACGCCGGTCGGCAAGCACCACCTCGCCGAGCGGCTGCAGGCTTCGGGCCAGCTCCCAGCCCACCTGTCCGGTGGAGCCGAGGAGCAGGAGCTGCGGCTTGCGGGACGTCACGGCGCGCTCACTCAAAACATTCGCAGTGCGCCAGGGGTAGCCCGCGCCTGTCCTTGTCGGACAGCGTGAGTGAAAGTCCGTCGGTTGGCCACTGCACCCCCACTGACGCGTCGTTCCAGAGCAGACACCGCTCATGCTCGGGTGCGTAGTAGTCGGTGGTCTTGTAAAGAAAATCCGCCGACTCGGACAGCACCACAAAGCCGTGCCCGAATCCTGGCGGGATCCATATCTGCCGCTGGTTGTCCTCGCTCAGCTCCCAGCCCGCCCAGCGGCCGAAGCTTGGCGATGAGCGGCGCAGATCAACGGCCACGTCGAACACCCGACCCCGCACCACGCGCACCAGTTTGCCCTGGGGCTGACGGATCTGATAGTGGAGCCCACGGAGCACCCCCCGTGATGAGCGCGAGTGGTTGTCCTGTACAAACTGCGGGGCGAGTCCGGTTCGGTCCTGGAACACGCGCGCGTTGAAGCTTTCGAAAAAGAACCCTCGCGCGTCGCCGAATACCTTGGGCTCGACGATCAGGACATCGGGCAACTGCGGGCTGGGGATGATGGTCATGGAGCGCTTTCAGAAGACCTGATGCTCGAGCAGTCGCTCGAGGTAAGCGCCATAGCCGCTTTTGGCGAGCGGCCGGGCAAGTGCGCTCAGGGCAGCATCGTCGATCCATCCCTGACGCCAGGCAATTTCCTCGGGGCAGGCCACCTTGAGGCCCTGACGCTTTTCGAGGGTCTGGATGAACTGGGCTGCCTCGATCAGCGAATCATGCGTGCCGGTGTCCAGCCAGGCGTCGCCGCGGCCCAGCACCTGCACATCAAGCTCGCCGCGTTCCAGGTAGATGCGGTTCAGGTCGGTGATTTCGAGTTCGCCGCGCGCCGACGGTTTGAGATCGCGCGCAATGTCGACCACCTGCTGGTCATAGAAATACAGACCGGTGACCGCATAGCGGCTGCGCGGTTTCGAGGGCTTTTCCTCGATTGAAATCGCATGACCCGCCTCGTCAAACTCGACCACGCCATAGCGTTCGGGATCGGTCACGGGGTAGGCGAATACGGTGGCGCCTGACGTCTGTACGTCGGCTGCCGCCAGACGACGCATCAGGTCGTGACCATGAAAGAGGTTGTCGCCCAGCACCAGCGCGGACGGCCCGTCGCCCACGAAATCTGCCCCGATATGAAAGGCCTGCGCCAACCCGTCGGGGCTTGGCTGCTCGGCGTAGGACAGTGACAGACCCCACGCCGATCCATCTCCCAGCAGCCGTCTGAAGCCTGGCAAGTCGTGGGGCGTGGAGATCACCAGGATCTCCCTGATACCGGCCAGCATCAGCACCGACAGCGGGTAATAAATCATCGGCTTGTCATACACCGGCATCAGCTGCTTTGAGACTGCAAGCGTGAGCGGGTGGAGGCGGGTGCCCGAACCACCGGCGAGGATGATGCCGCGGCGGCGGGTGGCAGCGCGTGTGGGTTTGATTGGCATGGACAAGGGCGTGGTTGGAGAGAGGGGTCAGGCGCTCTTGCGGCTGCCGTATTGCGTGTCGATCCACTCGCGGTAAGCGCCGCTCTGTACGCCCGCGATCCAGTCGGGATGGGCGAGATACCAGTCGATGGTTCGGGCGATACCCGAATCGAATGTTTCGGCCGGACGCCAGCCCAATTCACGCTCGATCTTGCCCGCGTTGATCGCGTAGCGGCGATCATGGCCGGGTCGATCGGTGACGTAGGTGATGAGGCGGCTTCGCGGACCTGCGGGGTCGGGGCGGCGCGCGTCGAGGAGCGCGCACACCGTGCGGACGATCTCGATATTGGCCTTCTCGTTGTGGCCACCGATGTTGTAGGTCTCACCGAGTCGGCCCGCTTCGAGCACGCGACGTACCGCGCTGCAGTGATCGCCCACATAGAGCCAGTCGCGGATCTGCATGCCGTCGCCATAGACCGGCAGGGGCTTGCCCGCCAGGGCGTTCACGATCATGAGCGGAATGAGCTTTTCCGGGAACTGGTAGGGGCCGTAGTTGTTGGAGCAGTTGGTGGTGAGTACCGGCAGCCCGTAAGTGTGGTGCCAGGCGCGCACCAGATGGTCGGAGGCGGCCTTCGAGGCGGCATACGGGCTGTTGGGCGCGTAGGGCGTGGTTTCGCTGAAGGCCGGGTCGGACGGAGCGAGCGTGCCATAGACCTCGTCGGTGGACACATGCAGAAAGCGAAAGCCCTCGCGCGCGGGCGCGGGAAGGGTTGACCACCATGCGCGTGTGGCCTCGAGCAGCGTGAAGGTGCCCTCGATGTTGGACCGCATGAACGCAGCCGGACCATGGATCGAGCGATCGACATGGCTTTCCGCAGCAAAGTGCACCAGCGCCCGGGGCTGGCAGCGCGCAAGAAGCGACTCCACCAGCGGGCGGTCGCCGATGTCGCCCCGCACAAACTCGAACCGGGCGTCGCCCTGGAGCGAGCGCAGGTTGCCGAGATTGCCCGCATAGCTGAGCGAATCCAGCACCAGCACCGGTTCGTCAGAAGCGGTGAGCCAGTCCAATACGAAATTCGAGCCGATGAAGCCGGCGCCGCCGGTCACGATGATCATGGAGCGTCCTGGTGTTTGAACCCGAGGGCGGTAGGGAACCGATTGTAGCGTCCCTGTTCCCCAACCCGCGCGGGCGCCCGGCGACCCTGCGCAGGAAGCTTGGCCGGCATTAAACTGGGCGCATTCGCAAGGAACAGCTGGCTGCGGCGCCGGCCACGGGAGTCACCATGGATCTGAATTTTTCCGAACAGGAATTGTCGTTTCGCGACGAGGTGCGCGGCTGGCTGTCTGCCAATCTGCCCGATGACCTCCGTTCCAAGGTGCTCGATTACCAGGAGCTTTCCAAAGAAGACCTGCTCCGCTGGCACCGCACGCTCGCTGCGCGCGGCTGGGTGGCGCCGGCGTGGCCGGTTGAATGGGGAGGGACGGGTTGGTCTGCGGTGGAGCGGTATATTTTCGAGGAGGAAACCGCGATGGCGGGGGCGCCTCCAGTGGTGCCCTTTGGCGTCACGATGTGCGGTCAGGTGTTGTTGCGGTTTGGTACCGAGGCGCAGAAAAAACGCTTCCTGCCGCGCATCTACAACGGTGACGATTTCTGGTGTCAGGGCTATTCGGAGCCGGGGTCGGGGTCGGATCTGGCCTCGCTCAAAACCCGGGCCGAGCGCCGTGGCGACGAGTATGTGGTGAACGGCCAAAAGATCTGGACCACGCTTGGCCATTATGGCGACTGGATCTTCTGCCTGGTGAGAACCGACAGCGGCACCGCCAAGCGCCAGGAGGGCATCAGCTTTCTTTTGATCGACATGAACACGCCGGGCATCACGGTGCGTCCGCTCATCCTGTTGGATGAGGGCCACGAGGTCAACGAAGTATTTTTCGACGACGTTCGCGTCCCGGTGGAAAACCTGGTCCATGAGGAAAATCAGGGCTGGACCGTGGCCAAATATCTGCTGGGCCACGAGCGGCTCAATACCGGCCGGATCGGTCAGTCGCGGCGCGAGCTTTTGCGGCTCCGCGAGCTGGCTTCGCGTACCCTGGTGCGTGGTCAGCCGCTTCTTCACGATGTGCGATTCCGCGACCGCCTGTCCCGCGTGGAAATCGAACTGATGGCGCTGGAAATCACCAACATGCGCTTTCTGGACGACATGCGGCGAAACGGAAAGATCGGGCCTGAGGTCTCCATGCTCAAGATTCGCGGCACCGAGATTCAGCAGGCGATCACCGAACTGATGATGCAGGCGGTCGGCCCGCGCGCGCAGGCATTCAAGCCAATCCGCTACGACGGGTTCGACGATTTCATGGCCTCATCGGCCTCGCGCTACTTCAATTTCCGCAAGACTTCCATCTACGCCGGATCAAACGAGATCCAGCGCAACATCTTCGCCAAGATGGCCCTGGGGCTCTGAACATGGACTTTCAGTACACCGAAGAGCAGCAGTTGCTCGCCGATTCAGTGGCGCGACTGGCCGAGCAGCACTACGACTTCGAAGCGCGAAAGCGGATCATTGCCTCCGAGACCGGCCACAGTGCCGAGGCCTGGCGGCAACTGGCCGAACTGGGCTTGACCGCGCTCACGCTGCCGGCCGAACACGGTGGTTTCGATGGCGGCGCGCTGGATATGGTCGCCACCATGGAGACCGTGGGGCAGTCGCTGATGCTTGAGCCGTTGGTCTCCACGGTGGGGATGGGTGCGCGGCTGATCGCGCGCCTGGGTAACGATGCCCAGCGGCAGGCTCTGTTGCCCGCTGTGGCCGAGGGCCGGCTCATCCTTGCGCTTGCACATGCCGAGCATGATTCGCGGCATGATCCGGGGCAGGTCGGTACGCGGGCCGAGCCGCACGCGGGCGGCTGGCGCCTGAGCGGTGCAAAGTCGCTCGCGCTCGATGCGCCGCTCGCAGGCAAGCTCATTGTCTCGGCCCGCACCGCCGGCGAGCCCTCGGAGCCCGCGGGCCTGTCGCTCTTCGTGGTCGATACGACGGCCTCCGGCCTGCGGATGCAGACGATGCGTACCCAGGACAATCGGCGAGCGGCTGACCTGACGCTCTCGGGCGTGCAGCTGCCGGCGGCGGCGCTGCTGGGCACCGCAGGGGAGGCTTACGAGGCCATTGTCGAGGCGCTCGACTTCGCCACCGTGCTTGCGTGCGCGGAGGCCGTGGGTGCCATGCGCTCGGCCAACCTCGCGACGATGGAATACCTCAAGACGCGTCGTCAGTTTGGTGTGCCGATCGGCAGTTTCCAGGCGCTTCAGCACCGGCTGGTCGATATGTTTGTGAGCGCTGAGCAGGCCCGATCCATCACGCTGCTTGCCTGCAGTCGGGTCGACGCGGCCGCGCGCGGCGAAGTGGGCGCGGCCGAGCGGATGCGGATCGTATCGGCCGCCAAGGTGAAGGTGTCCGAGGCAGCGCGGCATGTGGGGCAGGAAGCGATCCAGCTGCACGGCGGCATGGGGATGACCCAGGAAATGAAGGTGGCGCATACCTTCAAACGCCTCACCATGATCGCGCAGACGATGGGCGATGCCGACTGGCACCTGGAGCGGTACGCCGCGAACAGCTAGGCGGCTTACCTGGTGACGGGCTCCGCGAGCGGGAGCTGCGGGTCGTTGACGGTGGGGGCGTGGCCCGCAGACGACTCAACGTCGGCCGGAACGGCTGGCGGATCTGCAACCAGGCGGCGCGCGGGGAAACGCAGTGTGAACACGCTGCCCTTGCCTGGCTCGCTGTCGATACGCAGCGATGCGTGATGCCGGTTGGCAATCCGCTTGACAATGGCCAGACCCAGTCCGGTGCCGCCCGTGTCGCGTGAACGACTGCGATCGACCCGGTAGAAGCGTTCGGTGATGCGTGGCAGGTGCTCG
>RFXC01000300.1 GCA_009921765.1 Betaproteobacteria bacterium | reverse complement strand
GATTCTTCGATTTCGGCGAGGCGCGGCGCACGGCGGACATGCTGGAGACCGACGGGTTCGACGTGACGGTTGGCGCCTCCAGTGCGTTCAGCACGCTGGGGTGGTTCAACGACCCGCTGGTGAGCACCACCGTGAAGGCGGACAGTGTCACGCTGGTGAACACCGTACTGCATGAACTGCTGCACACCACGTTCTTCGCCAAAGGGCAGGTGAGCTTCAACGAAAGCTTCGCCAGCTTCGTGGGCGGCCGCGGCGCCGAGCATTTCTTCCGCGCCAGGGGCGACAGCGCACTGCAGCGGCGGGCGCAGGCCGACTGGCACGACGATCGGCTCATGGGCGCGTTCTGGGAGCGCACGGCACAGGAGATCGACAGCGTCTTCGCGCGGCTCCCCGATTCGGCGAGCGCGGCCCGTATTGCCGCGCGGGATGCGGTGTACGTCCGTGCGCGCCGCCGCCTCGTGGACAGCATTGGCCCGCAGCTGCGCACCTACCCCGCGGGGTGGGTGGAGCGCGTGCCGCTCAACAATGCGGTGCTCCTGGCGCGACGTGTGTACGCCGAGCGGTTGGACCGATTCGACTCGGTATACACCGCGAGTGGCGGCAACATCCGCGAGGCTATTACGCGCGTCATCCGCGCACACAAAGACTCGGTGGCGCGGCGCGATCGTTGAACGGCTCGTACTCCCCTACGGCTTCTCCGGCAACAACACGAACCGCGCCCGGTTCTCCTCGGTGAGGAACCGCTTGGCCGTTGCCGCGAGCTTGTCGGCGGTGAGCCCGTTGATCAGCGTGATGTAGTCGCCCATGGTCTCCAGCGGGTCGCCGTGCTCCACCCGGCTGCGCATGGTGTTGAGCCAGTAGCCGTTCTGCTTGAGTTCCACTTCGAACTCGCGGCGCTGCTGCTCTTTCACGCGTTCCACTTCGGCGGCCGTCGGCGCGGCGGTGCGCAGCTTCGCAATTTCGTCACGTACGGCGGCGTACAGCGCGTCGGCCTGGTCGGTGCCGCCGAGCGATTCGCGCAACCGGTCCAGCAGGCGCATCTGCAGCAGTTCGCTCATGGCGTCGAGCAGATAGGCGTCTTCGCGCGCCCACGGCGCCGCGCCGGCAAGCAGCACCACGCTCTGGCTCTGCGGGGCGATGCCCTTGCGCACCGTTTTGTTGATCACGCCCGTGAACTGCCTGGGCCCCACATCGCGCGGCACCTCCTTGCGCCCCGCCGCGGGCAGCGACCCGAGCCACTGCTCGACGAGCGGCTTGAGCGTGGCCACGTCCACGTTGCCCACGAAAAAGAAGGTGAAGTCGCCGGCGTCGCCGAACCGCTCGTTGTAAATGCGCAGCATGTCGGCCAGATCCAGCTCCTTGAGCAGCGCCACGCTCAACGGCCGCGCGCGCGGATGCCCGCCGGCCAGCGTCTGCTGAATGGTGTCGCTGAACACCGCCATGGGGTTGGCGTCCTTGTTCGTGAGGAACTGCTCGAACTGCTGCAGCTGCGCCGCAAACACCGTGCTGTCGGCCCGCGGGGCGGTGAAGCGCAGGTACAACAGCTGCATCAGCGTCTCGAGATCCTTCGGGCTCGCCGAACCGCTCATCCCCTCGGTGAGGTCGGCAATGCCGGGCTGCGCGTTGGCCACCGTGCCGGTGAGCTTCTTGCGGAGGTCGATCGCCGAGAAGGGGCCCACGCCGCCGGCCGCGATGATCGACGGGGCCAGCGACGTCTTGAACACGTCGGCATCGCTCACGAGACTGGCGCCACCGGGGCTCGAGGCCGACACGAGGATCTGGTCGGCGTTGAAGTCGGTGGGCTTCACCAGCACCCGCACGCCGTTGGCCAGCGTCCAGTCGGTGATGCGCTGTGCGGGGATGGTCTGTTCGCGCACCACGCGCCCGGGTGTGGGGATGGTGGTCACGAGCGCCCCTTCGGCCACCTGTTCCGTCCACGGCGCGATATCGGCGGCCACCACGGCGCCGAACACCGCGCGGATTTCCGCTTCCGTGGGAACGGCGAGCCCGGCCTTCTCCGGCACCGACACCGTGACCACGCGGTTGGCCGCGCCGCTGCGCCCCGCCGACACGGCATTCACCTCGGCCAGCGTGATACCCGGGAGCAGCCGCTGAATGGCGGCATACTCGAACGCAATACCCGGTGAGGCCTCGCCCGCGAGATAGTGGCTCACGTACTCGTCCACGAAGGCATCGCTCGGCGTTTTGTCACGCTCGGCGAACGCGCGTTCGTAGGCACGCAGCGCGCCCGTGCGCGCGCGCGCCAGCTCGCTGGGCAGGAAGCCGTGGCGCTGCACGCGTTCGGCTTCCACGAGCACGGCGCGCAGCGTCTCCACGAGCCGCCCTTCCTTGGCGCCGGCGTCGAGCGACACCACCGCGCTGCCGCGCACGAAGGTGCCGCTGCCCGCGCCGGCGCCGGTAAACGGGGCGTCCGGCTTGAGCGCGAGTTCCTGCAAGCGCTGGTTGAGCATGCCGTTGTACAGCTGCTCGATGAGATCGCGCCGCAAATCGCCCACCGTGCGGGTGGCCTGCGCCGGGCGCTTCCACAGCACCCCCACGCTCGACGCGGTGAGCTCCTGGTCGGTGGCGATGGTCACCAGCGTGCTGTCGTGTGCCGGTACGCCGGGCTGCGTGCGCGGGCGCGCCGTCGTGCGTCGCGCGATTTTGCCAAACGTGTTCCGGATGAGGCGTTCGAGCTGCACGGGGTCGGCATCGCCCACCGCCACCACGGCCATGAGGTCGGGGCGATACCAGTCGCGCCAGAAGCGCTTCATGGGCGCCGGATTGGCCTGCTCCAGAATTTCCGGCTGGCCAATAGGCAACCGCTGGGCGTAGCGGGAACCGCGGAAGATGACCGGGAACTGCCGGTCGCGCAGGCGCTCGCCGGCGCCGAGTCCGTTGCGCCACTCGGCGAGTACCACGCCACGCTCGGCTACCACCTCGGTGCTGTCGAACAACACGCCGCTCGCCACGTCGCCCAGAAAGCGGACGCTCTGCTCGAGAATGCCGGCACGGTCGGTGGGCACCGGCAGGATGTACACCGTTTCGTCGAACCCCGTGTACGCATTGAGGTCGGCGCCGAAGCGCCGGTCGCAGAAGCGGTTGAAACTGTTGCTGCATAACCATCAATACTTGTAATACCTGTTAGTGACTGAGAAGCAGTGCCTCTGTTTAGAGCAATTGCTGTTGTACCAATGTATAATGTGCTATTGCCTAAAGTTGTGCTGTTCAATGTACCAACCACGTTAGCACCTTGTACTGAACTCAATCCGTTTGCATTACCAGTAAATACACCAGTGTTTGCAGTGATGTTTACGCCAGTAATTGTGCCGTTGACCCCAAGACCAGTTAATGTGCCTAAACTTGTAATTGTTGGCTGTGCTACGTTAACACTAAATGTTGTACCAGTTAGTGTTAAGCCTGTGCCTGCATTATATGTGCCAGCACCAGAGAACTGTGTGAAGTCAATTGCATCAGTACCAATAGTTGCTACTGTGCTTGTTTGTACCCAACCAGTGTTATCATATAATGTGCCGCCAGTGACGAATACGAAATCGCCTGCTTCAACTTCTGGAGTGCTATCATAGTCAGTGGCACGTGTTAATACTGTGCTACTTGTGTATGTGTAGATACCGTTGTGAGCAGCGTTTGCTTCATTCTTAACAAGTACGCGAGTACCAACTGTTGCGATATTTACGCCGTCGATAGTTGTGTAAGTACCTGTGGTTGTTAATGTTGCTCCAACACCACTAGTACCATTGTTATATGTAATTGTGCCACCTGTTGCTGTAGCAAGTGTACCAGTTGTTGCTGCTTGGCAAGAATCATGCACATTTAAGCCTTGAGCAACATCGTCAACATATTGTTTGGTTGCTGCGTCAGTGCTTGCAGACGGAGTTGCTAGATTGCTGATAGTGTTACCAGTCATGTCTAGATTACCAGCAATGCTGCTGGTACCTGTGCCAGTCACGCTTAATACACCAGTGGTTGTTAAGTTACCAGCAGCAACATTACCTGTTACTGATAGTGAACTTAATGTACCTACTGAAGTGATGTTTGGTTGTGCTGCTGTTGTTAATGTACCAGTTAATAAACTTGCACCAACTGTGCCGCTGTTTGCATATACATTACCTGCTGTAGCATTACCAGTCACAGCAACACTTGTTAGTGTTCCTACTGAAGTGATGTTAGGTTGAGCATTAGTATAGACTGTACCTGCTAACAATGCG
>RFXC01000299.1 GCA_009921765.1 Betaproteobacteria bacterium | reverse complement strand
GTGTCCCTGCCGCCCGTGCCGGCCGCTGATCCGGTGCATGCGCCGATCGCCGAGCCCTGGCGCGATATCGTCGCCGCCTGCCTGCAGGTGGGCGAGCGGGTGCTGATTGCCCTCGAACTCGACCTTGACCGGCGGTTGCGGTACGGCGCAGGGCTGGTGGTGCTCACCGACCGAGCGCTGGTGGCGAGGGCGGCTGGCGATGCCGACTGGCAACGCCACCCGCTGAGGGCGGACACTCGGCTCGAACTGCATGATCACGCGGGAGCGGGCGCGCTCGAGCTTTTTGAAGCCGACCGTCGGCTCGATGTCTGGCGCTTCACGCTTGGCAGCAATCCGGCGGCGTTGCGGCTCTTGCGCCGATTCGACGAGCTGCGCGGACAGTCTCCTGGGGCGCAGCAGCCGGGCACTGATGCCACCACCCACTGTGAGCGCTGCGGCGCCGACTTGCCGGCAGATGTCGAAGAATGCCCGCAGTGCGAGGCTGAGCTTGCTGTTGCGCCCTCTTCCCGGACACTGTTCAGGCTGTGGCGATTCGCGCGGCCTTACCGGTCGCAGCTCCTGATTGGCTTTCTTCTTACGCTGGCTGCGACGGCGGCCACGCTGGTGCCGCCCTACCTCACCATGCCGCTCATGGATCGGGTCCTGATTCCCTACCAGAACGGCACGCCGCTCGACACCACGCTGGTGGGCTGGCTGCTCGCCGGCTTGCTCGCGTCGGCGCTGGTTGCCTGGGCGCTGGGATGGGCGCGCACTTACATTCTCGCGCTGGTTTCGGAGCGCATTGGCGCTGACCTGCGAACCGCCACCTATGACCACCTGATGCACCTGTCGCTGCAATACTTCGGCGGCAAGCGGACCGGCGACCTGATTGCCCGCATCGGCGCGGAAACCGATCGTATCAACCTGTTTCTCTCGCTCCATCTTCTCGATTTTGCCACCGACGTGCTGGTGATCGTCATGACCACTGCGGTGCTGGTGTCGATCGACCCGTGGCTCGCAATGGTGACGCTCCTGCCGCTGCCGCTCATCGTCTGGATGATCCACCTGGTCCGTGATCGGCTGAAGCATGGCTTCGAGAAAGTCGACCGGATATGGGGGGAAGTCACCAACGTACTGGCCGACACCATCCCCGGCATCCGCGTGGTCAAGGCCTTCGCACAGGAAAAGCGTGAGTCCAATCGCTTCCGGGAAGCCAATCGGCTCAATCGCGCAGTGAACGATCGGGTCAACCGTGTCTGGTCGCTGTTCTCGCCCACCGTCACGCTGCTCACTGAAATCGGGCTTCTGATCGTCTGGGGCTTCGGAATCTGGCTGGTGACCCGCGATCAGGTCACGGTGGGCGTGCTCACAGCATTCCTCGCCTACATCGGCCGTTTCTACACACGACTCGATTCAATGAGCAGGTTCGTGTCGTTCATGCAGAAAGCAGCCGCCGGGGCCAAGCGGATCTTCGACATCCTCGACCATGTCTCGAGTGTTCCCGAAGCTGCGCGGCCGGTGGCGCTCACCCAAGTAAGCGGACGGATCGAGTTGCGCAACGTGGGCTTCCGTTATGGCAGCCGTTCCGTCACCCGCGGCATCTCGCTCACCATCGAGCCGGGCGAGATGATTGGCCTGGTCGGCCACAGTGGTTCGGGGAAAAGCACGCTCGTGAACCTGATCTGCCGGTTTTACGATGTGACCGAGGGCGCGGTGCTGGTCGATGGTGTGGATGTACGGTCGCTCCCGGTAGCCGACTATCGGCGAAGCATCGGTCTGGTGTTGCAGGAGCCCTTCCTGTTTTTTGGGACCATTGCCGACAACATTGCCTACGGCAAGCCCGAGGCGACGCGCGAGGAAATCATTGCTGCGGCGCGCGCGGCGCATGCCCATGATTTCATCCTGCGACTGCCGCACGGCTACGACTCGTTGGTGGGGGAGCGCGGCCAGGCACTTTCCGGCGGCGAGCGTCAGCGAATCTCGATCGCGCGGGCGCTTCTCATCGACCCGCGCATCCTCATCCTCGACGAGGCCACCTCCTCGGTTGACACGCAGACCGAAAAGGAAATCCAGCGCGCGCTCGACAACCTGGTGGCGGGCCGAACCACCATCGCGATCGCGCACCGGTTGAGCACGCTGCGGCGCGCCAACCGGCTGGTGGTGCTCGATCGCGGCCAGGTGGTCGAGGTGGGGGGGCACGAGGAACTGATGGCGCGTGAAGGCGCCTATTTCCGGCTCTATCAGGCCCAGGCCCGCAATGTGGATACCGAGGACGCGCTGCCCGACTGGCGCGCCGAGACGACGCATCCGGTGCGGGTGGCGGCTGAGGTCTGACCCATGTCGCTAACGCCTGCTCCTGTGCTCGCGCGGCTCCTATCGGGCGCCACGCTCGAGCGCACGCCTGCGGGCCGGTTGCGGCTCACCACGCCGGAAGGCGTGGTGCATGAGCCGGTCCTCGCGGTGCGCGCCTTTCCCATTTCGGCGCCCGAGCGCGGACTGTCCCTGATGAGTGCCGAAGGTCACGAGCTCTTCTGGATCGAGCAGATCTCGGCGCTCGAGCCCGTCGTCCGGGCGTTGGTGCAGGAGGCGCTCGATGAGCGCGAATTCATGCCGGTGATCGGGCAACTTCTGGAGGTGTCGGGATTTGTCACCCCCTGCACCTGGCGGGTGGACACCGACCGCGGACCCGCGCGGTTCGTGTTGAAGGGCGAAGAAGACATTCGCCGGATCGGAAACGGCGCGCTTCTCATTACCGACAGCGACGGCATCCACTATCTCGTGCGCGATGCCGCGGCGCTCGACCGCAACAGCCGTCGGCTGCTCGACCGCTTTCTCTAGGCTTGCCGCCTACTCCGCGCGCAGGGCCTGCGCGGGCGACAGCGACGCTGCGCGCAGTGCCGGATAGATGCCGAAGCAGAGGCCCGCCAGGACGCTTGCCCCGCACGCTGCGAGCGCAGCCGGTGCCGTGACAATGGCCGCCATCGCAAAATGTTCCACCGCGACCCAGGCGCCCAGAACGCCGATGGCAAGACCCAGTAAACCTCCCGCTACGCAGACCACCACCGACTCGTAGAGAAACTGAAGCGCGATATCGCGCCGGCGCGCGCCCACCGCCATCCGCAAGCCGATCTCGCGGGTTCGCTCGGTGACCGTGACCAGCATGATGTTCATGATGCCGATGCCGCCCACCAGCAGACTGACCGAGGCAATGGTGGCGAGCAGCGTGCGCATGGTGCCGGCGGTTTTCTGCTCGGCTTCATAGAACGCGTCCTGCCGTCGGACCACGAAGTCGTCTTCCAGACCCTCGGCGATACGGTGGCGTGTTCGTAGCAGCAACCGGATATCGGCCTCGGCCTGCGGCAACGCCTGCGCCGACACGGCCTCCACCATCATGCGGTTGACCCGGTCGGGGAATGCGCTTCCGAACAGATCGCGCCGGGCGGTGCTGAGCGGCACATAAATGATGTCATCCAGATCCCAGCCGTCCAGCGTCTGGCCTTTGCGCGCGAGGAGCCCCACTACGGAGAAGGGAACATTGCGGATCCGTATCGTCTCGCCCACCGGATTGCGGTGACCGAACAGCTTCTCGGCGATCGTGCCGCCCATGACAGCCTTGCGGGCGGCCGTGCGGACATCGTGTTCGTCGAAGATTCCGCCAGCAGCCAGGGTCCAGTCGCGGACCTCGATGATGTCGGGGTAGGCGCCCTGCACGGGTCCCAGCCAGTTCTGGTTGTCGAACACGATCTGTGCCGTGTTCCAGGTGGTGGGCGAGACGGCCCGTACCGAGTCTAGCCCCCTGATCGCGTCCACGTCGCCCAGGGTGAGGGTGGGCGTTGCCCCCGAGGCCTGGCGGACGCCGCTCGCCACGCTTGCGCCCGAGTTGACCACCAGTACGTTCGAGCCGAGTGTGCGCATCATCTGGCGCACGCGCTCCTGCGACCCTTGCGCGACCGCCAGCATCACCACCACCGAGGCGACACCCACGATCATTCCGAGCATGGCGAGAACGGTACGCAACGGGTGCGCGCCCAGGGCTCTCCAGGCTTCGGCGGGCAGGGCGGCAAACACGATGAAGGCCAGAGGCGCCGGGGCGAGATCAGAACAGCCGGAAGCGCAGACCGCCCCGTGCGGATGCGTTCGACGCCTGGACAAACTCACCGATTGCGATGCGATCGCCCTCGGTGATGCCGCTGCCTGCAATCACTTCGGTGAAGGTGCCGTCGCTGATGCCGAGCGTCACGCGCTGCCTG
>RFXC01000298.1 GCA_009921765.1 Betaproteobacteria bacterium | reverse complement strand
ACAGAACGGCCGACACCTCTTCAATGGTGAGCGCAGCGTCGGTCCCTGACCCAACCCGTACGGCTCGTGCTCGCAACGATGGCCGGTAGCCCTCGAACCCGGACGAAAGCTCGCCCAACGTGACCGGTGTTTCCAGGGCCGCCGACAGCGCCTGCTCGACCCGCGGCCGCCACTGATCCACCCCAGGCCAGAACCAATGGCGAAACAAAAGCCACAGGATCGCGGCGAACACCAGAAGCGCGAGGAGCAGCCAGCCGCCCCAGACCGCCCCCCTTCGCACCCAGCCCGCACGAGGCGAAGACGTCTGCGCCACTGGAGTCCGGGCAAGGTCAGCGGGGGCAGGCACGACAGTGTCTCGTGGGAGGCAAGGCGGGGTGTAGCATCGAGCCATCAAGAATACCCTGTTCGGGGTTGGGCCCATGCGATTCGTCTCTGAAGACTATTCAGGCTACTTCCGCCGCTCGCTCGCCGCGCTTGAAGCAAAAAGCGCGGACCCCCAATCGATTCGGCGGCTGCTGGGCGAGCGGGTATCGATGCCCGTTGACGCGTCGGCGATCGACGCACTGCTCGATGCGCACACCGATGGCCGGCCGCTCGAGGCCGACGGCGCGCACGCGGCAAGCGTCCTCAGACGCCTGCGCCAGTGGGTGATGCTGATTCTGATGGAGCGCGATCTCACCGGGCGTGCCGACCTCGACGAGGTCTGCCGGGCGATGACTTACCTCGCACGACGCACCACCGGTTGCGCAATGCGCGTTGCGGGATCCGAGCTTGCTCAGCAGTTCGGCGCTGCGCTCGATGGCGAGGGGGACCCGCAGGACCTGCTCGCCGTTGCCATGGGCAAGGGCGGGGCCGACGAACTCAATGTGTCGTCCGACCTCGATCTGGTGTTTGTGTTTCGCGATGAAGGCCAGAGCGCGGGCAGCGCAAGCGGCCGCATCATTGCTAGTAGCGAATGGATGCATCGCGCCGCACGCCGCACCATTGAACTGCTTTCTGAAATCACCGCAGACGGATTCGTGTTTCGCGTCGATACCCGTCTGCGGCCAAACGGTGACTCCGGTCCACTGGTCGCCTCGCTCTCCATGCTCGAGCAGTATTTTTTTTCGCAGGGGCGGGAGTGGGAGCGGTTCGCCTGGCTCAAGTCCAATGTCATTGCAGACACCGCGCAGGCAGGCGAGCAGAGCCTGCGCGACGACACCCATTCACTCGAACGAATCGTCACGCCCTTCGTGTTTCGGCGCTATCTCGACTATGACGCTTTTGCGTCGCTGCGTGATCTGCATCGGCTGATCCGCTCCGAGGTGGCCCGCCGCTCGGCGCGCGACCTGACCGCGCGCGACGTGAAGCTTGGCCGTGGCGGCATCCGCGAGATCGAATTCACAGCGCAGCTCTTCCAGATCGTTCGCGGTGGCCGCGACCCGGGCCTGCGCGACCGCCGAACCCTGGCGACGCTCGCCACCCTGGCCCGCCGCTCGGTGCTCGATCGCGAGGAGTGCGACACCCTGGCACGCGCCTATCAGCTGCTCCGCCGTACGGAGCACGCGCTTCAGTTCCGCGAAGACGAGCAGACCCACCGGCTGTCGGGTTCGGCCGATGAACGGGCGCACATCGCAGCCATGCTGCGCATGGCACCTGCCGACTTCGATCAGGCCATCACCGAGGCCACCCAGGCGGTGGCCAACATCTTCGAGCGGCTGCTGGCCCCCGACCCCGACGACCGGTCGCGCGCACCCGAAGAGGGCGCGGGCGACGCCGCGCCGGCCGCAGACGACCCCGATGTGGTTCGTCGGATCGGGCTCCTGCGCGAGGGCACCCGATATGCAGCCGCGCGCGCCGACACGCGGGCGGCGATCGAACGCCTGCTGAGTGAGGCGATCGCGCAGCGCACCGGCAGCGCCGGCATGATCCGTCTGGTGGAGCTGCTCGAGTCGGTGTGTCGCCGCCCGGCCTATGTGGCGCTCCTCGCGCGCTATCCGCTCGTCTTTGGCAGAGTGCTGCGCGTGCTCGACTGGTCGAAGTGGCCGGCAGAGTATCTGATGCGCCATCCGGTCGTGCTCGATGAACTCCTCGACGGCCAGCTTCTCGAGAGCACCGACTATTCCGACTGGGCAAGACAGCTTCGCGAACGCGTGGTTGCAGCGCGAATCGGCGAGGCGCCCGATGTCGAGCTTCAGATGGATCTGGTTCGGGAGGCCCATCATGCACAGGTATTTCGCCTGATGGTCCAGGATCTGGAGGGCCGCCACAGCACAGAGCGCATTTCGGATTTTCTGAGCGAGCTTGCCGACCAGGTGCTCGGGCTGGTCATCGATCTGGTCTGGTCGCAGCTGCGACAACGCTATTGCGACCCTCCGCGTTTTGCCGCCATCGCCTATGGCCGGCTGGGTGGCAAGGAACTCGGCTACGCGAGCGACCTGGACCTGGTGTTTCTTTACGACAACGACGATGATCGCGCCACCGAAGCGTATTCAGTTCTCGCGCAGCGCCTGGGCGGCTGGTTGTCGACGCGCACGGCAGCGGGCCTCCTCTTCGAAACCGATCTACGGCTTCGTCCCAACGGCCAGGCCGGGCTTCTGGTGTCCACCGTCGAGGCCTTTGAGCGCTACCAGCGTGAGTCGGCCTGGGTGTGGGAGCACCAGGCACTGTCGCGGGCACGCTTTGCGGCCGGCGACCACGATCTTGGTGAACGCTTCGAGCAGGTTCGGCGGTCGGTGCTGTCGATCGCGCGCGATCCAAAGACGCTCGCGAAAGAGGTGATCGCCATGCGGCGCAAGATGCATGACGGCCATCCCAACCGAAGCGAACTCTTCGACCTGAAGCATGATCGCGGCGGCATGGTCGACATCGAGTTCATTGTCCAGTACCTGGTGCTTGCACACGCAAAGTCTCATCCCCAACTGCTGGACAACGCCGGCAACATTGCGCTGCTCGGACGCGCTGCGCAGGCCGGGCTGATCGATTGCACGCTGGCCGAAGAGGTGGCCAACGCCTACCGGCGCTATCGCCAGCTGCAGCATCGGCTGCGCCTTGATGACACCCAATTTGCACGGGTAGCGACCGAGGTCGTGGCAGGGCAGGCGGAATCCGTCAGATCGCTCTGGCGCCAGACCCTGGAGACCGCCGCGGGCGGTGACGGTTAGCGTGCCCGCAGGTCATGTGCGGGTCTCGTGCCTGCGAGAGCTCGCGCACCCCAGGTTCGAGTCAGCGGCCGAGCAGCAGGAACACTGCCGAACCCGCCAGGAGCCCGTACAGCGCGTTTCCGCTCAGCCTGACCACCCCCAGCAGCACCATCGCCGACAGTAGACGCGAGTCCATCAGGAGCGCGGGCGAGAAGGCTGATGCCGCAAGCCAGGGCTTGAACACTTCCGGCGCGACCAGCGCCGTGAGCGCTGCAAGCGGCGCGTAGCGCAGCGCCCGTTCAAGCAAACCACGCGGACGCAAGCTCGCCGGCACAAACAGAAACGCGTTCCGGAGCGCAAAGATGATCACGGCAAGCATCCCCGTGACGATCCAGATGTCCAGAGCAGTCATGTTCATGGCGCCGACCGGCGTGACTGCGCACGCGCCTCCAGGACCAACGGCGTGACCACCCCCGCCAGCACCGCGAGCAGCATGCCGGCCCGATGCGGCCACGCGACCCCGATCAGCGCCACCACCGTCGCCGCAATGACCACTGGCCAGGCAAGGCTCACCCGCATCGCCTGGGCAATCAGGGCGAGGACCGCCAGCGTGCCGAGAAACCCCAGGTCGCGCCCAGGCTCCGCATAGGCCATCACCGCAATACCGAGCAGCGAGCCCACCTGCCAGGCGGCCCACACCGGCAGATTGAGCCCCATGAAGAGCGCCGTGCGCTGGGCCCGGCGTTCGCGGCTGGACAGCGTCTGATACACCGCAAGGCCCGAATCGGTTGTCATGTAGCCCGCAAACGAGCGCAGTGCGGGCGGCAGTCGCGACAGGTCACGGGACAGCGATGCGCTGTAGATCATGAACCGCAGACTGGTGAGAAACGTGGTGAAACCGATCAGCGCAAACGACGCACCCGATGCCATGAGCGGGAGCGCAGCCAGCTGTGCGGTGCCCGAGAACACGATGAGCGTCATGCCGACAGACTGCGCAACACTCATGCCGGCCTGGATCATGGCAACGCCTGCGATGATGCCCCAGACAAACGTGCCGACCATGCCGGGCACCGACAGCCGGGCACCCGTCGCGAATCGGGCCCGGCGCGCGGCCGCGGCCGCGC
>RFXC01000297.1 GCA_009921765.1 Betaproteobacteria bacterium | reverse complement strand
CGCCAACACTTACACAGCGGTAACAGTCGGCAGCACCACTGGCACAATCAAGATCGATGACAACTCGGGCACCGCTGGTGCGCGTGGTTCGAAGTTGACCTCCGTCACTATCACGGCATTCGATGGTGCTGTGACGCTTGACGGTTCAGGTATCACTTCGGTCTCGGCCAAGGGCGGAACTGCTGACAATATCACTATCAATTCGGCTGCAGGCACGCGTGCATTGTCGCTTACGCTGGATAACGTCGCTACAAGCACGGTAACCGACGGTGAAGCGACCAGTCTTACTGTGAGCACCACCGGCAAGGCCTCGACAGGCATCACGCTCGAGGTGGTGATCGCTGTCGGCCACACCGACGCAATCGGTACCGACGCCTACAACCAGCGCCTGTCGGTCCGCCGTGCTGAAGCGGTGAAGGCCTACCTGGTGAGCAAGGGCATCCCCGCCAACCGCATCTACACCGAAGGAAAAGGCAAACGCCAACCGGTCGCCGACAACCGTACCGCCGCTGGCCGCGCCAAGAACCGCCGTGTAGAGGTCGAGGTGGTGGGCACACGCCCCCGTTCCTAATCGGTCGGACGCCCGCGTCCCGCGACCGGCTCAGCCCGGTCGCGTCGGTTCAAAGCCCCGTCCCCGAGACGGGGTTTTTGTTTGTTTCATTCCCATCAGCGGGTCAAGCTGTGTCTGAGTCCACCGTTACCGCAAACGCCGATCCCGCGGAGCTCGCCAAATTTCAGGCGCTGGCCTCAAAGTGGTGGGATCCCAACTCCGAATTCAGGCCACTGCATGAAATCAATCCCCTGCGCCTGAACTGGATCGATGCGCTCTGCCCGCTCGATGGCGCACGCGTGGTCGACATCGGCTGTGGCGGCGGCATTCTCGCCGAGGCCATGGCAGGACGCGGCGCCGACGTACTGGGCGCCGACCTCGCCCGGCGCTCACTCGCCGTGGCTGAGCTCCATGCGCTGGAAAGCGGAGCACAGGTCCGCTACGAACTGATCGCAGCTGAAGACCTTGCAGCCCGCGAACCGGCTGCGTTTGATGTGGTCACCTGCATGGAAATGCTCGAGCATGTGCCGGATCCCGCCTCCACCATCCGCGCATGCGCAACGCTCGTGAAACCGGGCGGCTGGGTATTTTTTTCGACCCTCAATCGCAACCCCAAGTCATTTCTGTTTGCCATTGTTGGCGCGGAATATGTGCTGCGACTGTTGCCACGCGGCACCCACGACTACGCAAAATTCATTCGTCCCTCCGAGATGGACGTGGCCGCGCGGCGCGCGGGCCTGCAGGTCCACAGTCTCATGGGCATGACCTACAACCCGTTCACGCAAACCTACCGGCTGCAGCCGGGCGACCTGTCCGTGAACTACCTGGCCGCCTTCAGGCGCCCTGCAACCGATTGAGGCGCAACGATGACGGCTCAACTCTGGCCTCAGGCGGTTTTCTTTGATCTGGACGGCACACTCGCCGACACCGCGAGCGATCTGGCAGCGCCGATTCATGCGATGCGGGCCGAGCAGGGGTTGGCGCCCCTGAACGATCACGACCTGCGTCCCTTTGCATCCACGGGCGCGCGCGGACTGATCGGGCGAGGCCTCGGCCTGAAGCCCGGCGATGACGCTTATGAAACCGTCCGGCTCGACTTCATGCAGCGTTATGAAGCGGGCATGCTGACGCAAACCCGGCTCTTTGATGGCATGCCCGAGGTCCTGGCCGAACTCGATTCGGCGGGAATCCGCTGGGGGGTCATCAGCAATAAAATCGAGCGTCTGGTCCAGCCCATCGTTGCGGGATTGGGGCTGGCAGAACGATCGGTCTGCGCCATCGGCGGCGACACCACGCCGCACGCGAAACCGCATCCCGCCCCGCTCCTGCACGGCGCGCAACTTGCTGGCGTGAACGCAGCCAATTGCGTGTATATCGGCGACGATCTGCGCGATATCGAAGCAGGACGCGCCGCCGGAATGCGCACGGTGGCGGCCGCTTACGGCTATTGTGGCGCCGACCACCCGCCCGAACGCTGGGGCGCAGACCACCTGATCCGCGAGCCACGCGAACTCATTGCCTGGCTCTCGCTCACGACCAGGCGGGGTCGGGTCGCCTGAGCGTCCGGGCGCAGCGGCTCAGCAAGGCCGCTCAGGCGCCAGCGGCTCGCTAAGGCCGCACCCCCGCCCCCTCATGCAGCATACCTGCCGCCCGCGCCGCCAAAAACAGTTCGAGCTCGATCATCTCGCGGCTCATCGAACCAGGCTGCTCGGCACGCACGCCGGCAAAGCAGCCGCGCAGGCGTCGCGCGAGCGATCCGGCTGATTGCCACTGCAGACGATAGATCGGGTACGCGGTGGGATGCCCCTGAGGAATCGGGCTTCCCCCCAACCGGCCGCCCGCGAGCTGGTCGTGGCAGTGCGCGCACGACAGTGCCAGCTGCCCGATCCGGGTCGTGTAGAGCCTGCTCCCGCGCTCAAGAGAATCGGCAAGCCTGGGATCATCGGGTCGGGCAATTGGAACGCCGCGCGACTGCATCGCCACATAGGATTCCAGGGCCAGCATCGCATCCTCTTCCGAGCTCAGAGGCGGCTGCGCCTGGTGGCGCTCGCGACAGAGATTGATGCGCTTTTGCAGGTTGACGGGCTCGCTGAGTCTGTCGTCCCAGGCAGGATAGCGCGCGGCAACACCCCGCATCGACTGCTCGGCCACGCCATGACAGCCGGAGCAGGCGCGGCCCGCGGAGGCATCGCGCCATCGGCGTGCGCCATCCGACACCCATAGCATCACCGGGTTCTGCGCGTCGTCGCGCTGAAGCGCCTGCGTGGCGGCGCTCATGAAGTCAAAGCCCGAGCGGCGGGAATCAACAACTTGCGCCCAGGCATGGCCCGCAACCATTGCGAGCTGCGCCAAGAGGAGGAAAAGGAGGGAGACCGCCTGCCAGCGGCGGCAGGTGGCGATCACACCACCACGAGCGCCACCCGCTCGGTGTGCGCGAAACCACGATCGCCACGCCAGCTGAACACCAATTCCCCGCTACGGTCAGCGACCATCTCGAAGGACAGATAAGGATTCGCCGAGATGGCGGGATAAAGCCGCGCACTGAAAACCGCTTCGCCCTCGAACTCGCAGCGAAACTCGGTGAGGATGTCACGAGGCAGTCGCTCACCGTCCGAGCCGCGGCGATAGCCGGTTTCCATGGGGTGACCGATCATCACGCGGATCTCGAAGACCTCACCGCGTTTGACCTGACGCGGCATGTCGATCAGGGTTCGTGCGGTCATCGCGTCAGTCCTCGATGCAGGCGGCGAGCGTGACAATCACGTCGACCTCGCCCGACCAGTGGCTGCCATCCGACAATCGCGCAACCGCCACCAGCTTCTGCGAGGTGGCCAGGCGAATTCGCGTGGACACCTTGGCCGCGGGATTGCGCGGACTCAGCCCAAAGCTCGCCACCTCGTGCTGCGGATTGCGTTCGCTGAACACGGCGATCGCCGCCACATGATCGTCGGTGCGCATGGGGTGATCGACGGTGACCGAGAGCGGTACCGTGTTGCCGTTATCGACCAGCGGCGCAATCTGGACGCGTACCTTGCCGGCACGAACCGGCGCGCCGCCCGTGAACGCCCGAATCGCGGCATCGAGAGACGGCGCGGCATCGGGCAGCGACTGGCTGGCGGCGGTAGACGCGAGCGAGGCAGGCGCGCTCGCCAGCCAGGCGCCGGCCGCCACCACCGCGCGAAGACCCGCCGGGACGGCCCCCCGGCCGAACGCACCACCCAACGCTCCGCCGACGACGCCCGCCACCGCACCGCCCAGCATCTGCCTCCGAACAGGCTGACGAGCCCGCTCTGCGGGTCGATCAAATTGTTTCAAGAAACCCTCCGCTCATTTGAGAGTCACGAGCCAGGCCACCACATCCTCGATCTGCTGCGCGCTGAAAATCGTCTTGCCGCGCCACGCCTGCGCCACCCTCGGCGCGGCATCAGCCACGCCATAGGCGGGCATCAGAGACTCCGGGTTGACGCGTCGCGAATCATGAATCCGCAGTCGCAGTTCCGCCTCATCCAACCGACCACCGACACCCGCCAGCGGCGGCGCCAGGTTGCCCTGCTGGCGTGCATCGCCCACCGGCGCACTGTGACAAAGGAGACACAGCCCCCGTTGACGGTCCGCCACCAGTTGGCGCCCACGCTCGGGGTCACCAGGCGCGACACCCGGCGGCCGCGGCAGAGAAGACTCGGCCCTGGCCGCCGGAGCCGTGGCCAGC
>RFXC01000296.1 GCA_009921765.1 Betaproteobacteria bacterium | reverse complement strand
GCGACCACCGGATCAGGGAGCATGGTGATTTTGTCGCCGGGCATGTACACCGAGGACATGCGCTCACGCGCGAGCAGATCGAGCGGTGAGTCATGTTCCAGTGCGAGCGCGGGCGCTGCGATGTGGATGCCGATCCGCCATCGACCGCCCTCGAGCGGCGTCACCGACAGCGCATCATCGATTTCGGTGGTTGACTCATCGTCGATCGAAAAAGCCTGGACCTCGGCGCGTTCAAGCTCGGCGTGCGGCTCGGCGGCGAGCCCCGCGGCCTCCGCGCGTCCTTCGAACCGCAGTCCGGCGGGAAAATGTTCAGCTGCAAAGCAGCCGAAGTGGAGCGCATGCGCCGACTCGAACGCGCCCACCTGTAGCAGCAGCCGCTCGGGGGTGAGGTGGCTCGTGCGCAGTGCCGCATCGAAAGCGCGCCACTCAATGCTCTGCTTGTCGGGGCGAACCAGCAGGCTGGCGGGCCGCGCTGCCAGTTCCGCCGGCAGTTCACCTGCCCGAAGTCGTTCAGCCATCGCTTCGATCCGGGCCTCGATCTCCCGGCGGCGCGCGAGCGAGGCGAGCGCAGTGCGTACAGTCTCTTCCGGCGCGGCGCGATATTGCCCGCGGCCTTTACGCTGAAAATGGATGGGCGATGCATGCAGACGCAAAAGGAGTGCAGTGGACTGGATCGCATCGGGCGCGGCGCCGAAATACTCGGCAGCGAGCGCCTCGTAGCCAAACTCCTCCTGGGGGGCGCATTGCCAGAGAAACTCGATGTCGAGCTCCTCGGCGAGCTTCGTGGCGGCGGGCAGCAGCGCCTCGACCGATGGCCGGTCAAAGCGCAGCATCACATGCGCAGCCTTGATCTTGACGCGCCGGCCGCTCGCGAGCTCAACCTGCAGGCTCGCGCCCGCTTCGCTCAGCACGGTGGCCGCCTTGAAGTCGCCCGCCTCTTCAAATAAAACCTGTGTCGCAGCCAACGGCAGCGTCTCCCGTGTGGATCGTCGATATGTGGTGGGAACCGCGTGTTGACCAGGCGGCCCCGCGCGAGCGGCAATCGCTTACATCATGATGCCGCCAGAGACCTCGATTGTGGTGCCGTTGATGTAGCTTGCATCGTCGGAGGCGAGAAACGCGTAGACGCGAGCAATTTCCTCGGGCTGACCGAGCCGTCCCATGGGTACCTTCTCGACCATCTTCTGCATCACCGCAGGCGGAATGGTCTCCAGGATGGGCGTGGCGACAAACCCGGGACACACCGCAACGGTCCGGATGCCTTTAGGCCCCAGTTCGCGGCCCCAGGTCTTCGCAAACCCGATCACGCCGGCCTTGGTGGCCGCGTAGTTGGTCTGTCCGAAATTGCCATAGAGGCCCACCACCGAGGAGGCGATCAGGATCACCCCGCTTTCCTGCTCGAGCATGGTCGGTACGACGGCCTGCGTGCAGTGAAAGACACCCTTCAGATTGACCGACATCACGCTGTCGAATTGCTGCTCGGTCATCTTGACGAGCCGCGAATCCTTGGTGATGCCGGCGTTGTTCACCAGGCAGTCGATGCGTCCGAAGCGCGCGAGCGTGGCGGCAACCATGGCGTCAACGCTCTCGCGGTCGGTCACATCCACCCGGACAGCGAGCGTCTCGCCGCCAGCCTGCGCCACCGCGGCGCTTGCCGTCTCGGTGCGGCCCGCATCGATATCGGCAAGCACCACGCGTGCGCCCTCTGCGGCAAAAACATGTGCGGTGGCCAGCCCGATGCCGCTGGCGGCGCCCGTGATGATGGCCACTTTGTTCCTGAGTTTCATGAGCGGGTTTCTCCGGTCCGTTCGTGATCGGTTCGTCATTGTGCCGGGAGCTTGATGCCGGCAAAGGCCAACACCCGGTCGATGTGCTGCTCGAAGTCCGACAGTGCGTGGTCGCTGCCCTCGATCACCAGGGTCTGTGCGCCCGCCCAGGCCGCAACCATCTCGCGCCAGTCCAGCAGTTCGTCGCCGGTGGCGGCGATCAGGAGGCTGCGCTCGGGCCGGCTGACCCTGGGCACCTCGAAGCGGCGCAGTTCGGCAAGATGCTCGGCGATGAACTCGAAGGGCTCATCGCTGTGAAACAGCGTTCCCCGGCCCAGATGGCGGGCGAGCGACTCCGCCGGACGCACCGAGGGGTTCAGCAGCACTGTCCGCGGGCCGCAGGACTCGGCGAGGTGGCGCGCGTAGTAGCCGCCCAGCGAACTGCCCACCACCACATCGCGCTCGTTCGGGGCAATGCGTTCGACGATGAGCGCGATGGCTGCGGCGGGCGAGGCCGGTAGCGCCGGACAGACAAAATCCTCTACCCGCCCCGCCTGTGCCATGGCCCGGCCGAGGCACTGTGCCTTGAACGACTGCGGCGACGATCGGAACCCGTGGAGGTAGATGAGCCGCTCGCACGAATCGCCGCCGACGCCCTCGCCTGAGACGGCCATCAGGGCGTATCCAGCGCAGCCAGGAGGCGGGCGTGGATGCCGCCGAAGCCGCCGTTGCTCATGACGAGGATCCTGTCCCCGGCCCGGGCCTCGGCCGCGATCTGCGCGACCAGCCGGTCGAGGTCGGTCTCAACGCTGGCGCGTGCGCCAAGTGCTGCCAGATCGTCGGCGGGGTTCCACGACAGGGCGCCTGCGTAGCAGTAAATCCGATCGGCCTGCGCAAGGCTGCCGGCCAGCTGGGCGCGCATGGTGCCCAGCTTCATCGTGTTCGAGCGTGGTTCGAAGACCGCGAGGATCCGTTCGCCCGGGCGGGTACGTTCGCGAAGTGCTGCGATCGTCTCGGAAATAGCCGTGGGATGGTGGGCAAAATCGTCGATCACCGCAACGCCGCGCACCTCGCCACGAAGCTGTAGCCGGCGCCGGACGCCCCCAAAGCGCGACAGGGCCTCGATCGCCTCGCGCGCGGCGACGCCGAAAGCGCTCGCTGCCACGATCGCTGCGAGGGCATTGGCCCGATTGTGCGCACCGGGTTGGGGCAATGCGCACAGGCCAAGCGGCGCGCCGTGTCGCAACACCGTGAAGCCCGCTGTCAAGGATGCACCGTGTTCGGTGAGTTCGCCGATGTTCCAGTCCTGATCGGCTAAAAAAGACTGTACTTCGCTCCAGCAGCCACGTGCGAGCACCCGGGCAAGCGCTGGCGCCTGGGCGTTCACGACCACTTGGCCCGAGCGGGGAACGGTGCGAACAAGATGGTGAAATTGCGTTTCGATCGCGGCAAGATCGGCGAAGATGTCCGCGTGATCGAACTCGAGATTATTCAGGATCAGGGTCCTGGGGCGGTAGTGAATGAACTTGGAGCGCTTGTCGAAAAAGGCGGTGTCGTATTCATCGGCTTCGATCACGAACGCGCGGCCAGTCCCCAGGCGTGCCGAGCGCTCGAAATCGAGCGGCGCGCCGCCGATCAGAAATCCCGGCGCGGCGCCTGCGCACTCCAGAACCCATGCGAGCATGGCCGTGGTGGTGGTCTTGCCGTGGGTGCCGGCGACAGCGAGAACATGTCTGCCTGCGAGCACCTGTTCAGCGAGCCATTGCGGCCCAGACTGATAACGTGCGCCGGAATCGAGGATGGCTTCGAGGAGAGGATTGCCCCGGCTGATGGCGTTGCCAATGATCCAGAGGTCGGGGTTGATGCTCAGCTGGTCGGCGCCATACCCTTCGATGAGGTCGATGCCGAGGGCTCGCAGCTGGTCGCTCATTGGGGGGTAGACGCCGGCATCGCAACCCGTCACCTGATGGCCTGCCTCACGGGCAATCGCAGCGATGCCGCCCATGAAGGTCCCGCAGATACCGAGGATATGGATATGCATCGGAGCGATAATGGCAAAGAGCCGCGATTCTACTGCCATGACTGATCACCCCGATTCTGTTCGACTCGAGATTGCCGCCGCCGCCGCCCGCCTGATTGCCGACTCGGGTCTCGACTATGGTGCGGCCAAGCTGAAAGCGGCCCGCCAGCTGCTGGGGCGCGCGGCCCCACCACGCGGCGCGTTACCCGACGGCGAGGAAATTGATGCGGCGTTGCGTGAACATCTCGACCTGTTCGACCCCGATCATGCAGCGCGGGTGGCGCGCCGTCGTGAGGTGGCAGCCGAACTGATGGGCCGGCTCGCCGAGTTTCACCCTTATCTCACCGGGGCTGTCTGGAAAGGGATCTGCGCCGATCATGCGCCGATCCACCTGCAACTTTTCCACGACAACGCAAAGGAGGTGGAAATGCGCCTGCTCGACGAGCGCCTGCGTTTCGACGTGCTGACGCTGCCGCATTTTCGCGATCCTCGCGAGGCGGTCGAGGCCCTGGCGTTCGAGTGGCGTCGTGAAC
>RFXC01000295.1 GCA_009921765.1 Betaproteobacteria bacterium | reverse complement strand
GCAGGCGCCGAAGCCGCCGTATCGGCGACCGCTCCCCCCGCCGCCTGCGCGAACTGCATCACGTCCGCGCCGTTGAACAACCCACGACCGAACTCGCCGAGTGAGGTCTGGGCAACCACAGGTCCGGCACTGTCGGCCAGCTGTTCGATTGCTATCGCTTCAACATGGGCCGGCACCTCGCGTGCATCAGCTGGGGCATTGACCTCCCCGATCAGCCCTCTGCCGGGCAGCAGGTCGCTGCCTGGGCGCTCACCCAGGTTATCCGGCGCCAGTTCGACCGACTCAAGCTCCAGCCGAGGATCTGCCCGACGCAAGGCAGCACGTTTAGTCCGAATACGATCGGTGTTGGGTTTAGCAGCCATGATCAAAAGTCTCCTCGAAGGTCATCAGCCAGGCATCGCAGCACGCGAGCCCGACACTTTTTGAAAGCGATTTCAAGACAGGACGAAAAAAGTAGCAGCGGGCGACCATCACAGTCTCTCCCCCCGCTGATCAAACAAGTGGCAGTTCGCAGCACTCGCGGTGATCCGGATGGATTCACCCCTGGCAGGCACCGAGCCCGAGGCAGGCCGGCGCACCGCAACCGGGGCCGCTTCGCCCTCAATGCTGCAAAACAGGATCACGCTGTCACCCAGGTGCTCCACCCAGCTCACTGTGCAGGCGATGCCGTCCTCTGATGCAAGCGGATCGACCAGGTCCCAGGCTTCGGGTCGCACCCCGATTGCTGCAACGCCCCCGGAAAGCGGCAGCGACGCAAGCGCGGGCAGCATGCGCCCGGACACCATATGCGAACCGATCTGCCAGGCTCTTTCAGTCTCCCGCCACGACACGCGCAGCTGATTCATGGGGGGCGAGCCCAGGAACGCACCGACGTACTGGTTGCGGGGGTGGTTGAAGAGTTCGAGGGGTGTGCCTTGCTGCTCGAGCGCTCCCTTGCGAAGCAGCGCGATTCGGGTGCCCAGGGTCATGGCCTCGGTCTGGTCGTGGGTGACATACAGAATGGTTGCGCCGATCTGCTCATGCAGTCGCAGCAGTTCGTGCCGCATTTCGCCGCGCAGGGCAGCATCAAGATTCGACAAGGGCTCGTCAAACAGGAAAACCCGTGGTTTGCGAACGATTGCACGGCCGATGGCAACCCGCTGACGCTCACCGCCCGACAGGGCACGGGGCAGCCGATCGAGCAGATGACCGATTCGCAGAATTTCGGCCGCCCGCCCCACCGCTTCCCGGATGACGGTCTTTGATTCGCCCGCCACCTTGAGCGCAAACCCCATGTTCTGAGCGACCGTCATATGGGGATAGAGCGAGTAGTTCTGGAACACCATCGCCACCCGGCGCTCGGCCGGGGGCAGCTGATCGGCACGCTCGTCGTCAATCCAGATTTCGCCCGAATCGAGGCGCTCGAGCCCGGCGATGAGCCGGAGCAGCGTGGACTTGCCGCAACCCGATGCGCCCACCAGCACCATGAATTCGCCGTGCGCGATATCGAGGTCGATACCGCGAACGATCGGTTCGGCACCGAAAGACTTCCGCACCTGAACCATACGCACTGAACTCACGATGACCTCTGGGCGCGCAGCGACTTCCAGCGACGCAGGAGTTCACCCACCCAGTGTGCGCTGCGCTTGGGCGTGCGCTCGAGCGTTGCGTAGTCGACATGCACGATGCCGAAACGCTTGCGATAGCCTGAAGCCCACTCGAAGTTGTCCATCAGGCTCCAGACAAAATAGCCCGCAATGTTCACGCCCTGGCGGGCGGCTTCGTCAACCGCAGCCAGATGTGTCGCCAGATATTCGACCCGGGGGTGATCATCCACCGCACCGTCAACCAGCTGATCGGCAAACGCTGCCCCGTTTTCGGTGACCAGCAGACGAGGATGGTTCCAGTCGCGGTCGAGACGTACCAGCAACTCGGTGAGACCAGCGGGATAAATTTCCCATCCCATGTCGGTGACCGCTGCGCCGGTCTTCTCTGCCGACCAGGGTTCGCCCGTGCTCGCAAAACTGCGCGTGTAGTAGTTGACCCCGATAAAGTCGACTGGCTGAGAGATGAGTGTGCTGTCTCCGGGGATCTGCTGCGGCGCGTCGGCGCCCAGGTGCGCAAGCACGTCAGCCGGGTAGTGTCCGCCGTGGATCGCGTCCATGTACCAGCGATTGATGAGGCCGTCATCGATCACCGCCTTGGCACGATCCGCCTCGATATCGGTCAGCGGATGAATGGGAGACATGTTCAGAACAATGCCCGCTTCAGCACGGCTGCTTGCGCGGATCGCCTGCAACGCGAGGCCGTGCGCAACCAGCAGATGGTGGCTCGCCTGCATGGCAATGGCACGCGAGCGCAGCCCCGGAGCGAAGATCCCCTGCTCGTGCCCGAGAATTGCCACCACCCAGGGTTCATTCAACGTGGCGAACGATACGACGCGATCCCCCAGATGGCGCGCAACCTGATCCGCGTAATCACCGAACCGCAACGCCGTTTCGCGCCCCGCCCATCCGCCATAACGCAGCTGCAGTGCCTGGGGCAGATCCCAGTGATAGAGCGTCGCATAGGGACGAATGCCGCGAGCGAGCAGCCCGTCGATCAGCCGCTCGTAAAAACCGAGCCCCCCGCTTGATGGCGCACCACTTCCTTCGGGCTGGATGCGCGGCCAGGCAATCGAGAAGCGATAGGCGTCGACCCCGAGCGCGGCAATCAGATCAAGATCGGACTCCAGGCGGTCAACATGATCACAGGCAATGAGACCATCGGAACCGTCGGCGATCGCGCCAGGGCGCCGGCAGAAGGCATCCCAGATCGATTCCCCACGGCGGTCAGCCGCCCCCTCGATCTGGAACGCGCTGGTTGCAACCCCCCAGACAAAGTTGCCTGGCAGATGTCCGAGATCCGGAATAATCAGCTGATCACGATCCACATTGACTCCTGTTTCCTGATGTCCTGCGCCTTCGCGTTCAACCTCGCACCGCGCCAGCCGTGAGACCAGCGACCAGCTGTCGCGAAAAGAACGCGAACAGCACGAGGAGCGGCACCACCGCGATCGATGCACCGGCCATCAGCACACCCCAGTCGGTATCGACCGGACTTTGTATTGCGCGCAGCGCAAGCGGCAACGTGTAGCGATCTGGGGATCGCAATACCACCAGCGCGCCCATGAAGTTGTTCCAGGACGCAACGAAACTCACCAGCCCCAGCGTGCCCAGCGCTGGGCCCAGCAGCGGCAGCACGATCGAAAAGAAGATCCGCCATTCGCTGCAGCCATCCAGACGGGCCGCCTCGACCAGCTGCATTGGCACGCTCGCGGTGATGAACTGACGCATGAGGAAGATGCCGAACGCGCTGGCTGCGCCGGGCAGGTAGAGCGCGCGCGGCTCATCGATCCAGCCCAGCGCGTCGATCACCAGAAAGCCCGAGATCATGCCGAGAAAGGGTGGCACCATCATCACACCAATCACCAACCCGAACAGCCAGCGCTTGCCGGCAAACTCGAACATCGCAAATGCGTAGCCGCCCATCGAGCAGAAGAGGAGCGTGAGCAGGCTGCTGATCACCGCCACATAGAGACTCCAGCCCAGACTGCTCCAGAACGGGATACGTCGGGTCAGTCCATCGAGATTGGCAAGAAATGCATCGCCGAAAAACAGTGGCGGCGGCAGCTGCAGGATCTCGGTGCGCGGATGGGTGGCAAACACGAACATGAGATAAAAGGGCGCGAGCATCAGCAGCGCGCCAGCACCCACCAGCGCCCAGGCGGCACCCTGCCCCAATCGGCCTGCAGTCGTGACCCGCTCGATCGCCTGGTTCATGCCGTGGCTCTCCACCGACGATTTGTTCATCGGTCCCCCCGATTGCCAAGCCAGCGCGTGACGAGCGCAGAAAGAAGGGCCATCAGCAGCACCAGAATCCAGGACATGGCACTCGCTGCACCGAAATCGCTGAACTCGAATGCCGAGCGGTAGAGATAGATTGCGGTCGTCATCACGGCTTGATCCGGTCCGCCGCGACCGCCCGATAATACGAAGGGCTCTTCGAAGAGCTGCATGCCGCCGATGATGGACAGGGTCACCGCAAAGAAGGCCACGGGCCGAAGCATCGGCAGGGTCACATGCCAGAAACGCTGCCAGGCGCTCGCGCCGTCAAGACGGGCCGCTTCGTAGAGTTCACGCGGGATGCCCTGCAGCGCCGCCAGGTACAGCAGCGTGTTGAATCCCACGAAGCGCCAGAACACAACCATCGACACCGCGGGCCGAATCCGGTCGGGATCATTCAGCCAGTCGATCGGCCCGGCAGGCATCAGCGTTCCCACGACGGGAAGCCTCGCGATCGA
>RFXC01000294.1 GCA_009921765.1 Betaproteobacteria bacterium | reverse complement strand
GCCGCCGAGGCGGGCTTCGCCTACGCCCAGACCGCCTATGGCCTCGCCCTCCAGCGTGGGGACGGTGTCGAGCGCGATCCGGTGACGGGGGCCGGCTGGTTCGGGCGGGCAGCGCTTGCGGGCGACTCGAATGCGGCGCTCGCGCTCGCTCGCGCCTACGAGGCCGGCGTGGGCGTTGAGCGCGATACGGTGCGGGCCGCGCAGTGGATGCAGCACGCAGCCGATCGGCGCAACCCGGCGGCGCAGCTTGGGCTCGCCCAGTGGTATCTGAGCGGGCAGTTGGTCGAGCGCTCGCCGCTCTATGCGTATGCCTGGGCACAGGTTGCGGCCGAGTCGGCACTCCGGGTGGGGGATGCGGCGCTCGCCGATGCGCTGTCGCAGCGTGCGGCCGCGGTGCGCCGCCAGGCGGCCGGGCAGCTCACTGGTGACCAGCTGATCGACGGGCAGAGGATGGGGCGCGAGTGGCGGCCTCAGTCGCTTGCCCTGCAACTGCCGACCGGGGTCGAGCCGCCGGTCGGGTCATCGCGCAGCGCCTCGCCTGGCGCGCTGCCTGCACCGCCGGCACCCGTGGCGGCCGAAAGCGGGGTGGCGCCCGCTCAGCCGGCTGCGCCGCGCCCGCGTTCAAGCACCGGTTCGGGCTTTTTCGTGAGCCGCGCGGGCCACCTGATCACCAACGAACACGTCGTTCGCGAGTGCCGCGATATCCGGCTGGGCGACGGCCAGGTCGCCGAGCTGATTGCGATCGATCGACGCGCCGACCTCGCGCTCCTCAAGGCTGGCCCGGTCGAGCATGCGGCGGTGCTGCGGGCCGATGCACGGCCACGTCAGGGCGAAGAGGTGCTTATTTACGGCTTTCCGCTTCGTGGGGTGCTCTCCTCGTCGGGGCAGCTCGGCGCCGGGATGGTAACCGCGCTATCGGGTCTGCGCGACAACCCGCTGCAGATGCAGATCGACGTGCCGGTGCAATCGGGCAACAGCGGTGGTCCCCTGATCGATACCCACGGTGAGGTGATCGGCGTGGTGGTCTCCAAGCTCAACGCACTCAGGGTGGCGCAGGTGACTGGCGATATTCCGCAGAACGTCAACTTTGCCGTGGCGGCCACGCCGCTCAAATCGTTGATGACCGCGCATGCTGTACCGCTCGCCGTCGCGCCGCGCCCATCGACACCGCTCGCGCGCGAGCTGATCGCGGAAGCGGCACGTCGCTACACGACGGCCGTGCTCTGTGCGCGATAATTCGTGGTTTGAACCAACCGGAAAGCGAACCATGGCAAGGATCGATGTCACCGAGGCAGTGCAGTCGCTCGGAGCAGGGGAGTCGCGTGCGCTCGCGGCTGGGGGCGAGGAAATCGCCCTTTGCCGCGGCGACAGCGGCGTGTTTGCGGTGGCCGATCTGTGCACCCATGCGCACGCGCGCCTCACAGACGGGTTCGTGCTCGGCGACCTGATCGAATGCCCCCTTCATCAGGCGCAGTACCGGCTCGATACCGGCGAACTGGTGGAAGGACCCGAGTGCCCGGCGCTACGCACGTTCCCGCTCATTGAACAGGGCGGCCGCTGGTTTGTAGAAACCTGAAGCACGGGGTGGGCATGGGTTCGTCTGATACGCAACCGACCTCGCGAGCGGTGGCCCCTGAAACGCCGTTTGAGCCGCCGGGTGTCTGCGTCAAGCCCGATTGGATCGACTATAACGGCCACATGAATGTGGGCTACTACCATGTGGCTTTTGATGATGCGTCAACGCCGTTCTTTCACTGGCTGGGTCTCTCGCCCGAGTATCGGTTGCATCATCAGGTGACCACCTTTGCGTTGGAGACCCACCTGAATTTTTTGCGTGAGGTGAAGCTTGGTGAGGCGCTTCGCTTTGCCGCACGGCTGCTGTCCTATGACGCAAAGCGCATTCATTTTCTGATTGAAATGTTCCATGCGGGGGAAGGCTTTCTGGCGGCCACCTATGAGTCGCTCTCGATGCATGTAGACCTGCGCACGAGGCGTACCGCGCCAATGGGACCCGAACTGCTCGCGCGGCTCGAAGCGGTGATGGACGCGCACGCGGCGCTCCCGCGCCCGTGGCAGGTAGGCCATGTCATCGGGACACCTGTGCCGCGCAGCTGAATGCGCGTGCCGCGCGCAGCCCGGCCTCGCTCTCAGCGGAAAAGCAGGCTCGCAAGCCCCAGGAAGATCAGAAACCCCATGCTGTCGGTGCTGAACGTGAGCAGCACCGACGACCCGATGGCGGGGTCGCGGCCGCTGCGTTCGAGCGCGAGCGGCACCGCCATCGCGATCAGGGCGCCCACCACCAGGTTGAGGGTCATGGCGAGCAGCATCAGCGCGCCCAGTAGCGCCCCCTGATGCGTATCCGAATAGAGCCACCAGGCAAACAGCCCGGCCACGCCGCCCCAGACCACGCCGTTCAATCCTGCGATGGCGATCTCTTTGGCGAGCAGTTGACGGGCGTTTGAGCGGGTAAGCTGGCCCAGCGCCAGCGAGCGGATGATCAGCGTCATGGTCTGATTGCCCGAATTGCCGGCAATTCCTGCCACGATCGGCATCAGCGCGGCGAGCGCCACCACGCGTTCAATGGTGCCTTCAAATGCGCCAATCACGCGCGAGGCGAAGAATGCGGTGCAGAGATTGACCGCGAGCCAGAGCCAGCGGTTTCGCGCCGACTGCCAGACGCTTGAAAACAGGTCTTCCTCTTCGCGCAGACCCGCCTGGGCGAGCGCGACCGACTCGCCCTCTTCGCGGATCACGTCCACCGCTTCGGCCACCGTCACGCGGCCGACCAGCCGGTTGTGGGGATCGACCACCGGCGCCGAGACCAGGTCATAGCGCTCGAATGCGAGCGCCGCCTCGCTCGCGTTGTCGTAGGGCGCAAGCGCAAGCACGTCGCGACGCATCACATCCGACACCAGGACCTCGGGCTGGTTGATCAGCACCCGGTCAAGCGGCAGGCTTCCCTCGAGCTGATCATGCTCGTCGACCACGAAGATCTGGTCGGTGTGATCGGGGAGTTCATCGAGCGTACGCAGATAGCGCAGCACCGCTTCGAGCGAAAAATCGGCGCGCACCGAGATGGTTTCGAAGTCCATCAGCGCGCCCACCGACCCTTCCGGGTACGACATGGACGCACGCAGCTGCTCACGCTCTTCCTGGCTCAAGCCCTGCCGGACCGCCTCGACCACATCGGAGGGAAGATCGGGCGCGAGCTCGGCGATTTCGTCGGTATCGAGTGTCTCGACCGCTTCGACCAGCTCCTCGGTATCCATCGAGCGGATCAGCGACTCGCGAACCGACTCGGAGACCTCCAGCAGGATCTCGCCGTCGCGCTCGGCCTTCACCAGGTCCCAGACGGTGATCCGGTCGGACTGCGGGAGCGCTTCGAGGATGTAGGCCACATCGGCCGGGTGCAGGCGCTCAAGCCGCAGCCGCAGCTCGTTCAGATGCTGACGCTCGACGAGCAATTCCACCAGCGAGTGGCGCTCGGCATCTTCGCCGTGCTGCTGGCGGTGGGCGAGGTCGAGCACCACCCGGTGACGCCGGAGGAGCTCCTGCACTTCGTTCAGCGCGCGCGAGGCCTCCTCGGGATCGCGCTGCTGATCGTCGCCCGATTCCGATTCCGATTCAGCGGCAGCGGCTACCTCGGGTGTATCGACCGGTTCGTTGTGAGCCTGGCTTTCGCGGGCCCGCCCCTGGGCGTCGGTCGGGCGCGCTGGCTCGAGCTCGAGCGAAGCCTGCCGGTTCGCAGGGGCGTCCGGCGCGGCGGGGTCCTGGCCCTCGCGGCGGGGGTCGGTGCTCGGGTTCATCGGCGTCTGCGCAGGCATCGGGGGAGTGAGCCCGAATCGTCTCACAGAGCGCGCCTGCCGCGCAGGCGACTGACGCGGAAAAGCGGGCCGTCAGGCGGCTGCGTCCGGTTCAACCGGAGCGGTGCCGGTGGTGTCCTCTGCGGGGGCGTCCTCGCCCGGGAGATCGTCTGCGTCCGTCTCGGAGGAGAGCGAAACAAAACGCGCCTGGACTGAAAGGTCCACCTCATCCGGGTCGCTCAGATCGACCACAATCCGTCGCCCTGGCGCCACAGTGGGCAGGCCGGGCAGGCGGAAATAGAACGGCGCACGCGCGAGGCGCACGACGTCTTCGCGCACCACCACTGCGTCGGCGCGGTCGAGCCGCTCCTGCGCGATCCAGCGCAGGCACCAGAGACGTTCCATGCGCTGCTGAAAATCCTGATAAGCGGTGTGCCGTGCGTCAAACGCGGAGATGATGGAAAAGAGCGCTGCGTCTTTCGCACCAAGCGGCGGAGACTGGTCACGCAGGAGCGCAAGCAGTTGGCGCTGATTGATCAGGTCGACATACCGCCGGAGGGGCGACGTGGCCCAGATG
>RFXC01000293.1 GCA_009921765.1 Betaproteobacteria bacterium | reverse complement strand
TATCAGCAGGCGCAACCAGGCCAAACCATGCCTGGGTCAGTACGTCACCGAGATCGGCCCGCTTCGATTCCATCACTGAAGGCACCGCAGGCAGGCTTGACAGCCGCTCCCGCGTGACGGCTGCGATCGGTTTGAGCTTGCCCGACTCGAGCAAGCCCGGCAACGGGCCCGCCAGCGGAAGCACCGCAACATCGATGTGGCCACCCGCAAGGTCAGCTGCCACCGGTTGCATGCCCTTGTAGGGCACGTGTACGGCGTCGATCCGTAGCCGCTGGGCGATACCGTCGAAGATGAGATGCGGCTGCGAACCGTCACCAAAACTCGCATAGCGCACCGGAGCCTTGCGCCCTACTTCGTGCTGCGCGGCAAGTTCGTCGAGCGTTGCTGCCTTGCTGTCCGGGCGCGTACAGACGATGAATGGTGTTTCCGGCATCAGGATCAGGTCGGTACCCGCCACGAAGGCAACCGTGTAGCCGTCGCGGGGAGCAGCCAGCATCCGTTGCATCGCAATCGTTCCGGCAGCGCCAGGCGCATTGGTGATGACCATCGCTTGCCCGAGTTGCTTGCGCATTTCGGGCTCGATAGACCGTGCGGCGACATCTGTCCCGCCGCCCGCCGGGTACCCGACCAGGGCATTGATTGGCTTGGAAGGCCAGGCGGTCGACTGGGCATATGCCCACCGTGACCAGGACGCGGAAGCGCTCAGCGCAGCCGCACCAGCGATCAGTTGGCGACGGATATTCATGGAAGTCTCCTTGTTGTGGCCCCTGGGTGGTTCGGCTTCAATACCCCATAGCGAGGCGTATGCCCGGCATCTCGAAGCAGCTCGAAAATTCGATGTTGAACGCCATGTTGCTGCGCCGAAACATCTTCGCTTCGCCAGTCATGAAAGCCCTGACCGTCGCGCAAACCGCTCCGACCGTCTCTGATCATCTGTTCAACGATCCGCGGCGGTTCAAACCGTTGCTCACCAGTGGCCTTCGCCATATACCGCCCCGCGTTGAGCAGGATCTCGGCACCGCCCCAGTCGATGAACTCGAGCACTCCCATGTTCGCATAGCGCAGTCCGAGTCCGAAGCGTACTGCACGATCGATATCAGCCGCACTTGCAACACCCTCTTCATACATTCGGGCTGCCTCGTTCATGAGTGCGATCTGCAAACGTGGCATGAGATAGCCCGGCGTAGGCCCGCACACGATCGGCACCTTACCCATGGATTCATGCAATGTCCGCAGATTCGTGACCCAGTGTGGATCGGTTTTCGCGCAAGGTTGCAATTCCACCAGCGGGCTGAGATGGGCTGGGTTCAGCCAATGAATGTTGAGGTAGCGTTCGGGGTGCGTGACCATCGCTGCGAGCTCGTCAGGTGCGATGGTGGACGTGGTGGATCCAATCACGCAATCGGGTCGCGCTGCTCGAGCAATACGCTGCATCACCGGCAATTTCTGCGCAGGCAGTTCCGCTACCGCTTCAACCGCCAGATCCGCCAGGGCGAGCGCTTCGTCGGCATTGGCATCCGCAACCCAAACGATCCGCTCAAGCGTCTCGGAGCGCGCGATCGCCGGCGCCGCATCGTGCGCGATCAGGAAATCGAGTGCGCCTTCAATCGCCTTAAATGACGCGCTTCGACGCGCCACGTTGTCACTGGCCGAGCGCGCGCGAACATCGATCAGATCGACCCGCAGTCCGGCAAATGCATAGGCCAGCGCAATCAGGCTTCCCATTCGGCCAGGGCCGATGACCGCTAGGCGGCGGATATCCGAACAAGAGGGGGTATGGGTCATGGTCAAGGTATCAACGAAACACCAGACTGCCGTCGTCGGCAAGTTTGGACAGCAGGCTGAGCTCCCACTGAATGTAGCCCCGCATGCGGACCGGATCCTGTTCATACTCATCAAACGGCGGACGCCAGCCACGCGGGATGGCAGGACGCTCCGGCTCGGCACCCGACACGGCGTCAAACGATCCCACCAGTAGGGCGGGTTCACACCAGTCCATCCGAGACAGCAGCGCCGCGACCGCCCGAGCGCGCGCATCATCGCCGACGAGTACGACCCGGGCATGTCGAACCGGAACCCATGAGTCGATTTGCTGAACCAGTTCACCCCCCGAGGCGAGCTGCGCGCCGGGAAAGTGTCCCGCGGCAAACTCCTGGGGACTTCGGACATCGAACACATAGGTTGTACGCGTGGGATCACCAACCCAATCCCCAAGCGTGGCAGCATCGATCTGCGGGACCTGAGGATCGGGCCCCGGCAATGTTGCACCAGCCTCGGGAACTGGGCGGCCTCCCGCCATTTCAAGCGCCTGTCCGGCCAGCAACCAGCCGATCAATCCATTTTCGAGGGCCATGACCGGATTCGGGCAACCCGCATCGATCAGCGTCTGCGTGGCGACCAGCCCTCGAGTGCGCCCGGCGCAATGAACCACGATGGGTTGCTCGCGGTTCGGCGCGAGCGCATGGATACGGCTCAGAGACTCTGGACCCGGGAGGTTGATGCTGCCTGGAATCGTCATGCGTCGATGCTCGGCCTCGGTTCGGCAATCGACCAGCACAAAGGGCTTGCCCGACGATCGCCACGCTGCAAGCGTCGCGGCGGTGATCATCGGAATATGGCCGGCGGTTTCGAGATGTTCGCCGAATGCCTTGCCGGGCACGTTCATGCCGTCAAACAGCGCGTAACCCGCGTCTTTCCAGGCCTTCACTCCACCCGCGAGACAAAACGGTCGCGAATATCCTGCACGGGCCAAGACTTCCATCGCTTGAGACGCGCGCTCCGGATCGTCGTCCAGCAAAACGATGCGCGCCGCGCGACTGGGTACCCGGCGAATCAATTCATCCGCCAGTCGATCCAGAGGAAGGCTGCTGGCCACCAATGGGTGACCGATTTCGCAGTGCTCGACAGCCGACCGCAGGTCAAGCACGGCCAGTTCCCGGCCATCGTCAATCATGCGCCGCAGCATGGCGGCCGTGATTCGTCCATGCGGGATCTGTACCTCCGGATGCCCGGAAAACGTTCGCTCAGCGCCGGTCGCGGCGTCCACCATCACCCGGCCTGCCTGCTCCTCAAAGCTCCGCCCGTAAAGGTGGAGCTGCATGTTCAACACTCCCGAATCGGTGGCAATGCTGTGCAGATCGTCGTGCATCATGGCCACACCGGACCCGTGCACGACCTCGGCCGAGCCGGTCTCACGCAGGCCGCCCGCGCCCCGCTCGAAAAACCGGTTTTGCTCGCAGCCCTGCACGCCCACGATGCATGCCCAGGTCGTATGGTTGTGCACAGGGGTCGCCAGCGCAGCGTCGCGCATGCCCAGATACAGCGCGAGTCGCTGATCCGGATCCTCAGACAACAGGTAGACGGCATCACGCGTACGCGGATCGAGGGGAAAATTGTGAAGCGTAAACCCGTCGCGCGTGCGTACTGCGTCAATCAACAGGTCTCGCACTTCAATGAGCAGCTGCCGATCAGGCTCTCGACCGTTTAGCAAAGCTCGAACGCGATCGAGCGCCGAATCGATGCGCTGCGCCAGCGCATCGGGGAGGGAGCCATACGGAGAGGTTGGGAGCATCACAGCTGTGTGACTCTATTTGCCCTGCAAGCCAATCGACTTGACTAGATCGGCCACCCGGGTCGCGTCGCCCTCCATAAGCTTGCGAAATCCGTCAGGTCCGCGGTCAGCCATCGAGGGGATTTCCGAAGCGAACTGTTTTTCCACGCGCTCGACATACTCGGGGCTGTCCATCACCTGCGATACCGCAGCTGCGATTCGATCCAGCGTTGCGCGAGGCGTGCCCTTGGGCGCCACCAGGCCATTCCAGATCCGAAGATCGAACTGCGGCAAACCGGCCTCGGCAAACGTGGGGACATCGGGCATACGCGCAACGCGCTGGGGCGCTGATACCGCGATGGCCCGGGCACGCTTGTCAGCGTGCAGCGGCATCAGGGTGACCGTCTGATCAATGATGCCCTGAATCGTGCCGGCGATCACATCGATCAGGGCGGGGCCCGTACCGCGGTATTGAACCAGCTCGCCCTGAACGCCGGCGAGCTTGAGGAACAAGGCCTGCGACAGGTGCGCCGTCGTGCCTGGCCCGCCTGAGCCGAGATTCACTTTGCCAGGATTCTGCCGCATGAATTCAATCATTGACTTCAGGTCGGCGAACCCGCTTGCGTTGCTCACCGCCAGCACCATCGGCACGGTGGCCACCGACACCACCGGCGCCAGATCGTTGAGCGGATCAAAGCCGCCCTGCGGGTGAAGGTGCGGGATCACCAGTAAACCCATATTGCTGAAATTGAGCGTGTGGCCGTCGGGGTCCGCGCGTTTGAGCCGCTGAAATCCCACCAACCCACCGGCCCCGGCCAGGTTCTCGACCACCACGGGCTGCTTGAGG
>RFXC01000292.1 GCA_009921765.1 Betaproteobacteria bacterium | reverse complement strand
ACCGAATCGACGTACCCGCCCAGGGAAAACGCCCCCTTCGAAAGATTTATTGCCTGGACGATGGGGAGCTTCGTCATGTGGAGGACAAGCTCCGCAAGGACGGGATCCGCGATGGCACTTGGTCAATCTCACGCTTCAAGGGATTGGGCGAGATGAACGCCGAGCAGCTTTGGGAAACCACCATGAACCCGGACACCCGCCGCCTGCTTCGCGTGTCGTTGGGAAGCTTTGATCGCGCCGCCACGACCGAACGGTTCACCATGCTGATGGGTAAGGGCGAGGCCCAGGCCCGTCGCAGCTGGCTTGAAACCCATGGCCACGAAGTCGAAGCCGATATCTGATCACGGGTCATCGATGAGCAATCAGCAGGATATGTTTGATGCGGGAAGCCCGCAGGCGGGCGACGAAGAAAACACGCTCGCCCTTGCGCACTACGCAGAGCGTGCCTATCTCGAGTACGCCGTGTCGGTCGTCAAGGGCCGGGCGCTCCCCGATGTGTGTGACGGACAAAAGCCGGTGCAGCGCCGGATTCTGTTTGCCATGGAACGCATGGGTCTCGGGCCGGGCGCAAAGCCTGTCAAGTCTGCGCGCGTGGTGGGCGACGTGCTCGGGCGCTTTCACCCGCATGGCGACGTGGCAGCCTACGAGGCGCTGGTGCGAATGGCGCAGAACTTTTCGTTGCGCTATCCGCTTGTCGATGGGCAGGGCAATTTCGGTTCGCGCGATGGCGACGGTGCGGCCGCCATGCGCTACACCGAGGCTCGGCTGACCGCCTATTCGCGCCTGCTGCTCGATGAAATCGACGAGGGCACGGTCGACTTCATGGCGAACTATGACGGGTCGGCCGAGGAACCCCGGCAACTGCCCGCCCGCCTGCCGATGGTGCTCCTCAACGGCGCGTCGGGGATCGCGGTCGGGCTTGCAACCGAGATCCCGCCGCACAACCTGCGTGAGGTGGCGGCGGCGGCCGCAGCAATCGTGCGCGATCCGGATCTCTCTCCCGAGCAGTTGATGACGCTCCTTCCCGGGCCAGACTTTCCGGGAGGCGCACAGATCATTTCATCATCGGCCGACATCCGGGAGGTGTACGCAAGCGGCCGCGGATCCATCAAGCTTCGTGCCCGCCATGTGGTGGAGGATTTGGCCCGCGGGCAATGGCAACTCGTGGTGACCGAATTGCCTCACGGTGTGTCGTCGCAGCGCGTGCTGGAGGAGATCGAGGACCTCACCAATCCCAAGGTGAAGACGGGGCGCAAGGCATTGACCCCCGAGCAGCAGCAACTGAAGCAGACTGTACTCGCAGTGCTGGATGGCGTGCGCGATGAATCGGGCAAGGACTCACCCGTTCGCCTGGTGTTTGAGCCCCGGTCATCCAGGATCGAACAGCAGGAATTGCTGACGATTCTCCTCGCGCATACCAGCCTCGAGACAAGCGCATCAGTCAACCTGGTGTCGGTTGGAATCGATGGGCGCCCCTGCCAGAAGTCTCTTCTGCAGATGCTGGGCGAGTGGGCGCAGTTCCGGGTGGAAACGGTGACCCGTCGAAGCCGTCATCGCCTGGCGAAGATTGACGATCGGATTCATATTCTCGAAGGGCGCCTCGCGGTCCTCCTTGATATTGATCGCGTGATCCGGATCATTCGTGAATCCGATGAACCGAAGTCGGCCTTGATGGCGCATTTTCGGCTGTCCGAGCGGCAAGCTGATGATGTCCTCGAGATCCGGCTGCGGCAACTCGCGCGGCTGGAAGGGATTCGGATCGAGCAGGAGCTTGCCGGGCTACGCAAGGACAAGACCGCGCTTGAATCACTGCTCGCAAGCCCCGCGGCAATGCGACGTCAGGTGGTCCGCGAAATCGAAGCCGACGCCAAGCAGTACGGCGATGACCGGCGAACCTTGATCGAGGAAGCGCAGCGCACTGCCGCGGAAATACGCGTCGTCGAGGAGCCGGTCACGGTGATTGTCTCGGAACGCGGATGGGTTCGCGCGAGACAGGGGCACGGTCATGATTGGTCTCAATTCACCTTTAAGCAGGGCGATGCGCTCTATGGTGCCTACGAGGTCATGACCACCGACCAGTTGTTTGCCGTGGGGAGTTCGGGGCGGGTGTTTTCGGTTCCGGTCACGCAACTGCCCTCGGCCCGGGGCGATGGCGCGCCGATCACCTCGCTGGTTCAGCCCGAGGCAGGTACGCGCGTGGATCATGTGTTTGCTGCGCGTACCGACGCCGGTGTCCTCCTCGCCACTCGCGGCGGGAATGGTTTTATCTGCGAAGCGGGGGATCTGGTTGGCCGCAATCGCCAGGGCAAGGCGTTCATGACGCTCGACGATGGCGACGCGCCCATCAGGCCTGCGATCTTCCTGCCTGGGCACGATACGGTGTTGTGCGTATCGGCCGAAGGCAAGGCGCTCAGCTTTCCGCTTGCCGAGGCCAAGGCGCTGAGAAGCGGCGGTCGGGGGGTGATCCTCATGGGTCTTGAGGCGGGCGGCATGCTCGCAGCGGTGCTGGTTTGCGGCGCTGCGGGTGCGGTTCTGCAAGGCATTGGGCGCGGCGGCAAGGCGATTGACCGACCGCTCTCACGCTCCCAGGTCGCGGCGTGGGCAGGGGCTCGGGCGCGCAAGGGCAGCGTGATTGAGCCTCGCGTCCGCGAGCCCAGGCTGAGCCTTCCGCGCCCGCAGCAATCCTCTCCAGGGTGAGTTCGTGACGCCTTGGCTGTGGGATGTAGCGGCGCCGCGCGTTCGCGCGTTGCTCTTGATCGTGTGCTGTGCGCTCGTCACGACAGCATGCGCGCCGGTCAATCCCTACTACGATCCGGGCAAGCCTCACCACACGCCCAGCGGCTTTCGCAACAACTACGGCGCTGCCGGCGGCAAGCCGTTGTCAGAGCTGCTTCGCTGGTATGTCGAGCGCACCCGCGACGGTTTGCCGCGCGCGCCGTCTACCCATGTCAATGGTTACGACTTTCCACTTGTGCGCCCCGATCTGGCATGGCTTCATGCCAACAAGACGGAACCCAGCATCACCTGGATTGGCCATGCCACGCTATTGCTGCAGGTGGGCGGCCTCAACATCCTCACTGATCCGCACTTTTCAGAGCGCGCATTTGCGGTGCAATGGATGGGCCCCAAGCGCCGCGTACCGCTTACGGTGAGGCTGGATGAACTCCCCCGAATCGATCTTGTGGTGATCTCCCATTCCCACTATGACCACCTCGATCGGGACAGCGTGCAGGCACTCAATCGTCAGCCAGGCGGCGCACCGCTGTTTCTGGTGCCGCTGGGCGTCGAGCGCTGGCTCGCCGACCAGGGCATCACCCGCACGCAGGCGCTTGACTGGTGGGGGCAGGTGCAGCACGGCGGTTTGGAGGTGCATTTCGTGCCGTCGCAACACTGGAGTGCGCGCACGCCGTTCGACCGGAACAGTACGCTGTGGGGTGGGTGGGTGATCCGCCACCCGTCCTTTTCGTTCTATTTTGCTGGCGATACTGGCTACTCGAATGACTTTCGCGATATCGGCCAGCGTTTTGGCGGCTTCGACCTGGCGGCCATTCCGGTAGGCGCGTATCTGCCGCGGTGGTTCATGAAGGATCAGCATGTCGATCCTGACGAGGCGGTTCAGATTCATCGCGATGTGAAGTCAAGGTTGTCATTGGGCATCCACTGGGGCAGCTTCGAGCTCACTGACGAGCCGCTGGACGCTCCCATCGGCGAGCTCGTGGAAGCGCGAGCGCGACATGGCATTGCCCCGGACGCGTTTGTCCTGTTCCGTCACGGCGAGACCCGGCGACTCGGCGGGCCATCCGCTTCAGGTCGCGCGCCCGGTTCAGCCGGCAACGATATTCAGAGGTCACCATGAACGACGAGGCGCAAGTCCTGTTTGAAGAGTTGCCCGCCACCGGCGGACGCAAGGTTGGAGTGGCCCGGTTGAACCGGCCACGGCAACTCAACGCAATCACCCTGACCATGTGCGAGTTGTTGCGCGACCGGCTTCGCGAGTGGGCAGCCGATCAGGATGTGGTGGCGGTCCTCCTGGAGGGCGCCGGCGACAAAGGCTTCTCTGCCGGAGGCGATGTGGCCGAAGTGGTTCGCCAGGTTCGCGCCGGCGGGCCACGCCGCTTTGTCTACGGCGACTCCTTTTTTGATGTCGAGTATCAGCTCGATCGGATGATTCACGAATACCCCAAGCCCTTCATCGCCTGGATTCACGGTGTCTGCATGGGGGGAGGGCTGGGCCTGGTGGCTGGGGCGGCAACTCGAATTGTGACCGAGCAGGTGCGGCTCGCCATGCCCGAGATCCACATCGGGCTGTTTCCCGATGTGGGCGGCGGTTTCTTTCTCAACCGGGTTCCTGGCCACGCGGGGGTCGTGATGGCGCTGACCGGTCTCACCATCAACGAGGCTGATGCCCT
>RFXC01000291.1 GCA_009921765.1 Betaproteobacteria bacterium | reverse complement strand
GCAACTTGATACGCCTCGCCCAGCCATTCGCCCAATGCGCGCCAGGGCTCTGCGGCCGTACCCGCCGCTTGCGCGCCAGAGACCGTGGCCGCAACGAACAAGGCGCCCGTCTTGGCACGCTGGTACTCGGTCAGCGCCACGCGCGGCTCGCATTCCCATGCCTGACCCGCGACGATACCGGTCGGGGCGGCCACGCCGGCTGCCAAGGTCGACAGCAAGGGCCCGAGCCGTTCCGGATGGGTGCAGCCGGCTGCCCCCAGACTCTGAAAAGCGCTGACGATCAGCGCATCGCCGGCCAGTACTGCCAGTCGTTCGCCATACGCAGCAAACACCGAGGGACGGCCGCGACGCGTTGCTGCATTGTCAAAGCATGGCAGGTCGTCATGCACCAGCGATGCGCAGTGCATCAGCTCGATCGCCGCGCCAGCAGCAGCCGCCAGTTGAAGATCGTCCGCGCCGCAAGCCTGTGCGACGGCCAGCGTCAGGTGGGGGCGAATGCGGGCGCCGCCAGGGAATACGGCATGCCGTATCGCCGCAGCCAGCCGTGGGGGTCCACCGTCGCCCTCTTGAGCGGCAATCGCCGCATCCAGAGCGGCCTCGATTCGCTGGGTATTGTCCATGTCTGCCTCCTGCCGGCATTGTCATTCTTGTCATTTCCCGTCCTGATGTCAGCTGACATTGACGGATCTTTGTGTAACTTAAGCTTGTCATGGTCAAGTGTCAAGATAAATGGACACAGCCCCGATCTCTGAACGGTTTGTCCGCGCGTAAGCTGGGCTGATTGAAGCGCCGTCGCCGGTCTTCGAGCTTGTGGCCCCTCAAACAAGGGCCCGGTCAGTCTCCTAAGGTCTTGCATGTCTGATGCGCAGCATCAGGCGACCGGGACAACCACAGGGAGACGACATGGGGGAAGTTTTTTTCGGCGGCGGCTCGCTTTTGGCGCGCGCTCGCGCGGCATTGCCTTGGCTGCTGGCGGTAGCAATGGCGACACTGGCTGGCTGTGGTGGCGGTGGCAGTGGTGATACCCAACTGCTGACGAGCGCGAGCAGCAGCGCCGACACGGACATGAGCTGCCCCGCCGCCGACATGCAGTGCAGCGGTGGCACGATCCTGCGCGTAGAGAATGGCATCGGCCTGACCAGCTTCGGCGTGCAAACCTACGCCACTTCGATGAACGACCTCCTGCCGGACAACCCGACCCCCGGCAGTGCGATGGGATTGCTGCCAGCATCGGGCGGCCTTGCCGATGTGCGTGTGACCCGCACGACCAATGGCGATATGACTGCGATCGCGCTGCTGCTGTCCAAACTGGGCATCTCGTGGGATGGAAAAACGGATCGTCCGCTGATCATCGAGACTTTTGAAAAGCGTCAGGGACGCGTGCAGCTTGACAGCAAGGGACTGGTCACTTTGGGCACGCTGCCGCCACCCAGCGATCTGAATTTTTACGACTACGGAAAAAAAGGCGCACTCGGCACCCAGGCCAACTACGCCAACAACATCTACTTTCCCCGCACTGATTGCGCCGTGTCGGGCGACTGCGCCGCCGTCGAGACGGATGGCATCCATGCGAACGAAGGCGACTGGCGCCGTGGCGGGCTCGTCCCCGACAATCTCTGGGCAACGCGGCTGCATGAAGACGGCGCCACACAGGCTGGCCTGGGCCAGGATGCGAATGGCAATCTGATTCTGCTACCCACTGCCGACCGGGTCGGCGTCCCCTACCCTGGTTTCAAGGGCTACCGCGACTATCGCCAGTGGAGCTACGCGCACGTCAATCTGGGCAGCTGGATCACGCAAGACACCGTGATGATCGATGAATGGTCGAAAGGCGTCGGCTATGAGCACAACAAAATGCGCCGAGGCTTTGTCGCCTTTGGCGCAGTCACCCGCCCCGCATTGATACCAACCACGGGTACAGTGCGCTATTCCGGCACGCTGCGCGGCTGGTTCAGCTACAAGAAAAGCGAAGACTCATATCCGATCACGGGGCAGGCAGACGCCGTGGTGGACTTCGCTAAACGAACCATCACCCTCAGCTTTAGCGGCACGCGCATCGATGAAGGCACCATGGATGCGATACCGGTGTCACTGACCCAAACGATTACTTTGAACAGCACTAACTACGCGACCAGCGCCGCAGCCAACGATGCGCTCGCTGGTGGCGTGAGCGCGCGTTTCTTTGGTGGCGTGGGAACGGACAGCAGCGGCAAAGGGCCAGCAGAGCTGGGCGGAGTTTTTCAGCTGCAGGCGCAAGGCGACGGGCCATCTTCGATTGGCGGGTTTTTGTTGAGGCGGCTGTGAGCGCGGCTGTGAGCGTTCGTATGAGATCACATCATGAAAGTCACATCAGCTAGCCTGCGCTGACCGCGAGCATCACCTCGTCCGCCAGCGAAGCACACTGTGCCGGGCTCTCCTCGTGTGCGAGGTGGCCCAGCATGGGCCACAGAATGATGCGTGGATGTTGCAAACGACGCGCAACCAGCGATGCCTGTGCAGGCGGCACGGTGAGATCATTCTCTGCAGCGACCAGCCATACCGGCAAGGCGAGCGAAGGCAGTGCATGCTCCAGTGGCACAAGATCCCAGTGCGCCATCATCGCCAATGCGCCAGACACATGGCCGGCATTCCTTACCAGTTGGGTATACAGCCGCATGCCGGCGGCGTCGAGCACGGAGCCGGTGCTGCGTACCAACTTGTCGACGATCGCCGAGTCTTGCGCCTGCCACGCAAAAAAACGCGATGCGAAAGAGCCGGCGGCGAGCAGGCGCGCAATCGGTGAAAACAACTGACCGGCGAGCCCGCCAAAACCCACGAAGGCGCCATTCAGGCTGATGATCGCGCGCGGCGCGATGGATTGGTCAAGCGCCATCTGCGCCGCAATGGCGGCGCCCGCAGAATGTCCGATCACGAGCTGCGGCGAGAATGACACGACCTTTAGCAAAGCGGCCAGCTTGCGCGACATTGATGTCAGCGATTGCTCCGCAGGCTGCGGCATCGACGTAAATCCATGACCGGGAAGATCCAGCGACAAGACACGGTATCGCTTTGCAAGCAAAGGTGCGACATCGCGCCATGAGTGCGAGGATGAACCCGTGCCGTGGATCAGCAGTACCCGCGGCGCACTCGCCGGTAAGCTGGCATCGTCGAATTGCTGCACATGCCAATCCAGCCCAGCCGCCGGTATGAAACGACTATGACTACGGTTCGGCCAGTCACGCCCGTCCGTCTCCCAGACCAGCCGGGCGCTCAATTCAGCGCGCTCCGTTGCGAGCCGCGTCGCGCGTCACCTCACGACTCACCTCGCGAACGGCCTGCGACACCATCGCCGCACCCGCATGCGGCAGCGGCAGGTAACGCGCGCGCATCGCCGAGGCCAGCTCTGCAGCCAGCGACTGCGGCTTCGGTGAGGTGTCGATGAACAGCACCGACACACCCATCGCGGCCAGCTGACGCGATGCCTGCAAGGCTTCGGTGTGGGCAAGTTCACGACCGCCACTGCCATTGCGCGCGACATTGGCGCGACCGTCGGTGAGCATCACGATCAGCGGCGATAGTCCGCGTCGCTGCAATCCTTGCGCCATCACGATGGCCGCATCGATAGCTGTCGCCAGTGGCGTGCCGCCGCCACCGGGCAAGCCGGCGAGGCTGCGCTTGGCGCGCACGAGCGAACGCGTCGGCGGCAGCAGCAATTCAGCCTGCTGCCCGCGAAAGGCCATCAGCGCCACCTGATCGCGCCGCACATAACAATCCGCGAGCAGCAGCTCGACCGCGCCCTTGGCCTCGGCCAATCGGTGCAAGGCTGAGGAACCCGATGCATCGACCACAAACAGCGTGGCGGTGGATGTCTTTTGCTTGATGCGTGCGACATGAAAATCTTCGGCGCGCACCTGAATACGCGAACCGCTGCGCCGGATCGCTACTGCGTTCGATGCGTTCGATGCGTTCGATGCGTTCGATGCGTTCGATGCGTTCGATGCGTTCGATGCGTTCGATGCGTTCGATGCAGTTGATGCCTGCGATCCCTTGGATACCGTGGTTTGCCGCAATCGCTGCCAAGGCGCAGCCGCACGCAGCGTATCGATCAGATGCAAGCGGCTGCCTTGCACCGGTCGCGCCCGGCGCGATCCTGCGGGCCGACCGCGCAGCCCGGCTTTCACGGCCGCGCCGGACTTGCCTGCATGGCCGCGCTTGAGCGCACCCGCATCCAGCATCTGCATCAGCAGCCCCGCAGGCAACGCGGCTTTGGCGGCATCGAGCACGCGATCCTCCAGTGGTGCTTGCTCTTGCGCTGACTGCGCTGATGACGGATCGTCCGTCTCCGGATCCGGCGGTTCGGTGCGTGCCTCGGGTTCGGAGGCGTCGGCTTCCTCGGGTATGGGCGGCAATCGGGTCGCACGCGGTGCCAGT